>NZ_JAVRCP020000002.1:0-419947 GCF_034530675.2 Nostoc sp. DedVER02
AAATCCTTTCTGTTCGTTGTGCTTATCTGAATGGTTTACTTGCTATTTGAGTGTTTCTGCCAAAAGTGGATGCTCCCGTGATATTTGATTTGAGGTTGCTAACCATGATATCGGCCACTGCCTTTTAGTTGGTTTATTAACTTCTGAATAGAATAGTTCTAATAGTTCAGGAGAGTAATAATTTTCAAATGCTTTTATAAATTCAGACCCACGCAATTTGCCGCTAGGAGAAGTTAATCCTTGACTTCCTAAAAGGAAGCGATATCGCTCATATAATAGTTGAAGATTCGCAACCAGACATTTTTGATTTAATAACCAAGCAGCATCTTCAGCTATCTTCAGTAAAATTTGATCGTGTAAGTTTGATATATTCAAGGGACGTGGGGATGTTTTCTCTATTGCTTGTTCAGCAGAGATAAATGTTTGTGGTCTTTTTCTATCTCGTGTCCTTACACTGCTTGTTTCTAGAAAAACAAGATGAGTAGGGCAAACTTCTACACCAGGTAACTGGTGAACACGATGCCAATAAAGTTCTCCAAACTTCTTGCTATCTTGATCTCCGCATAAAGGACAGAATCGCAGCCACTGTGCTGGCTTAATCTCAGCACTTAAAATACCTAAACGTCCGTGAATTGATGAGTTGTCTGAACCTGCCATATCATTGCGAATAGAATTGATCCGCTCATGTGGATAAAATGGAGTGTAAAAAGGTATCAGAGTATGGTTATCGATGAGTTGGTCAACTGTATAGCAATATTGGGGTGGTAAGTTTGCAACAAGATACCCAAGATGAGTAGGAAAATCTATAGGTGCGGTAACAATCACTCCAAAGAGTTCTCTTCCCACAGAAATTTGATTTGGATACTTTACTCGATCTTGGAAACGGGCACAGATACTATAGAGCAGTTCATCTGGATAGGGATCTGGAAATAAACCAATCATTTTTCTACTTCCTCTGGCAAGTATTCAGTAGCGGAACAAATGTAATTTTCTAGCTTGAGAGCTTCATAGGCAGCAATTCCTTGTTTCGCGCTCAAATTCACAAGCTCTACCAAGCCTTTTTTTTCTGTAGTAGTTTTATGACGTTTTATCTGCCTCTTATTAATTTCACTTTGCGAAGGAGATTGAGTCACAACATCTGTTACCTTGCTTGCTAACTCTGTCGCAGGGGAATCAAAAGTAGGATTATTAGGGCTAATTTTGGCTTCTTGTTCAACCTCTACCAAGCTTTTCTGAATTATGGGTGAAGAGCTAATCTTGCCAACAACTTTTATACTATTTTGAGCTTCTTGTATGAAAGATGTAATATCGATTGGATGAACATCCTCAAAATTTTGAAGAAATTGGATATCACCATTTTTTAAAGCTAACATAATTGGTTGTGCTAGGCGCAGGCTATCCTTAGCAACTGACCGAATGATGCTCTCAGTAACGGTTTCTTTTCCAGTTGCAATTGCCCGCACTTGCGTCAGCATATAAATTTTGACTGCAAAGTCGGTAATCCCCTGAGTTACTTCATAGAGAGCGTGGCATAGTTCTGGTTTGAGTGGGCAAAGTTTTTTGAGGTATTGATAGCGCCAAAGCGATTCGACAAAGAATTCCCAAACATCATCGTCTGCCATCCTGTCCCAAACAAGATCCCCTTGACCACTACCCCGACGGATTTGACGGAACTCACCACTTAAAATAGACATGGCTTTATAGGTTCCTACAAGAACAACAGGAATGCCAATGGTATTAATAAGCTGGACAAAAAAGTTGAGCATTTTTTTTGAGCCACCGCTTTTAGCTTCGTTCAGATGTTGAATTTCATCGATTACCAACACCCCGATGCAATGTAGCGAAGCTACACGAGCCATGTACGGAATTAACTCATCTACAGTGCGTCTACCTCCTCCTGTATAATTTTTGGAATAGTCTGTTCTCAAAAGGTCATCAACGGCTTGAAAGAAATTTATACAAAGACCTTTAATTGAACCATCATTAGGACACTCTAGTTTTAGCCACACAATTTGCATGAGTATAAAATCACGATCACAATAGTGACCGTGAACTATTACTTGAGGATAAAGATCCAATATTGCTTCTACAGATGTGGTCTTACCCACACCGCTAATGCCAATAATTGTGAAGCCTGTTGCCGTTGATCTGAATCGATGATTTTGAGTGACTGCGGTCACTTCAGAACCCAGAACATCTAATTGCTTTTGAAAATTTCTCCAAAAATCAGCTTTTACTGGATTGCGTGCTTGATACCCTGCCCGAATCATGCGTGAAAATCGCTGTTCTAAATCAATATGAATTGGAAGAGGTTCAAAAAATTGCAGTGCATTCTGCACCAAATGTAAACGCAGATGGGATGGCAGTTGGCGTTCTCCCTCATCATAATTGGGATAATTTGCCAGAAACTGCATAACTTCCTCTTCTGATAGAATTGGGGGTAAGGCCTCGATCAGTGGATTACCACGGTAGCTTGAAATTAGTGGATCGCGGTATGAGGCTGGTACAACTGCTCCCTTCCCTACTAAGAGTGATGGCGTCAAATTGGTACTAGTCATTTTTCCAGTTCCTCTCTCTTAGCTTGCGTAATTTATCAATTGACTTGGGTGGAGCTACATAACCTTCGTTCTCTTCTTCGGGTTGAGTATTTAAAGGTATTGGAATTACTTGCCCTAGCTCCTGGGAATTTTCTTTGGCTCCCAATTCCCATGCTCCTGTTTCTCGCTCACTTTCACGCTCTGATTTGCGATTTTCTCTAATATTTTTGGTACGCGATCGCTTACTTTGGCCAGTGAGCGCTTTTTCAGTCTGTTCTTTGGCTTCACCCAGAATCTGGTCTACTTGAGCTTGGAAAGTAGCTTTGGAAGACTGTTGGCGAGTCATAGCAATTTCTTTGCCTTGTTTTTGTAGCTCAAAGTAGTCAACGGTTTCATACCAATTTCGCCCTCTGAATGTTGTCTCAGTCTCAATAAGCTCGCAAGGTTCCAAGTGTCTACTGTCATCAAGGCGCAGATATATGGTATTCAATGAGCGGATATCATAGGCTATTGGAACTTTCCATCTTCCCTTGATTCTTGCCTTTACAAACCATTGCTCACGTAGAGCTAGTTGGCAGGTATATAACAATCCTTTATAATAGATACCTTGTGCAGTGACTGAAGCCTCTGCTGTTGGCAGCAGATTTAGTTTGACAATTTCAGATGCCATTTGGCGAAGATGACCAACTCGGTTTCTGATGCCCCAATTCCAAACGTCTAGTGGGTAAGGGTCAACATAATCTTGGATCATGAACTCGTCCATTCGATACCATTGCATCCTGTGGTCTTTGTTATGGTCAAGGACGCAGTAAATCATCAGCTTGCGGAATTGGTTAAGGTCTAGAACTGCATCAAGCCTATAGTCCTTGTCACCTCTTTCTCGTTTTTGGTAAACAGCTCCAGGCATCCAGTGAATCATTTTGTCATTGCTTAAGCGAAAGTTTCGCTCAACAATTGCTTTCCAATCAGCTCGGTAGGGAGGCGTGTTGGATATCCCAATGTCAAGAGCATTAACCAAATTGTCAGCGTTGTATCCTTCTAATTCACCTCGGTCTGCTAAAATTTTTTCAGGAAGGTGATGACTTGGCCAATCTGCTTCATCAATTTGAATTCCATACTCTTGGCAAAAAGCTACTTTATCCTTCGTAGCATTTTCAAGAGCTAACATTGCACCTAACCAACTTGGACCTTCTAAACTGACACTAAATCCTGTAATGAGTCGGCTAAAGGTATCGATGATAAAGTAAATTACAGGGCGACCAATAATACGATTTCGGTCTAGAGAACTAACTAGATAAATATCGCCGATAGTGGCATCAATTTGGTAGACTGACCCTGGACCATAAGCCATTTGGGTTGAATTTCCAAGTATAGCCCGATAAGATAAATTAAATCGACGCTGACCTTCACGAGAAATTTTTTCCCTACTAATATCACGCTCTTTGTCATACCAATAGCGGAACTGAGCAAATGTAGGTAGTTCGCTAGCAGGTGGTAATACAGGCACTAATACTTTATCTCGAATTTCATAACCCTTATGAAAAAACTTTTTTAAGGTCTCGTCAAAGGCATTATTCAAAGTTATTCCCTGTTGCTTTTCATAAAATAATTTGATCCCACGCTGAAAGCTGTGTCTTATTTCATCATCTACATTGATCCCTAGTGGTATATTTGTTACTTTTGAGAGCTTACTTGGGCGACCACGCTTACAATTAGAAGGTTTTTTTTCTTTCCCTTTTGCCCCACATCTATCAAACAAGGGAAGAAGGGTATTTTTTGCTTGTCCTCCCTGCCAGTAACGCCGCAAGTAATGATAAATAGTCTTTTTTATGCAACCTGTCCGTTTGACTGTATCCCTTATCAGTTGACCACGAGTACGGGCATCAAAGATTAACTCTATTTCACCCTCAACTAATGGGGCAATGACATTCCATGCATGGTCTCTACGCTGACGGTGATTCTCTGAAATAGCACTTTCGGGACGAAGTAACCCTGAATATGGATCAACTTCAAGGATACACATCTTCTTGGATATAATTGCTGTCTCCACCTCTTTGAATTTTTGCCATTTTGGGAGCGCTTTTGAGTTGTTAATCTCTATGGTCACCATGTCTTGACCAGACGGGTCAATCCACAGTACACGCTCAATTTTGTTTTCAGCCTCAGCGTTTTGCCATTCCAGCAGCATATTGACGAGAAGACTCATCCTACACCCTCTAATCCTTGATGTGATTGCTCTAACAGATTGGCCAGAAGAACTAAAGGCTCACTGGGTTGAATTGGTTTATTCATGTCAATCAACCACTTGCGGTTGGCAAGAAGATGACGAGCTACAGTAAGACAGATACCTGGTGATAGACCGAGTTTGTCATCACAATCAGCAGCTATTCTTGCTAATGATTGATTTTGTTTGACTATTCTCAGAGTTAGAGCTGTTTCAATTCGACGAATTTCAGATGCTGAAAGAGGTGATAGATTCTCAACTACCAGATAAGGGTGTAGCCACTCAACATTTTTGACTAATGCTTCAGAAATTTCATTTTCTGTGACGATTTTCCAATCGATACCTCTGGACTGCCAATATTGACGTTCAATGTCTAATTTTTGTAATGTCCTTTCTGACTGCAAATCTTGAGCATATTTGACTGTACGAATTTGCTCTACAACTCCAATTTTCTGGCGAACAGTAACACAAAAGTCAGTTGTCATTACAATTGGCTCTTGAGTTTTTGGGTGTTTCGGATGAGGAATTCCAGACTGTTCAGCGATCGCTAATGTTTCTTCTAAGGGTAGCAGGGGATACTGTTCCCGAATATCACAAACAATAGATGACCATTCCAGCACATAGAAATAGTTAAGTTCTAGGTTGCTGTGTAAATGATGAACTCTTTTGGTTTTCCAACCCTTGATTCTGGTAGCAAGACCTAGTGATGGTACATCTTGAATCAATAACCAGGGTTTGTATTCAGAAGCTATGCCTTGTCCACGACCTTCTTTGATATACCTGTTGATAACTTCTGGATTTATAACTCTCTTTCGTTTAGCCATTCAATTGCCCCCAATTAAATAAGTTGTGCTTTTCTCCAGCCTGTACGTTACATCCATTGCCTTGTCGCAGTAACGATCGCTGTACCAAAAGCATTTTGCTTACGTGCAAGTTCTGTCTGAAAAGGAAGGTTACTGAATGGCTTCTTCAAAGAGATGCTAAAAAATCTTTAATTTTTTTGAGTTGCTTTTCATCCAGAACTTGTTTGAATTTTTCCGCCACTATCTCCTTTTCTTCTGGCAAGGCAGACATAAGCAATGCTACCAGTTCGATGAAATCCTCCTCTTGAAAGGTTTTTTCAAGCTTCGTCGCTGCCCGAAGAGGATTTACAAAAACTGTTACTTGCTTGATTCTTAATCCAGCTTGAACCATAGCAGCATTAACAGTTAACTCACCAGCCAGAACTTTAGCGTGTAATTCGGGATTTTTTTTACGAAGCTGGCGAAGTCCAGCTTGTTTGCTGGTGCCAGTAGGTCTCTTTATCTTATCGTAATTGTGTATATTATCAACAATTATCTGCTCACTATCAATCCTTTGATTTTTTTCAGGTGCTCCTGCTTGTCTCAGTACAATACGGTCTAGCAAATCTAGAAGTAATGAGTCATGGGAGCACAGTCGCCAGAGTGTTTGAAGAGTTGTCCCTAGTCCTACTGGTGGGGAAGTGTGTACAAAATCAAAAAAGGAATCAAATGTTGCAACCTCCTCTGTTTCTGGAATAATTCTTTTCCGCCATAATTCTTCTTCAAGGACTTGCTCAAGCAGTTCTTGCACTTTATTAAGCTCTAAAACTTCTTCAGAAAGTGCTGAATGAAGTAATGTAATGATTTGATTCTTGTCTAAATCCTTTCTTTTGGACATTTGGAATTTTGCTATTTTTATTTTTTGAGGACGCTCTTTTTATCTTCGCAATAGCAAGAAATATATGATCGCTTTACTAGCTTCTCAATTGCTACCGAAACTACCGTTGACGGCTGAGACCAAAAATGTTTAGTGTTACATAACAAACAACAAGGATTGGAGGGATGAGCAAGTTTGGAGAAACAATCAGGCAACTTCGGGAGGCTCAAAATTTAAGTCGGGTGGTGGTTTGTCGCCAAGAACCGAAGGTCGGCAGAAATGCAGTTAGGATTCGAGATTACGACCAAGCGGCGAAGGATTTAGAAGAACTAGAAACCATCATGGAGCATATTGACTCCTGTAAGTATGGTTTGTGGACGAATGGTTTAGAGTTCTTTTACTTAGAGAAGCAAAAAACGCGGTTTGAAGACCGATTTGAGCCGATAGGAGATTGGCCCCCTGCTGATGAATCTTTGGACACACAGGAAGTAGTTTCTAGTGCGCGTACCCGCAAGGCTGATCCAGAAATGCTGCGTGTGGCTTTCCGGCGCTGCCATAATTTCATTCACGGGAATGAAGGAATGCCCAAAGATGCGGCATTTTGGCAGTTTTTATACCTGATTTTCTGCAAAATGCACGATGAGCAGAAATCGCCTCGCGGTCAACGGCGATTTTGGGCGGGGCCGAAGGAACAGTTTGACACTGAAGGACGCAAGGAAATCCGCAACCGACTTATACCGTTGTTTGAGGATGTGAAAAAAAATTACAGCAATCTTTTCAGGGGAAATGAGGAAATTACCCTTTCTGACCGCGCCCTTGCTTTTATGGTTTCTGAATTGGCAAAGTATGACTTTACACGCACAGATGTAGATGCCAAGGGGGGAGCTTACCAAGAAATAGTTGGTGCGAATTTGCGTGGCGATCGCGGACAATACTTTACACCACGGGGTATTATCAAGTTGGCGGTGGCAATGCTTGATCCGCAGGAAAATGAGCGGATTTTAGACCCAGCCTGTGGAACCGGGGGATTTTTGGTGGCAGTGCTGGCGCATCTGATGAAGAAGTTTCGGGAAGCTGCGAATGTGCAAGTAGGATTTGAGACTACAGAGGAATTTCTGTCTGTCAATGAACGCCTGCGCCAGTTTGCCGAGAAACAAGTGTTTGGTGCGGATTTTGACCCGTTTCTAATTAAAGCTTGCCAGATGAATATGGTGATGGCGGGAGATGGCAGGGGTCATCTTTATCACATCAACTCTGTAGATTTTCCCAATGGGCATTTAGACGGTTTAGAACCAGCTAAAAAAGAAATTCCTTTTGAATCAATTGATGTGTTGTTGACTAATCCGCTTTTTGGTTCTGATATTCCGATTACGGATCAAAATACACTCAAGCAGTTTGAATTAGCTTACGCTTGGGAACGCACAGAGGATGGTAGTTTTCGCAGGACTGGCAGACTTCAGGGTAGTGTTGCGCCGGAGGTGTTGTTTATTGAACGTTGTCTGAACTGGCTAAAACCAGGGGGAAGGATGGGGATTGTTTTGCCAGATGGCATTTTGGGCAATCCTGGAACTGAATATATCCGGTGGTGGATTCTGCGTCATTCTTGGGTATTAGCTAGTGTGGATATTCCAGTTGAGGCATTTATTGTAGAGGCGAATGTAAATATCCTCACAAGTTTGCTGTTCCTCAAGAAGAAAACCAAAGAGGAAATTAGGGCTGAAGATTTAGGAGGTAAGACGGACTATCCTGTATTTATGGCAGTGGCAGAGAAGGTAGGATTTGACCGTCGAGGAAATACGCTTTATAAACGGACTCCTGATGGTGAAGAAATTGTGGTGTTGAAAGAGAAAATAGAAAAAATTCGCATTGGGGAACGTATTATTGAACGTTCTTTAAAACGAAAAGAAAAGATACTTGATGATGACCTGCCTGTAATTGCCGAAAAATATCGAGAGTTCCGCCAAGAATACCCAACTCCAGGTATATGATTTCTCGAATAGAAGCTTTTAATTATCGCTGCTTTGAAAGGCTTGATATTAAACTCGGTCAATATCATGTTTTGGCTGGTGCGAATGGCACCGGTAAAAGTACGCTGCTTGATATTCCTTTATTGTTAAGCGAAATTCTATCACAGGGATTAGTATCAGCTTGTTTGGAATCTCCTTCTATTGGCGGCAGTCCGAGAGCGCAAAATTTACAAGAATTGCTGCATTATGGCAAAGGGAATTATTTTGGTTTTGCCATAGAAGCTGATTTGCCTGAAGAAATTATTGTTAAATTGCTTAAATATGCACCATCCACAGTTATAGAACATAAAAATAGACATCCTCGGAGTATTAGGTATGAAATTCGGTTTCAAATTTTTAATAAGATTGAGCTTCATGTAACTGATGAATTTTTGTATATTGTTCCGCAGAAGGTTTCTGAACCCAAAGAAGGCTGGGGAATAGGAGGTAAACGCCCTCGTTATTGGCAAACAATTATTGTGCGGGAATCCGGTTCAAGAACAATTTTTAAACAAGAAGACCGAAGCCGCTCTAGAATTAACTTGCGACTCGAACCTCAAGAATTAGCTTTAGCAAATTTACCCAATGATATTGATAAGTTTTCTGCATCTATTTGGTTCAGAAATCTTTTAGAAAAAGGCGTAATGCGTTATGAACCAAGTTGGTCAGTGCTGCGGAAAGCTTGTCCGCCTGGTCAGCCTAAAACTTTGCGTAAAGATGGTTATAATCTGCCTTGGTTAGTGCTGAATTTGCAACAAGAACAGCCAGATTTATTTAAGTCTTGGGTAGAACACGTCAAAATGGCTTTGCCTAATGTTGTGACAATAAAAGCCATTCAACGTGAAGAGGATTATCATGCTTACCTCAAATTAACGTATTGGGGTAATCATGTTGTTACTTCTTCAGGATTATCTTACGGAACCCTGCATATTTTGGCACTGACTATTTTGCCCTATCTGCCTCAACCGCATAGTCTAATTTTTTTGGAAGAACCAGAAAATGGTATTCATCCCAGAGCAATTGAGGTAGTATTACAATCTTTAAGTTCTGTGTATGATTCCCAAGTTTGGGTATCTACACATTCACCTGTAGTGTTGGCATATACTGAACTAGAATCAGTGATTGTGATGCGAAGTAGTAAAGAAAATGGTGCAGAGGCAATTCCCGGAAATAAACACCCACGTTTACAAGATTGGCAGGGAAGTATTGACCTTGGCTCCCTGTTTGCAGCAGGGGTACTGGGATGAGAGATTGTATCTTTTTGCTGGCTGATAAAAATATGGAAGCAGCTTTTACGGGTTTTTTGACAAGAAAGCAGTTCCATAGAAGTTTGGGAATTCGGCAGTTTGCATTCGACCCACAACAGGACATTATTGTTGAAGCCGGTAGTGACCCAGGTGTGTATAACCGCGCCCATGAATTAATTCGCCTTTACCAAAAAACTCATCGCTATGCTGTTGTGGTGTTAGATAATGCTTGGGATGGGTCGCCTGGGGTAGAAAGAATTTCTAATAATATTATGGAAAATCTTATTGAAACTGGTTGGGATGAAGAGAATTGTGCAGTGATTGTAATTGACCCAGAACTAGAGATTTGGATACTACAGGATAATCGCAACGTAGAAGAAGCTTTCCGATTTAAACAAGATACTTCTTTAAAAAAGTGGTTAGAACAAAAAGGTTTATGGGATGCTTCGGCGTTGAAACCTGCTGACCCGAAGAAAGCTGTTGAAGATGCTTTGAAATTCTCAAGAACTCCTCGCTCATCAGCTATTTATAAAAATATAACCAGCAAAGTCTCTGTCAAAGGATGTACAGATACAGCATTTGAAATGTTGTGCATTAAAATGCAGCAATGGTTTCCATTTGAGGAGGGTCAAGCATGAAAACTACCAAGCTAGACTTTCCAGTAATGTCCTCTTGGATGGAAAATAACGGGCGGCGTTTGGATTGTAACCCGTATCTTTCAGGGGCTTTTGAAGCAAAGGTGATACTGGAAAAGCTCTCTGCCAAGAAACAACCTTTGCATGAAGTTACAAAAGGAGGAATGAAAGGGATTTTTAATGGCCCCAGATTTGCTCGTAATTATGTTGAAGACCCAGAACACGGTATTCCTTTTCTTGGCAGTACAGATATTCTGACAGCAGATTTATCAAATCTACCTCTTTTATCTAAAAAACAAGTAGCTGCACATCCAGAATTACTAATTGATGAAGGATGGACTTTGATAACTTGCTCTGGAACTATAGGTAGAATGGTTTATTCCCGTTCTGAGATGAGAGCGATGGCGGGTTCACAGCATTTTATGCGGGTTGTTGCAGACGCTAACAAGATTTTGCCAGGTTATCTATATGCTTATCTCAGTAGTAAATTCGGAGTTCCTCTTGTTATCTCAGGAACTTATGGTTCAATAATTCAAAGTATTGAGCCTCATCATATCGCTGATTTACCAGTGCCAAGATTAGGTGCAGATATTGAAGAAATAGTACATGAATTAATTAAAGAAGCTTCTGTTAAAAGAACAAAAGCATTAAATATTTTGTATGAGTCAGATAAAATATTAGAAAATAAAATACAGCTACCTCGATTACCAGATTTACATGAAATATCTAAACCTCTAGTAGCAGGGGTTAGTTCTAGCTCTCTAAGAATGCGCTTTGATGGTGCTTTTCATTCACCTTTAGCACTAGAAGCAGAAAAGGCGATTACAAAAGCTAACTGCGATATTCTAACTCTTGCTCATAGCTCTGTTACTCAAAATCTATTTAAGCCAAATATTTTTAAAAGACAGTGGGTAGAATCAGAAAATTATGGGCCAGCTTTTGTAAGTGGAAATGATATTTATCGAATGAGTCCATCGCCAGAGAGATTTGTTAGTAAGAAATCTAAAGATATTGAAACTTACTTGCTAAAAAAAGGTTGGATCGTTTTTCAAGCAGCAGGACAACTTAATGGAATATTTGGATGGCCAATTTTAGTAAACTCACATCTTGATGGAATGTTCTGTGCTGATGATGTATTCAGATTAGTTCCACATA
The DNA here is from genome assembly GCF_034530675.2 of Nostoc sp. DedVER02. NCBI lineage: Bacteria > Bacillati > Cyanobacteriota > Cyanophyceae > Nostocales > Nostocaceae > Nostoc > Nostoc sp. DedVER02. The sequence continues at coordinate 11,464 of NZ_JAVRCP020000002.1, forward strand.
ATGAGGTCGATGCTGGCTACATCTATGCTTATTTCAGAAGTAATTATGGTCAAAGACTTCTTAAAAGACAAGCGTATGGTTACAGTATTCCCAGAGTAGTTTCTGAACACGTAGAACAAGTTATCATCCCTTGGCCAGATGAAAAAACTCGTCAATCAATTGGGCAACCAGTCTTTAATGCCTGGGAAGATTTAGCTAAGGCTATTGAAATAGAAGCTCAGGCAGTAAAAATAGTTGAAAGTACTATTGATAAGGGAGGTGTTTGATGGTTGCTAAAGTCATTCGTATTGGTGAACCTGTCAACGACTCCGAACGCCAAGCAATTAAGTTTCTCCGCGATAACTTACCTGACACTTACACAATTATCCATAACTTTGAAATTCCCCAAGGCAAAGAAAAATATGAAATTGACCTAGCCATCATCGCCCCTCACAGCATTTTTATTGTTGATGTTAAAGGTATTCCCGGACTGATTGATATTTATAATTCAAAATGGTATCCAGAAGGACGAGGTAATATTGGTGCGCCAGTAGCAAAGTGCAGACAAAATGCTAAGGTTATCAAATCTTTAATCTGTGATGCTTTTCCCACCAAAACAGACCTCAAACAAATTCACGTCCACGCTGCAATTTTAATGACAGCCCCTAACTCTCATGTTGATGCTCATGGGAGTTCTGATGAGGATGATATCACTTACCTCAATCAAAAATGCCTGACTTATTTCAAAGGCAAAGGTCATATTCCTAGCCATCGTTCACAGGATATTCGTTCTTTTCACACCAATATTGAACAAGCAATCGTAGGGAAAGCCCGTCCCAAGTCTGCGCCTACTATTTACCGTGAATGGCAAATAGAAGAGGAACTGGGAGGAACCCCAGATAAATATACAGAATACCGCGCCAAGCATATTTTTCTCGGTAAACGCGGCGGAATAGCCCGACTGCGCGTTTATGAAGTTGACCCCTACCAAGAGCATAGCATCCGCGATCGCCAACGCAATCTGATTAGCAATGCTTATCGCTCAATGGTGCAAATGCCTGGTCATCCGAATATATTGAAATTAACAGAATTTTTTCCCACTGAAGCAGAAGATAAATTCATTTTAGTTATAGAAGATATCCCCGGAGAACCCCTCAGCCAACACATCAGAAAACCGAATTTAGCACTTACTTTTGACCAAAAAATTGGCATAATACGGGATATTCTCTCAGCCCTTGACCACGCCCATAAATACGAGGTTATTCACCGCAACCTGACTGTAGATGCTATCTTAGTTACTCCTGATGGGAATGCGCGGCTAACTGCTTTTGACTACGCGAGAGTGACAAAAAACCGCAGCAGTACAATTGCAGGAGATATTGTAGACGAGCTTGATTATAACTATCAAGCACCTGAATGTTACCGCGACCCCACCGAAGCCAGTATCGCCTCAGATTTATTCTCGGCTGGGTTGGTCTTTTACGAATTATTAACAGGACAAACGGCTTTTGAGAATATTTCACAGGTTTTTGACTGCGATGCTATTTTCCCAGAAAAACCATCCTCCTATAAACCAGACCTCCCAGCAGGTATTGATGAATGGTTGCAGAAACTTTGCGCTTTTGACGTTGAAGACCGCTTTATAAGTGCAGCAGTTACACTGGTTGAACTCAACAATATCATCACACCAAAATCACCAGTGCTACCCCCAACACCCAATACAGGGGAGAACCCTAAATCTTTAGCTGAAATAGATTTGCGAGATTTACCAGCAGAATATCTTCTTGGTAATCAATTTATTATCCAAAAGCGTCTTGGCCAGGGTGGATTTGGGGTAGCTTACAAAGTCTTTGATTCGATGGGAGATAGAGATTTAGTAATGAAACTTATCACCCGCGACAAGCAATCAATTTATCAGCGTTTAGTACGAGAATACAAAACACTCCTAAATATTCCTGAACATCCCTATATTGTCAAAGTTATTTTTGCTAGTAAATTTCCAGATGATACACCATACATCCTATTTGATTACATTGATGGTGAAGATGTAGAAAAGCTTCTAGAAACAGAAGCCCTTTCCTTGGAAGACACTGTAAAAATTGCACTACAAACCGCCGCAGGGTTGGCACATCTGCACGAAAATGGTGTTTACCATCAAGATATCAAGCCTTCTAATCTGCTGCTGACAGACAAGGGAGTTCGGATCATTGACTTTAACGTTGCTGTCTCAGAACGGGATGAAAGCATGACAGGCGGTGGAACTAGGGCGTATATCCCACCAGATTTTGACCTTACTCTAGATTTAGACCAAATTGATCAAGCCCAAAAAAGCGATCGCGACCTCTATGCACTGGGGATTACTTTCTATGAGTGTATTACAGGTAAATATCCCTTCGACGACCAAGACCCCAAACTAAGGCGAGATAAACTACCCCACGATCCACGAAATTTTACTGCGTCTAAGGATTTGAGTGACGAATTAGTACAATTCTTGATGAAGGCTATTTCTCCCTACAGGGTTGATAGATTTTCTTCTGCTAAGGAATTCGGCGAAGCATTGGATGCAATCAAACACCCAAGAAAGATTTCCCAACCCACTCTGTTAACAACTGAATCCTTACCATCGACCTTAACAGATACCTCTAAACCTAATTTCAATCCCTTTGTTAGCCATTTGCTTACCCTGTACAGCCAAAGTCAGCAAACCAATGCAGGAACCAGAGGATTAGATCAAATAGGCGAGTTAACTTATGTCCCTACACTGTTAGACCAAGCATTGCAACCTGCAATTTTAGCAGGTGAGTTTAGCCTGGTGATGATTTCTGGGAACGCAGGTGATGGTAAAACAGCCTTTATTCAGCAATTAGAAAAATATGCAAAAGATAAAGAAAATGTCCAATTAAAAAGAGGATTAAACGGTTCCGAGTTCCAAATAAGAGGACGAACTTTCTTTACCAATTATGACGGTAGCCAAGACGAAGGCGATAAAGTTAATAACGAGGTACTTTTAGAATTTTTAGCACCTTTCCAAGGGTCAAATGCACAAACTTGGCAAACCAACGAAACGCGGTTAATTGCAATTAACGAAGGTCGCCTAGTTGACTTTTTATCTGAACATGAAAGTCGATTTCCCAAACTCGCCAAAATAGTCAAAAATGGCATAAAAGGTGCAGATCCAGAAAACGGTGTTGCAGTCATCAACCTCAATATCCGGTCAGTTGTCGCCGATTTGGGGCAAGAAAATCACTCAATTTTTGATAGATTAATTCGCCGCATGACTGAACCGCGTTTCTGGGAAGCTTGCGGTAGTTGCGACCTAAAAGAAAGATGTTACATTTACCACAATGCCCGCACCTTCATGGATGGGACAGCAAGCCCGAAGGTGATTGAAAGGCTTAAAACCCTATATACTATCAGCCACCTACGCGGACGCTTGCATATTACCTTGCGGGATTTGCGTTCAGCCTTAGCCTTTATGCTGGCAGGAACAAGGGATTGCGACGGCGTTCACGAATTGTATCGCCAAAGCACCCCTGAAGCACGACAACACATCCTTGATGGATTTTACTTTAATTCTTGGATGGGAGGTATGGAAGGTTCAGGCGATCGCTTAATTTCTCTGCTACAAGAAATTGATGTTGGAGAAACCAGCAATCCTAGCCTTGACCGCAGCTTTGCCTTTTTAGAACCCGGTGCTAAAGAAATGGGGCGGTTTAATTTTTCAGACCGCAGCTGCAATGATGACCATTTGTTACAAAAGACATTTGAAGAACTACCTCGTGACTATCGAGGTAAAATTGAAGACAATCGTCAAAAAGCATACAAGAAATATATAGCTATGCTACGACGGCGGCAATACTTTGAACGCCGAGATTCAGGATGGCAGCAAATGCTACCTTATTCTTATTTTGAAGATTTTCTAAGGCTAGTAACAGCAGAGGAAGACTTAGCCAAGGAAGTGCCACCTCTCTTACGAGCTATCAACAGGGGCGAAGGGCTAAGAAATCCATCTCGTCTTAGCAATAAACTAGCCCTACGAGTTCACCAAGTCAACAACGGTACTATCCGCAGTTACCGTATATTTGATAGTAATAGTTTTGGCATTAAACTTGGTGAAGCTGGGGGAATTACTCGCTTTATAGAATTTTTGCCACAAGCATTCTATCTTCAGTATCATTTTTCAATGAGACATGATGCAGAGTTAAGTATAAACTTGGACGTATATGAGATGCTGAAAAGACTTGATGCGGGTTATCGTCCCAGTATTGAAGAACAACAGGGGCTTTACCGGAGTTTAGCTGTATTCAAAAATATCTTGGCTTCAGCCCCTTATCAAGAAGTTTTACTCACAGAAACCGGACAAGACTTTTATAGTATCAGCCGCGATGAAGTTGGTAATTTATCGCTGACACAAGTCCAAGAGGGAATTTAATGGAACTGGATAAAAAAGACAAAGCCTTTGCACTTGGCAAAATAACTTATGTTGACTACACACATATTGAAATCGACAGGGCTTTACTCAATTTCTTTCCTAGATTGAAATTTGATGGCTATCCCGGTAGAGTTAGAAGTTTCAGCACTATATTGACTATAGATAAATTTTTAGAAGATTTTATCGAAGAAGAAAATCAGGATAAGTTTGTTGGCTTTGCCGCTCATCAAGATATCGTTTATAAGTGGCTAGAAACTGATTTATTGGATTTAGTTAATCGAGGAAAATCAAACCAAGCTGTTGTATCGCCTCGACCACTACACGGTAATGCATACAAATATAGAAATACAAAACACGCTAGAGATCATGGTTCATCTGAGCAAATTTATTGGATGATTTATCATGCCCGTAATGGTTTGGGTCAAGCTGCAAGGGATGCGTTGAAGGATTTTATTTTTGCTGGGCTTGACCAACAAACTGACCGTATTTTAGTTTCAGACCAAAGAATTGATGTAGAAACTCAGGCAATTCTACATTTTGATAAGCAAGTCAAAAAAGACGCTGAAGACCGTTCCAAAGAACTTGAGAGATACTCACCCCTTTGTATTGGTCAAGCAGACTTGCTAGCAGATGATATTCTCCGTTTGCTAACCTATGAAAGTTATATGCCTCGATCAGTTCTGGTGGATTACCTGAAAACGCTGTTGTCATTCCACTTAGGGCTGTACCACCTGCGCCTGATGAAACTTTTACCAGCGTTAGTAAAGCGGCGTGGAAGTGACCCAACGTGCGATCGCTGTCCGGTAAAACCTAGAATATCTTCACCACATGGTGATTGTCCGCACCGTATTGGGCTACTGGTTGATATGGGCGACCCTACCAATTCTCACATGACAGAGTTAGGTCGTCAAAGTGCAGATACCCATTACCGTCGTATCCCAACTTATATTGAAGCTCATTTCATCACCAAAAAATTAGATGAAATGGCTGAATATTTAAGAAAAAGAAACAAGTTATCACCTGCTGGAAATTATTTCTCTGTTGGAGAAGTTTTACAACTTTTGCATTCTTCTAAGAATAAAGAACGGGAGGATTATTTTAAATCAAGATTAACGGGACTTATAGAAAGATATCAGGAAGGAGGAGCAGAATCTTCAATTCCTCCAGAAGTGCAGCGCATTATTAATATGAATTTGGGAGAATTTGATACTTTTATAGAAATAATAGTAGCTTTAAAAGGCAGGAGTCATAGGGAGGCTATTACCAAATGCTTGGATTCTTTTTTCCTAAAAAATAGTGATTTGGGCTTGCTACGTCAATCTCGTGCTAACAGCCCTCGCTGGTTTGCTTTAGGAAGTCGATTACTTGAAGTACTATTGCAAATTGCTGTTTTAGAACCCAACAGAACAAGCTTTGTGACCCGTGAAATTAGGGTTGATGAACTGCTGATATTTCTGCGCGATCGCTATGGTCTCTACATTGATCGTTTACCTCCTGCTGATGGCTTCGGACAACCCAGCATTGTAGATCAGCAGGCACTGCGGAAAAATGTTACAGCTTTCAAGACTCGTCTGCGAGAAATTGGATTTTTCCAAGATCTATCGGATGCCTATGTTACCCAAACAGTGACTCCTCGTTATACTATCAATACTGAGAATTCCAGAGGTAACAAATGAGCCAAGATTTTAAAGAGCTTCAGCATGAGGAATTAACTCAAGCTTTAGAATCATTATTGTTACCGCGCCTGAGAGATATTCTTGCTTCACGCAGTAAAGGTCATTGTATGCGAGTCGCAGATTTGGACTCACATCTGATGATAATACTGACGCGCAGCTTGCGTCGAGAAGTTCCAGAAGCGCAAGTTTTTATTTTGAATGGTAACGGACAAAATACTGACAACCCAGATTTATATATTTCGTCTACCAAGTTAATCGAACTACGTAACCCTTTACCTGATGGTTCGTTACGACCACCATTACTTATCTTTTTACCATCAAATCTGCAAACAAATGCAGAAGATTCCTTCAACGTTGCGTCGTTTGAAGAAATTTCTCTGGCTGATGTTTATCAGCAACTAGTTCAGAAACTCATTCAGCAAGTTCCGACACCTTTACAAGGTTATATTAAAGAAATTTTGAAGTATTTAACCCAAGAGAAATGGCGTTGGGCTAATGCAGTAAAGCAAGCGCGTTTTTTGCAAACCGCAGTTATAAATGGGATTGCTGGGGATACCCTTGGTGCTGCATTGTATGAATTGGGTTTGGTTCCAGATTTTCATTTGTTTGATCAACCTACAAATACCACTTTCAAAATTCGCAAGAATTTAGAATCGATGAAAAAGCTTACCTTAAATTTTGACAAATCGATTTTGGGTAGAGTTTTAGATTTAGAGTTAGCTGATAAATCAGTTCAAAATAAATTAAATAAATATTTAGTTGAAGTAGGTGTAGAAGACCCATACGTGTGGACTAAGCAAGTTATATTAAACCGCAAAAATTGGGATATATCTTTTGACAAATGGAAGTTTCAGGAATATGTTAGTCCTGATAAAATCTTAATAGAAGTTTTGGATATTGGACTAAGTTTTGTAAAAGATGATGAAACCAATCAAAGTTTACAAAGCCTAATTGGTCAACAAGTATTAGTTCCCAAAGAACAAAAAAAATTCAAAGTTGAGTTTAAGGTAGACCCCCATCCTCAGCAAATAGAGGGGTTAGACCACTTTACTGTCCAAATTATGACGCAAGATGGTTGTACTGTTGGAAGTGCTAAAAAAGTTAAAGTATGGAAAACAAGAAGCCAAAATAAAAATGTTACTTTAGATAAACTCGATAAATTTGAATTTGAAGAAGGCTGGCATTTTGTTAGGGTTTTACCTTGGACAGAGAATGATGATCCAATACCTTTAGCTGAACCAGAGAATAGTTCAACTCTTGCCCAGATAAAGCCTTATGAAAGTGAATTATTTTATGTACTTCCCAATGCTGAAATTGATGCAGAACCACCAGAAATCAAGTTTTCTGAAGAAATTAGCTTAGAACACGCAAAACTAAGACTCCAGTTTAAGGCGATCGCCGAGGGTCGTGATCCCAATGTAGTTACCCTCAAAGATGTAGTTTGGGCTGAAAAAAGTAGCAAAACTCGCAGCACAGCCCAAGAAGCTTTAGAAGTAAAATTTGGTCGTGACGGCAAATTTCGTATCCCCATAGCGCAATGCTTAAGGGATTTAGAACTTGCAATATTAACATCCCCACAGAGTCCTGTAGGTTGGAAACTACAGGTCAAAATGGGCCAAGTTGGTTCGCCCTCAACAGATATTATTGATTTTCCGAAATCAGCAGTAGCATCAAGTTTTTTATCAACCCGTGCTGATTATTTCGCCGACATTCTTTCGGGAGATAAAAACCTTATTTCTCAGGCGGTTAATTTTATTGCTTTGAAAGACGTTGCTTATGAGTACGCTGCGGCATACCGAGAACTGTTAGTTGACTTGTGCCGTAAAGTAGAAAAAAGCAATGCTTCAGACTGGCAATCTCTCCGTGACTTGAAAAATGTATTGTTGGTAGACACAGTGCGCTTGGAGATTACAGACTTCCGTGGACAAACACGGGAAGCTATATTATTAGGATCAACCCATCCGCTACGTGCCTTATGGCTGACAACATGGAGTCAAATTGCACAATCTTGGGTTGCTGCTACCTACAATGGACAAAAAAAATATGTGGTTTCCGCAAGAGATGGCATTTTACAGGGGTTTCTACCTTTAAACGTACCTCCAACTTTGCCCCTAACTGACGGCAGAGTTTTTATCACAGTTGATAATATTAATCCCTTCTGGTCGCTGTATGCTCCATCAACCGAAGAAAACACACGGGGCTTGCTAGGGGAAGTCTGTGCTGCTTTAGGACTACCAGAACCTACCATTGGTGCTGCGGTCAATGCTGATGTCTTAGCTTCTCGGATTGAAAGTTATTTAGCACAAAATCCATACATCCGCACGCTTAGTATTAATGCATTTAACTCAGGTCGTGCCACCGTTCTTGCAGATGCCCTTATTTTATTGCAAAAGCGGGAAGCATTTAGAGATTTACGGTATGACATTCGCTTATTTGTCCCTGATCCAGAAGCGCCTGGAGTTGGTGAAGCCATAGAACAACTCCTTACACCAATTTCCAGCGTAACGTCAGAGCTAGTTGATGCTTTTTCTACGTCTAGCGGAAATTACTTGTTTCCCAAATTAAATCTGGCAGTTCATTCCGTTAATGATTTTCGTAACCCAGAATCAAAAAATAAATATCAAGCTCACATCAGTATATTAGTAGATTTATTTCCTGCAAAAGAAATCGGTTCAGCACCACCCTTCCGCTCGAAAGAGATTACATCTTTACATGGTCTAGTTCAAGACTTTGTTGTCGAATTTCAAGATAATGAGAGTGGTACTTTCTGGCGGCGACAACCCCGTCATGGCCAAGCGCGTTCTGTTGTTGGTGCAGAAAACTTGATTGATTTATTGGCTGATCTGCCTAAAATAATGTCCGGCGCAACCGCTACTGTCGCTACAGGGGTACCAGCTTTTGAAAATCGTCCAGTGGTAACGTTAGGTCTAAATGCAGAACAACGGGAATTATTACACCATATTCATAATGTCTGTGATTGGGTTTTCACCATTGATCGTAATATTGGCATTGAATTTTTCGACCACGGCGGTCAGAGCGATCGCCCACCTTACTTAGTTGACTATGTTCCTAATACTACCGCTAGTCTTGGACATCGATTGGTCGTTACTTCGCGCTCTTTATCAGAACTGGAATCAGTTTTGTCGCAAGTTTTAGAGCAACATGGACTAGAAGCTGAAGGAAGTCATGCAAGGGTTATTCTTGAACAACTGCGATCGCTCTCTGGACGACTAGCATTAAAACTAATCTCATCTGCTAATCAACAAGCAGAAGCTCTTGGACTAGCTTTAGCTCGTCTATTTTTGCAGTACCAAGGAGCATTATCAAACCAAATTATACTTCCTTTGGATGCCCATATAGAATTGTTTCAAAAAGCGAAGCAGCAAGCAGATGAATTAGGTAACTCAGTCAGTTTGCAACGTACAGATTTAGCGCTTTTTGATCTCAATGCTAAAACTCGAACTATAGTTTGCAACCTAGTTGAAGTTAAATGCTATGCCCAGGTAGGAAGTATTAGCAGTTTCAATCGATTAAAAGAGCAAATAGCAGAACAAATTAATCAATCTCAAAACGTTTTGTGCCTACACTTTGAGGCACAGCCAAGACCAGACATAGTATTAAAAATTCGTGAATTTGCGACTCTACTTGAATTTTACTTAGAACGAGCTTTGCGCTATGAAGTAATTGAGAAGGATGCCGCAGAAGAAGCAAGAATTTTAATCACAACATTAGAAGATGGTTACACGCTTCAATTTACACGAAGTGCGCTAGTTTTTGATTTTGAAAAATCAGGCACGGAACCACCGGAATCTGACCAAGGAATTGAATATCATCGTATTGGTATTGATTTAATTAAAGAATTGATCGCTTTAGCAAAACCTGCCGTAAAAATCACTCAATATTCTGAGGGGAAAGATATTATAAAAGAGTCACAGCAAAGGAATATTACAGATTCAATCCCTCGTTTGATATCAGCCGCTTTTCTTGTCCCATCAAGGAAACGTTCTACAACTTGGGATGATTTGATAATGGATGATCAACAAAGTCTTCTTTTAGAAGAAGAACATCCTGAAACTTCTACTCCAGTAGTTTACTCTTCAGTAAATTCTTACGAAATCCCCTCAAGTATCAGTGGAGAGATAGAAGCTTCCGCAGTAAACAATCAAGAAATACAAGAGGTTCAGGATATCTTAAAATCTGTTGAAGTTATTAACTCACAGCCACCAGATAATTTTGCCTTACCTTTACCATTAGAGGTTGAAACTGATGAAGCACCTAAAAAGGAACTGGTTTATGACGTAATGCTTGGCGTTCAATCTTCAACCCCCCAGTATGGAATTCTAGGAGAGACATCTGGACGTAAGGTTGCTTTAGACTTGAATCAAACTCACACTATCAGCCTTTTTGGAGTTCAAGGAGCAGGAAAAAGTTATACATTAGGTAGTATTGTTGAAATGGCTTGTATGCCTATTTCAAATATCAACATTCTACCAAGCCCCTTAGCAACTGTAATTTTTCATTACAGTCCAACCCAAGATTACAAGCCTGAGTTTACTTCAATGGTTTCACCCAATTCCGAGCCTGTTCAAATAACTTTGTTGCGTGAAAGATTTGGGGCAGAACCAGCTGCACTTAAAGATGTTGTGATACTCGTTCCCGCTTCAAAAGTTGAAGAAAGAAAAGCTGAGTACCCAAATATAGAAGTTCTTCCTCTTACCTTTGCGGCATCAGAACTCAAAGCTACACACTGGAGATTTTTGATGGGTGCTGTTGGTAGTCAAAGTATGTATTTGCGCCAAGTGAACCAAATTATGAGAAGGTTGCGCGAGCAACTAACACTTCAAGAAATTATTCGAGGTGTAGAAAGCTCTTCTCTATCAGATCACCTAAAAGATTTAGCCAGAACTAGATTAGAATTTGCGGCTGAATACATTGATGATAGCCGTCGCTTGACTGATGCTGTTCGTCCTGGTCGCTTAATTATCGTGGATTTACGAGATGAGTTTATTGAAAAAGACGAAGCTTTGGGACTCTTCGTTGTTTTGTTGCAAATTCTTTCTGAGGCAACTCATAATGGAAAGCTATTCAACAAACTTGTTGTTTTTGATGAAGCGCACAAGTACATAGAAAGCCCAGACCTGGTAGCTGGACTAATCGAGGTAGTTCGAGAAATGCGGCACAAGGGAACTAGCATAATGGTTGCTTCACAAGATCCACCATCAGTCCCCACGTCCCTCATTGAATTATCCTCACACATAATAATGCATCGGTTTAATTCACCAGCTTGGCTAAAGCACATTCAAAAAGCTAATGTATCGCTTAACAGTCTGACTCCAGAAAATATGAGTAATCTAGGTGCTGGTGAAGCTTATATTTGGTCGGCTAAAGCTAGTGATGATGTATTTACCAAAGGAACCGTAAAAATCAGGTGTCGCCCCAGAGTCACTCAGCATGGTGGTAGTACAAAAACAGCAGTTAATCTTTAGTTAATAGTCATCGGTTTTTTGTCCGAATTTCAGAGTTGATATTTAATTTTTCTGTCACCATAAGCACTAGGGCAAAAGCATTTAAATTACTCTTGATCGCAACTAAGCTTAAGAACCAACGAAAAAATCAGCATTTCTCGTTTGGTTTAGTTTCCCAAACTCAAAGCGATCGCTAAAGCTATGTCAATAAGCTGCTACTAATGCGACTATTCTAAAAGTTATTGACAATAAAATCCTTTTCTTGACATAATGCGTTTGCCCTGACATAAGGATGGAAGAGTCTTATTCTCTTTTTTCGATTGGGCTATATCCATAGCCACAGTATAAGTACTAACTATAAATTTATACACTACAGCGCTTCCGGCTATTATGGAATATAGATAGTTTTTCTCCTTTCCCCTCTCCTAGCGCATACCTTTCAGCTATGAGGTACATCCTCATAGCTGCCGGAAATGCTGTAAACTAAAGAGTAAAGACAGATGTGCCAGTCGGTTTCTAACTTTATTCTCTAGTTTCCAACTTTATTCTCTTTTTACAAAACCTACAACTGATACGAAGCTGTCAAAGCTACCGCCAAAGCATCCGCAGCATCATCCGGCTTGGGAATTTCATCTAAATCTAACTCCCGCGCTACCGCCTCTTGCACATCTAACTTATCCGCGTTACCGTACCCGGTCAAAGCTTGCTTAATTTGAGCCGGAGTAAACTCTACATAAGGAAGACGACGCTGCCCCAACACCAAAATTAGTACACCCCGCGCCTGTGCAACCAGAATTGTACTTGACATTCGATAAAAGAATAGTTTCTCGATCGCAACCAAATCTGGTTGAAATTCCTCCATCACGGTATGTAAATCATCAAACAAGGTACATAGCCTCAGCCCCATTTCTACATCTGCTGACGTTTTTATTACCCCAAAATCCAGCATATTTACTGTAGTTTCTGGCATCTTCTTAGCAATTTGTGTACAGGTAATTACCCCAAACCCTAAAGTTGCCAGTCCGGGATCTAATCCTAAAATTCGTTTTTCCATTCAATTCACTTTTACAAAGCCCAGGCATTGTTTAACTAGAAATACTGGCAATCTTCACCGCTAGCTCTTAGTCTAATGGGATAGACAAATATAATAGTTTCACGCCTCATGTTTTAAACCAAGTGGTGTACATTTTCTGTAAATTATTGTTTGTAGCACTGCTGTAAATCAGGTATGTCAATTGGTTTTCTCAGACAAGCCCTCAACGCCCTGCAAAAGCAGTCGCGTTCTCGTACTTCCTATCGGGTTAACCAGTGGTTCAAATGGTTATCCCCCGGACTATCGGTAAAACGTTGGTTGTTGATTAGTATTGGAGGTGTACTGCTGGCGAGTTTGGGGTTAGCTATTTGGATTAAGCTGACCCCGATTTTTTGGATGATCGAGTTGTTTAGGGGTTTCCTGGGACTAATCACCAACCTCTTACCCAACTATATCAGCGGCCCTTTGGTACTGCTTGGCGGGTTGCTGTTGGTGCTTTGGGGGCAAACTCGGACTGTCGGCTCAATTACTAAGGTACTAAGGGCAGAAGGAGGGGAAGAACTGATCGATGTTTTGCTAGCACATCATCGATTGTACCGAGGCCCGAAAATAGTAGTAATTGGTGGCGGTACGGGGCTTTCTACGTTGTTGAGGGGACTAAAAACCTACAGCGCTAATATTACTGCTATTGTCACCGTCGCTGATGATGGTGGTTCTTCTGGGCGGTTGCGTCAAGAATTTGGAGTGTTACCACCAGGAGATATCCGCAATTGTTTGGCTGCATTAGCAGACGAAGAAAAGTTATTAACAGAATTGTTTCAATACCGTTTTCGGGCTGGAGATGGGTTAACGGGTCACAGTTTTGGCAATTTGTTTTTAACGGCAATGAGTGATATTACTGGAGATTTAGAACAAGCAGTTGCAGCCAGTTCTAAGGTGCTAGCGGTACGGGGACAAGTGCTACCAGCGACTCTCAGTGATGTTCGCCTTTGGGCAGAATTAGCCGATGGTCGTCGCATTGAGGGGGAGTCTAGCATTCCCAAAGCTGGGGGAAAAATTGTCAAAATTGGCTGCATTCCCAATAATCCACCGGCGGTACCAGCAGCAATTAAGGCAATTAAAGAAGCTGATTACATCATTATTGGCCCAGGTAGTCTTTATACAAGTCTCATTCCTAATTTATTAGTACCAGAAATTGCCGATGCGATCGCTCAAACAGATGCCCCCCGTATTTATATCTGCAATATCATGACTCAGCCAGGAGAAACCGAAGGCTACACTGTTGCCGATCATATTAGAGCAATTGATGCTGCTTGTGGGCAAAGACGGCTATTTGATGCTGTGCTAATCCACAAAAAATCTCCCTCAGAACAATCACTCATCCGCTACGCCGAACAAAACTCCTACCCCGTTTTCCTAGATAGAGAAGCCGTAACTCAGCTAGGGCGAAGGATTGTTGCAGCTAATGTTTTATATGAAGATGAAACGGGTTTTGTCCGTCACAATCCGCAGAAACTAGCACAAGTATTGTTGCGGTGGTACGGAAGAGGTCAGCCCCTTCGGGGAATTCAAAATTCAAAATGACGCTCTCTACGAGACGCTAAAAGCGTAGCTTGCAACTCTTACAGAGTACGCAGACTCGCTCTAAGCGAAGCCATGCCGTAGGCTTTACCCTGCGCTAACAAAATTCAAAATTAAGGAAGATGAAAATTTGTCATTTGTCATTAGTGAATAACCAATCCCCAATCCCCAATCCCCAATGCCCCATGCCCAATGCCCAATCCCCAATCCCTAAATTATGAAAATTTTTCTTGCAGATACAGAGGCAACACTACGCTTAGGTATTAATCTGGGTGAATCCCTGACTCCTGGCAGTGTAATTTTACTAGAAGGTGATTTAGGCGCTGGTAAAACTACCCTAGTTCAAGGTATTGGCAAGGGATTGGGAATCGTTGAACCTATTGTCAGCCCCACTTTCACCCTGATTAATGAGTACACCGAAGGACGGCTTCCCCTTTATCACCTAGATTTATATCGCTTAGAACCACAAGAAGTTGCAGCCCTAAACTTAGAAAGTTATTGGGAAGGCGTTGAAGTCATACCAGGAATTGTGGCACTTGAATGGGCGGAACGGTTGCCCTACAAGCCAGATAGTTATCTAAGTGTAAGTTTAACTTATGAGGATGGGGGCACTCGTCAAGCCGAACTCACACCATTTAATTGTGTCATTAACGAACTCAAAATGATTCGTAATGATTAATAAAACTGCTCTATATTCTTCAATTACGAATTACGAATTACGAATTAGTAACTATTTGATCGTTGCTGCGATTTAAGTCCGATAAATCTCACTTTATTGAACACCGCACAATAAAATTTCTGTAAATAGTCGAGGGAGAAATCCACACTCGTTCTATCTGCCACTACCACGCTCACCACTGTCAATCACTAACATTTTTATCTCAAGCCCAAATAAATGAAAAATTTTTCTAACAGTAGCTTTAGTGCTGCAATAATCAGTTTTTTAACTGGTTTAGATAGTGTATGAATTAATGAAATGTAAACTGTTGTTGGGTTGAATTAGAGGTTTTGCAGAACTTAGTCAGCTTGGTTTAACCTGATTAGTTCTCTATTCTCATTAAGAGAACTAATCAGGATTATTTAGCAGCCAAAGCTAGTAGAGAAAAGTTAACAACATCAATGTCTAACTTTTCCTTATATTCAATATACCCGAATTAAAGTTATAATCTATACACAATAATACTGGACTTGTGAAATGTCTAAAAACCTATTTAAGTAATTTTAGACATCTGTAATGAATATCAGTGTTAACAACTTTCAATAAAACATCTCGTATTTTTACATAATTATCGTAGAAATACGAGATGTTTTATCTTATATTTATTTGACATTAATCCGCATAAGTGAATGCACTAGTTATCTTTAATGAAAGAAGCGATCGCTTCTTTTATTGGATGGCCAGAATCGTCTCTGGTATAGTACGTAAGACCTTTATCAATGAATGCAGAGGTAGTATCTATTAACTGCTGAATAATCTCTGGACTAGTGTTATCTATTTCTTCAGTAACTTGTTTGCCTGTAAATCGGTTTTTTCGATCTTCTGGAGGTAATACAATCCGAGGATCTTTATAAGTCTCTTTTGGCTTAGGTTTAAATGTCTCATTTAAGTCAAACTGAAGGCGTAAGTAACGCTTAGATTCGTATCCACCCATAATTTGTCGGCAAATCGTGTTATCAATCTCAGATGTCGGTTCCATAAAGATATTAGTCAGATTTTGTACCCAGTCTAAGCCTCTCCATTTGCTTATTTGCTTATATTGATATGGTTCACCTGTTTGACCAGTACCAATAGAAAGGATAGAAATATCGTCTAATCGCAGATTATCCAGTTTATATTTTTGTTTAATATCTAGAGGTACTGAAGATAGTGGAGATTGACTGAGCCTCATAACTAGACTCAATGCTGCCAGACAAGGGTTGTTAGCAGAAACTCCTCCATCAATGTGAGGAAATTCCCAATCACCAAATTTATTTTTATCTAGAGGTTCTAATTTATATGGCGGGAAAAAAGTAGGGGCTGAGGCAGAAGCGGTACATATCTCCCATAAGTAACAATCATCGTACCATCTGTCTCCTAAATCGGGATGACAGTTTGTAAAAAAGGTTGTATTCCGATATAGGGTATCGTAAGCAAGAATCAAAATAATAGGTTTTTTAATATCCTTTATTTTTGTAAATTTATACGCATCTTTAAGGACGCGAATAATTCCATCATGAGAATATTTAGATTCTGAAAATACATCAATAATTGATTTGATAATAGATGGTAAGTTTTTATAGCGATCTTTTCTATTGGGCGGAAATATATCTTTACCTCTATTTGTATAGAGTTTAATAAGTTCTTCACTCTCTTTACCTACAGCAATCCCTCCTGCTAATATCGAACCAGTAGAAGTGCCAGCAATCAGGTCAAAGTATTCGTGTAAAAAGTTACCTTTCCCTTGATTTCTAATTTCTTGTTCTACTTGTTGAAGTATTTTTGCTGCAACTACTCCACGAATACCGCCACCGTCTAAAGCTAAAATTTTGAAGGACATAGCGATTCTCCTTGATTATTTCTATAGTTATTTTTTTGGGCATAGTTTCTGGGGAATACATTTACCTGAAAATAGCTGTAAATAAATAAAAATAAATAATTTTATGGCGCTTACAAATAAATTCAGGTTTCAAGTTGCAATTTCTGATACAGCGAGAAGTCAATAACCTTTAGTTATACCATTTCTTTGTGAGGCTGCGCCAAACCCTTTTAACTTCTTTCTTTGTGTCCTTTGCGTCCTTTGCGGTTCGTTTCTCTTTCTTATTTCTTGTACTTCAATATGGTTTAGCGCATCTTCATACAGAATTGGTATTAAAAGGGTAAAGAAGAAAAACAAGAATTTTTGCCTTTTATAGCAACAGTCAAAGTGGTTAGGACATCAACAGATGATGAAACTTAGACACAAAAGGACTTTTCACCCAATCCCCAGTCCCCAGTTCCCAGTCCCTTGCTATAGCTTTAAGCAAACCACATTGGTCTAGTCTTGACTATGGATAGATGAAAATCTTGCCATTTCAAGTATGACTTTGATGTATATTTCTTTAGATATACGTAATATTAAATAAATATTTGCTACAAGAAAGTTAAAGCTTGACCCCGCACTTGCGTGTTTACTTGGCCTTTATCATAAACTATCTCACCACCAACAATGGTGGTTGTAGCCCAGCCAGTCAGGTTCCAGCCTTCAAAGGGACTCCAACGGCATTTGGTTAAAAGTTCTTCACGCCGGACTGGACGATATGTGTTTAAATCTACAAGCACTAAATCGGCATCATAACCAGGTGCGATCGCTCCTTTGTTGGGAATACCATAAGCTACAGCTACATTCTTAGACATCCAGTTCACTACTTGGGCAACAGTACACTTTCCCTCCATAGCCGCAGTTAACATCAAAGCTAGGGAAGTTTCTACCCCAGGCATTCCTGAAGGACTATTGGGGTATTCTTGAGCTTTTTCTTCTAAGGTGTGGGGTGCGTGATCTGTAGCGATGAAATCAATCACGCCATCGCGCAAAGCTTGCCAAAGGACTTCGTTATCGTGGGGCGATCGCAATGGTGGATTCATCTGTGCTAAAGTACCAATCTTTTCATAAGCACTAGTGTTCAACACCAAATGCTGTGGTGTTACCTCTGCTGTCACCCAACTAGGTTTTTCTTGACGCAGCAAATCTGCTTCTTCGGCTGTTGACATGTGGAGAATATGCAGACGACGTTGATATTTCTCAGAAAGTTTTAATGCTAGTTGGGTTGCGAGCAACGCCGCTTGATTATCTTGAATTTGCGAGTGAACGGCTGGATCGTGGATATTGGCAAATTCTTGGCGGCGTTGGTTGATTCTAGCCTGGTCTTCGGCATGAACGGCAATCAAGCGATCGCCTTTAGCAAATATCGCCTCCAGTGCTGTTTCCCCATCAACCAGCAATTGACCGTGCATCGACCCCATAAAAATTTTAATTCCTGATGTTGGCTTGGCTAAAAGCAAGTCTGGGAGATTCTCTGCTGTTGCCCCAATAAAAAAGCCATAATTAACCAAGGACTTTTGTGAGGCCCGTTGTAGTTTGTCGTCTAAAGCCTGCTGTGTCGTTGTTAAGGGGCGCGTATTAGGCATTTCTAAAAAAGAAGTGACTCCGCCTTTAGCACAGGCGCAACTGGCAGTGAATAAATCTTCCTTGTGTTCTAGTCCAGGTTCGCGGAAATGTACCTGCGGATCGATAACTCCTGGCAACAAAGTTAACCCTTCTGCGTCAATTTCAGTGACTAGTGCTGTTTGGGAAATTTCTGGCGCAACTTCGACTATTTGGCGATCGCGCGTCAACACATCCCCAATCATCAATTCACCATTGGGTAGAATTATGCGAGCGCGGCGAATCAGTAAACTTTTTGAAGATGACATAGGACTAACTTTGTTCACGCAGGGAGCTATATATTACAGACAACTATGATTTTAGGTTAAACTTAGTCGCGCTCTGAGTGTTAAATTTTTTGCTGCCTGTTACAAAAAAGTTTATTTTTTAATCTATGAAGAACTTCGCCAATCAATTTTGGATCTTAAGTCGCACCTTGAATTTGGGATTGACTTTATCCTAGAAAGGATACAGCTTAGGAATTTGAAATTGGTTTCGCCCTCCAGAGGCTAGTTAAAACCCAAATAAAATATCCTCAATCCAAGTTGCGCTTCCAGCGCACCAAAGGTGCGACCTAAAATCCACAATCTAAAATTGGTAGCCAAGATGCGAACATAACTAGAAAATTAAAGTTTTCCCGTTAAGATTAACAGATAAAGTCTTACTAGGCGAGTTAATTACCTACATCTTTCCTTCAGTTCAGTAATTTCATGCAAAACCAAGTGTCTGATAACAACTCTAGTCAACAACCTGATAATTCCTGGATCGCAGAGCTAGGTAGAACAATTGTATTAAGTATCGTTCTAGCTCTGGGAATTCGTACCTTTGTTGCTGAAGCACGCTGGATTCCTTCAGGTTCGATGGAACCAACTCTGCATGGTACGCCAAACCAGTGGGAGGCAGACAAAATTATTGTCGATAAGTTGAAATATAAATTTGCCGATCCGCAACGTGGAGATATCGTAGTATTTTCACCGACGAAAGAGCTACAAAAAGAACAATATCAGGACGCTTTTATTAAACGGGTAATTGGCTTACCTGGAGAACAAGTACAACTCAGAGATGGCAAAGTTTATATTAACAACAAACAGCTACCAGAATCTAATTATCTCGCTTCTGGTCAAACCACAGTTATTGATGTTTGCCAGTCAGGGCCACAGCCACCTTTTTTGGCAAAACCCCAGACTATACCAAATGATTCATACTTAGTATTAGGTGATAATCGCACCAATAGTTATGATGGGCGTTGCTGGGGTGTTGTCCCCCGCCAGAATATTATTGGACGGGCTGTAGTTCGTTTTTGGCCTCTAAATCATATCGGGGGAATAGATAAATCGCCAGTATATCCATAAGTTAAGAAAATTAGTAACAAAAGAATTTTAGATTTTACAGGACTTACGCAAACAATGTCCGAAAATAAAGATTCTCAGATAAGGAGAATTGATGTAGGCGTAAAGCGACTTGCCGCAGGGTATTGCTCCTATCGTGTATAGTTTTGCGTAAGTCCTATTTACGATTAGGGACTGCTAAATCACTAATCTAAAATCTAAAATCCAAAATCGCTATGATGCCTTACCTAGCCAAGATTTTACTGTATCCAGTTAAATCACTGGATGGTATTGAAGTTGATGAGGCTGGAGTTCTTGCCAGTGGCGCACTACAGCATGACCGCGAGTTTGCTATTTTTGACGAACGGGGTAAATTTGTCAATGGCAAGCGTCATGCTAAAATCCATTTATTAAGGGTGAAATTTGCACTCTTGAATAGAACTATTTCACTACAAATCCCAGGCGTTGACTCACAACAAACTTTTCATCTGGATGACGAACGGCAAGCCTTAGAAGCAACTTTGAGTAATTATTTTGAGTTTGCTGTCACATTCAGGCAAAATTCTTTGATGGGGTTTCCTGATGATACACACTCACCTGGCCCAACGGTAATTAGTACAGCAACGTTGGCAGAGGTTGCTTCTTGGTTTCCTGATTTAAGTGTGGATGAAATGCGCCGTCGAATGCGTGCCAATATCGAGATTGATGGTGTACCAGCATTTTGGGAAGATCAGCTATTTAGCGAACAAGGTGATTTAGTCTCTTTTCGAGTCGGAGATGTGGATTTTTTTGGGGTTAATCCATGTCAGCGTTGTATAGTCCCAACCCGGGATTCTTACTTAGGCGAAGCTTACCCAAATTTTCAAAAAATCTTTGCAACTCAACGACAAGCAACTCTACCTAATTGGGTTGCTTCATCGCCTTTTAATCACTTTTACAGATTGAGCGTTAATACCCAATTGCCCCAATCCTCAGCTAGAAAAATTTTACGAATTGGCGATAAAGTTGACACATTTTTACAATAAAATTAACATTTATTTATAAGAAAAAACAGTAGGTAAATTTTCTTGGATTTTTTTCGTTTTTACTGTATATTTGCATGACAATTTTAGAATTCTTGTAGTTAAATATAGGTTTTTATAGAATTCCAAAAGTTTTGAGACAAAAAATCAAAACCTCCCTCAGTAATTAGAAATTAAATTTAGGATTGGGTGTTAATGGCAACCTGAATTTTTGAATGGCATACTGTACCCGATCGATTAAATTTCAATTTGATACATTGCCAGATAAAACTAAGCAAATTTAAGCTGAATTCGAAATTACTGAATTGAGGTCCTATGTGAAGAGTAGTTATCCAAAAAGTATTGAGAGAGGTCATAGTCAAAGTGATGACACACCGGAAATTTTTCTAGTATAAAATGTAGCTTATGTAGCAAAGAAGCCCCTAATATATGCTGGGGAAGAATTAAACAACAATGTTATCCAAACTTCAGCCCGTCAAATCTCTTAATTGCTTAGTTGGCAAAGTTTACGCCAAGATGCCTCTCAAGTATGTTCTGATTGTCCCGTTTATATTGCAAATTTTTGGGGCGGTGGGACTTGTGGGCTATCTTTCGTATCAAAACGGACAAAAAGCGGTGAGGGAGCTTGCTACTCAATTAGAAAATGAGATTTGCGATCGCATTGAACAACATCTTAATAACTATTTAACAACTCCGAAGCAAATAAATCAAATCAATTTAGATGCGGTTGAGCTAGGTTTGCTCAATCTTTCTGACTTTAAAACTACCGGAAATTACTTTTGGAAACAAATGCGGGTTTTCAATGTTGGCTACAACAGCTTTGCCAACCCCAAAGGTGAATTTATCGGTATTGAACGTTTAGATAATGGCAAGCTGTTAATTAATGAAGTTAGCCAAAAGCATGGTATCGGGAAACTTTATATTTATAATTCAGACTTGAAGGGCAATCGTCGCCAGCTTCAGCAAGTTAAAGATTACGATCCTCGTATTGAAGCATGGTATGCAGATGCAGTCAAGGCAGGTAAACCGGTTTGGAGTCAAATTTATCAATGGGAAGATAAACCAGAAATTTTATCGATATCTTCCAGCTATCCCGTTTACGATCAAAATAAAAAACTTGTTGGGGTAATTAGTGTTGATCTAATTTTGTCACAAATCAGCAAGTTTTTAGCCAATTTAAGTACCGAACAATCGGGTAAAACTTTTATCTTAGAGCGCTCTGGATTAATAGTAGCTTCTTCTACCGAGCCACCATATAACATCGTTAATGGTCAAATCAAACGTCGATCGGCATTAGATAGTCAAAATTCTTTAATTCGGCTCACAACCCAGTCTTTGAAGAAACGTTTTGGTAGTCTTGGGTTTGTTGTGGGAAAGCAACAGCTAACTTTTAGCGCCGATGGAATGCGTTATTTTGTACAAGTAAAAAGTTGGAAGGACAAACTAGGTTTAGATTGGCTAATTGTAGCGGTGATTCCCGAAGGCGAATTTATGCAGCAAATTAATGCTAACACCCACATCACCATTTTGCTGTGCATACTTGCTTTTTTAGTAGCTACAAGAATCGGGATTCGGACTGCTCGTTGGGTAATTAAACCGATTTTACAATTAAACGCATCGGCCAAAAAAATTGCTCAAGGTGAATGGGAGCAAGCACCAGAAATTCATCGCTCCGATGAGTTGGGGGAATTAGCCAAGTCATTTGAAACTATGGCAAAGCAATTACAGGCATCCTTCAGTGTTTTGGAGGGAAAGAATGCTCAAATGCAAGTTTTAAATGAGGCGTTATCTGCGAGTCAGAGCAGGCTAACTCAATTTTTAGAAGCTATGCCAGTGGGTGTATTTATTATAGATGCTGAAGGTGAACCTTATTATACAAATAATATTGGGCAGCAAATTCTTGGTCAAGGAGCGATCGCAGAAGTTAATCCCGAACAATTGTCAGAGGTATATCAAGCTTACCTTGCCGGGACAGATCGACTTTACCCTAGCGATCGCCTACCAATTTTGAGAGCATTGCTGGGGGAAAGCACCAGGGTTGATGATATGGAAGTTCGGCATGTTGACAAGATTATTCCCATTGAAGTTTTGGGTAAGCCCATCTATGGTGAATCAGGGAATTTGGCTTTTGCGATGGCTACCTTTTTTGATATCAGCGAACGCAAACAAGCAGAAAAATTATTAGCAGAATATAATCGCACCTTAGAAGCTCAAGTCACAAAACGTACTGAAGAGTTCCAACAAGTGATTGAGCAACTGCAAGCCACCCAAGAAAAACTGATTCAATCGCAAAAAATCGCCGCACAGGAACAACAAGCAGCCATTCGGGAAGCAGCACGAAGCGCCGCCGCCAACCTCGCCAAAAGCGAATTCCTCGCTAACATGAGCCACGAACTACGTACCCCACTCAACGCCATTCTTGGTTTCACCCAAGTCATGAGCCGAGATTATTCGCTATCTAGGGAACATCAAGAAAACTTGGCAATTATTAATCGGGCTGGCGAACATCTACTTAACTTAATTAACGACATTTTGGAAATGTCCAAAATTGAAGCTGGCAGAATCACCTTAAATCTGGGTAGCTTTGACTTAATTCATCTATTAAAGAATTTAGAAGAGATGTTGCACTTGCGGGCTGCATCAAAAAATTTAGAATTAGTGTTTGAATATCCACAAGATATTCCTCAGTACATAGAAACAGATGAAAATAAACTGTGTCAAGTCTTGCTCAACCTTTTGGGTAATGCCATCAAATTTACTGATATGGGGAGAGTGACGCTACGGGTGAGATTGGGGGCTGGGGACTGGCGACAAGAGGACAAGGGGACAAGGGGACAAGGGGACAAGGAGAATACCCAATGCCCAATGCCCAATGCCCAGTTCCCAATTTCCAATTCCCAATTTTTAATCTTCGAGGTACAAGATACTGGTTGCGGTATTACCACACAAGAAATTGACTTGCTGTTTGAAGCTTTTGAGCAAACCGAAATCGGCAGAAAATCGCAGCAAGGGACGGGGCTAGGTTTAGCCATTAGCCGTAAATACGTGCAACTTATGGGGGGAGATATTAGTGTTAACAGTACTCCTGGTATTGGTAGTACATTCACCTTTAATATTCAAGTTGTTTTAGCTTGTCCCAGAGAAATACCGACACACCAAATTAAATTTCAAACTTTAGCTCTAGCAGGGACTGAAAAAGCATACCGGATCTTAGTAGTTGACGATTCCCAAGAAAGCCGTTTATTGCTAGTTAAAATTCTCACCACTCTGGGTTTTGAAGTTAGAGAAGCAGCAAATGGGCAAGAAGCAGTTGCAAATTGGGAATCTTGGCAACCACACTTGATTTTTATGGATATGCGAATGCCTGTAATGGATGGTTATGAAGCCACAAGAATGATTAAAGGTAAACAAATCGGACATGGGGCAGGCAATAGGTTGCGGAGGTTCCCAAAATTTAAACAACTTACCTCATCGGGGAGCCAGCACCTGAGCGGAGGGTTTGATTCAAGCGAGCGTGAGATTCTATGCAAAGCCTCCTCTACATCAGAAGTAACTGGTGTTATGGAAAACGATCCTGCTGATGCATCCGCTTTGCGATCATCGCCAACAGCCTTGGCATTCTCTACCGATATTTCTGAGGTATGGCAGAATTACAACCAACACACGATCGTTATTGCCCTCACAGCTAGCGCCTTTGAAGAAGAGCGCCAGAAAATTTT
This sequence comes from Nostoc sp. DedVER02, assembly GCF_034530675.2. Classification (NCBI taxonomy): domain Bacteria; kingdom Bacillati; phylum Cyanobacteriota; class Cyanophyceae; order Nostocales; family Nostocaceae; genus Nostoc; species Nostoc sp. DedVER02. Next base: position 35,859 of record NZ_JAVRCP020000002.1, read on the forward strand.
GTCCATTGGCTGCGACGATTTTATTCGCAAGCCATTCACACAAGAAGTATTATTGGAAAAACTGAGCCAACATCTGGGTGTAAAGTATACCAATCAAGTAGAAAATTCAAACCTAGCAGTTACCGAGCAAGCTACACAGATATTTGTCAGTGTTGCTGAACTCCTAAGCCTTTTATCGCAAATGTCACCTGATTGGCTGCAAAAGATCCACTATGCCGCAGCTAGTTGTAGTGATGAACTAATTTTAGAGTTAATCCAGCAAATCCCCTCAGATAATGTTCAGATTGCCCAAGTTCTCAGGGATTTAGCAAATAATTACCAGTTTGAAAAAATTATGGAATTGACTAGAACAAACATAGAATGAAGTACGAGCCTTTAGACCCTAATAAAAAAGATATTTTGATCGTTGATGATATGGCGGATAACCTGCGGGTTTTATCCTCAATATTGACTAGGGAAGGGTATAACGTTCGGAAAGCTTTAAACTGGCAAATGGCGCTGACAGCCACTCAAACACTGTTGCCAGACCTGATTTTACTCGACATTATGATGCCAGAAGTAGATGGCTATGAAATTTGTCAGACCTTTAAAGCTTGGGAGCTAACAGCCGATATCCCGGTGATTTTTATTAGTGCTTTAGATGATGTTTTTGACAAAGTTAAAGCCTTTAGGGTAGGTGGTGTAGACTATATCACCAAACCTTTTGAGTTTCAAGAAGTTTTAGTACGGGTGCAAAATCAACTGGCATTGAGATCGGCGCGATTAGAAATATTAAAACTAAATATTGAACTGGAATATCGGGTAAAGGAGCGAACTGGGGAGCTAGAAAAAGCCCTACAAAAACTTCAACAAGAAATTAATTCTCGCCAGAAGTTGCAAAGTCAACTGCTAGATATAGCGTTGCATGATTCCCTGACTGGATTACCAAATCGAGTTTTGTTTATGAGGCGACTAGAGAACGCTCTCAATCGGGCCAAGCAAGAATCTAGTTATCAGTTTGCGGTACTTTTTTTAGACTGCGATCGCTTCAAAGTTATTAATGATTCCCTTGGGCATTTGGTGGGAGATGAGTTGCTCATAGCGATCGCTCGCCGCCTACAAGGGTGTCTGATACCTATTGATACTCTAGCACGATTGGGCGGTGACGAATTTGGAATTCTTCTAGAAAATATCACAGATATTAACGTTGCAATCCAAGTTGCTGAAAGGATTTTGCAACAGCTATCACTTGCTTTTAGACTTTCAAGATATGAAGTATTTATGAATGCCAGTATGGGCATAACTTGGGGAAATAAAGATTACGAGCGCCCAGAGCATTTACTACGTGATGCTGATACGGCAATGTATCGAGCCAAGGCTCAAGGAAGAGCCAAATATCATGTTTTTAATCCAGCAATGCATCAAGAAGCTATTGAGCTTTTAGAGTTAGAAAACGATCTGCGAAGGGCTGTTGAAAGACAAGAATTCGTTGTTTATTATCAGCCAATTATTTCTTTAACTACAGGCAGAATTTCTGGATTTGAAGCCTTAGTGCGCTGGCAACATCCGGTTCGCGGTTTGGTTGCTCCCACAGAATTTATTCCTGTGGCAGAAGAAACAGGCTTGATTAATGCTATAAATACTTGGGTGTTAAAGTCAGCTTGTAATCAATTAAGCATTTGGCAAAATCATCCAGTGACACCAGAACCTCTAACGATAAGTGTCAACTTGAGTGCTAGGTTATTTTTACAACCGAATTTTGTAGAACAAATCGATCGCATAATTTATGAAACTAAAATAAATCCTGAATATTTAGAATTAGAAATTACAGAAAGTGTAATTATGGAAAATACTAATGCAATTAAAATGATTTTCCAACAACTAAAAAAGCGAAAAATAAAATTGATTATGGATGACTTTGGTACAGGATATTCCTCTTTAAGCTACCTGCACAGCTTTCCTTTAAACGCACTCAAAATTGATAAATCTTTTGTCAAACGTATGCAGGATAATAAAGAGAATATGGGGTTAGTACCAGCAATGATTGGCATTGCCAACTCAATGGGCATGAGTGCGATCGCGGAAGGTGTCGAAACACAAGAACAGTTATCCCTGTTGAGAAGTTTAAACTGTAACTTTGCTCAAGGATATCTATTTTCTGAACCCCTAGAACAACAATTAGCTATTAAGTTACTTGCCGCAGCACCTCAATGGTAGCTATCAAGTAGCACTTGGCTCAAATTTCCTTATTAACGCTCGGCTATATAATCTGTAGGTGCTATCTAATATACTGTTATAACTAGCCTATCAAATTCATAACGCTTATAAATGGCTAATAGTTTTGATGGTTAGCAATACTCTCGATCCACGGTGGAGTTAGACTATAAATATAGCTATTTTAGTAAAATTAATCAATAAATCTCAGGATGATTTCAAAGAAGCATTTACTATTCTCAACAAGTAAACTTATAGCTTTTGATAATAATGCATTTTAATCAAACTACCCATCATAAAAGAAATATTTTAGTAGTCGATGATACCCCAGATAATTTAAGGCTTTTATCGGCAATGTTGACTGCACAAGGTTTTGAAGTTCGCAAAGCCTTAAACGGTAAAATGGCGCTTACTGCCTGTCAAATGGTTTTACCAGATGTGATTTTGTTAGATATAAATATGCCAGATATGGATGGCTATCAAGTTTGTCAACAACTAAAAGCTGACGATAAAACTTGCGAAGTTCCAGTAATTTTTATCAGCGCCTTAGATGATGTTGTCGATAAGGTAAAAGCCTTTGATGTTGGTGGTGTAGATTATATTGCCAAACCTTTTCATGGGGCAGAGGTTGTACTACGAATTGAAAATCAGATTAATTTACGTTTGCTCCAAGTTAAACTACAAGAAAAAAACCTTTTATTACAAGAGGCTCTTGACAACTTACAATCCGCTCAAGTTCAACAAATTCAAAACGAAAAGATGGTGGCACTGGGGCAGTTAGTGGCTGGGCTAGCTCATGAAATTAATAACCCCATTAGTTTTATTTATGGTAATCTCCAATATGCTGGTCAATATGTCCAAGACCTAGTAAATCTGATCGAAATTTATCAACAAGAATATCCAAAACCTACATCCAAAATTCAGCAAATAGCCAACGATATAGACCTGAATTTTGTGATTAACGATCTGCAAAATCTGATAGGTGCAATGTATAGAGGCTCCGATCGCATTCGAGAAATAGTTTTGGCGCTACAACACTTTTCTCGGCATGACGAAGCAGAGATGAAGCGGGTAAATATCCATGAAGACATCGAAAATACTTTGGTGATGTTACAACATCGACTTAGGGAAGCAGGAAACCGTCCAGCAATTATTGTAGTGAAAGATTATGGTAATTTACCTCTAGTCAGTTGTTATGTAAGTGAATTAAACCAAGTATTTATGCATTTGTTGAATAATGCGATTGATGCAATAGAAGAGAAATTGGAGAATCAATCTTCTAATCTTTATTCTCTAATGCCACTTGACAACGGTTACACGCCAGTTGCGGCACTTGGAGAAACATCAAAACCGCAGTGGCTCCTCCCTACTCCCCAGATTAGGATTCATACAGAGGTGACAGAGTTGAATACGATCAAAATTGCGATCGCAGATAATGGGCCTGGGATAGAAGAATCGTTGCGATCGCGTTTGTTTGACCCATTTTTTACCACAAAAGCTGTGGGTAAAGGTAGTGGGCTAGGATTATCTATCAGCTATCAGATTATCGTCCACAAGCACCGAGGAAATATTACCTGCAATTCTTCTGTTGGGCAAGGAGCAGAATTTACGATCGAAATTCCCATCGAGCAACCTGAGCGTTAACCAACAGCAAACTCAGTAAATTGCCGTTTGAAGGGGGAATGAAAAGCCAATACAATATCTTGTTTAGGTACACCTCGATTAGTAAGCTCATTACTCATTACTCATCACTCACCACTCATCACTCCTAAAGGCTTAATGGTAGTAGAACTGTGAACGTTGTCCAACCCTGAGAACAGGTAACTTCAATTTTGCCTTGAAGATATTCTACTAATTTCTTCACTAATGCTAAACCTAACCCTGTGCCGCCATATTGCCAGCGATCGCTCTGAGGAATTCGGTAAAACGGCTCAAAGATTCGAGATTGTTCTATTGTGGGAATTATCACCCCGGAATTACTAATTGTAATTTGAAAACAGGAAACTTGAAGGTTATTTAATATACCAGACTTAGTATCCTTATTGATTAGATTTTTTATACTATCGATTACCTGAACATCCACCGTAATCTGTCCTTCAGGAGGAGTATATTTACAAGCATTGTTGAGCAACTCTGAGACAATTTCGGTTAGGCTAGCCAAGTCTGAAACTAAAGGTGGTAAATTTGACCCAATATTAAGTTGTAAAGTCTGTTGCCTAGATTTAGCCCTTTCTTCAAAATATTCGGCAACATGAGGCAGCCAGTGTTGGAGTTGAATTGAAGTTAATTCCAATGGATAGACATCTGCATCAATCATGCGGATATGTAGTAAATTGTCTACTAAATCCAGTTCTTGTTCGCACTGCTCGCGCAAGATAGTTAAGTAGCGGGCTACAGATTCAGATGAAAAAAGTGGATTTGAATTTAAGCTACCCTGCCGATCGAGAATATTTTCTAGGGCGGAGATGGCCATTTTGATGTTTGACAAGGGCGTTCGCATTTCATGAGAAGTGGTTGCGAGAAAATCTTCTTTCAACTTGTTCAGGCGTTGGAGTTCTGCAACTTGAATTTCTAGTTGTTGGGCACGTTCAGTTGCGAGATTGCGTTCTTCGGTTAGCCGTCGTTGTGTGTCATCCCGAAAAACTAGTACGGCTCCTGTAATGATGCCACTGTTGTCTTTCAGGGGAGTAGCACTATCAGCTACTGGTATAGTCTTCCCATCTCTAGTAATTAGTAGAATCCGACTGTCTAGATAGATAGTAGTTTCTTCTTGGAGGGCTTTGATAATTGGATTTTGGACAGGGAGTTGAGTTTGTTCGTCAATGAGTTTGAACACCTCAGTTAACATCCGACCCTTAGCTTCATCCCATTGCCACCCTGTTAATGCTTCACCTACCCGATTTAGGTACTTGACGCGCAACTCAGGATCGACCACAACCACTCCATCGCCCATTCCCCGCAGCACAGAACTCAAAAATTGCTCGCGATCGTAGCGGTTGAGCGCTGTTTGAATGGCAACGTAAAGTTCTTGGTCTTTAACAGGCTTGAGAATATACCCAAAGGGCGATGTCAGTGTTGCCCGCTCAACAGTACTGTTATCAGAGTGCCCTGTAAGGTAGATTGCAGGAATTTGTAAATTCTGCCAAATTTGCTCAGATGCCTGAATTCCGTCCATTTCACCGCGTAACCTGATATCCATTAAAATCAAGTTTGGGCGTGAGCTAGTTGCTTTTTCAATTGCCTCTTCTGCGGAATCGGCGATGCCTGAAACAGTATATCCCAGAGACTCTAAACTTTCTTGTAAGTTGATGGCAAGAATATATTCATCTTCAACAACAAGGATTCGAACCGTCTCCTTTTTATATATGTTTGATGGGATGCCAATCATTTTTATATCCGGCTGTTTGTAAAAGTAATTTTAAACTGTGTTCCCTGCTTAGATTCAATTTCGAGTTTTCCTCTTAGCTGCTTGACTAAACCTTGGACAAGAGTTATACCAAGTGTTTGAGATTTATTACTATCAAAATTTTCAGGTAAACCAATACCATTATCTCGAATAATGAGTGCCAAAGTAGACTCTGATTCTTGATAAAACTTAACCTTAATTTCTCCTCTAATTTGATCAACAAAGGCATATTTCAAAGCATTGGAAACCAGTTCGTTGATAATCAAACCGCAAAGAATAGCGGTTTCGATATCGAGGCTAGCATCATCAACTTGAATCTTCAGTTTAATCTGGCTGGAACTGACGTTATAGGAATCGAATAAATGAGTTGTTAAATCTGGGATGTATTGAGCAAAATCAATATCAGAGAGGTCTTCAGAACGGTATAATTTTTCATGAATTAGAGCAATGGAGGCAATGCGGTTTTGGCTATCGCGTAAAATCGCTGTCACCACAGGATCTTGTGTGCGTCGGCACTGCATTTGTAACAAACTGCTGACAATTCCTAAATTATTCTTCACCCGATGGTGAATTTCTTTAAGTAATACCTCTTTTTCTTTGAGAGAAGCTTTGATTTTTTCCTCTGCTTGCTTATGCTCGGTGATATCTTGTTGGACGGCTACAAGAACGCTTCCATACTCAGGATGCTCAAAGATGGAACTAGTCGCTCGACACCAGAATGGAGCGCCATCTTTCTTAACATTATGAACTTCATAAGTAGCTTCACCGTTTTGCAAAACGGCAGTCATAATCGCCTCATGAACATTTTCACGTGCATTATATTCATCTGCACAATTGACAATGGACACATGTTGACCGATTAATTCACCCGGTTTATAGCCAAACATCTGCTCGAACTTAGCGTTAGTGTAGACAAATACGCTATCTCTAGCACGAACTAGGCAAATTCCTTCTGCCATGTTACGGGTAATTACTGCTTGCAGTTCTAACATTTGTTCAGCACGTTTGCGATCGCTGATTTCAACTACAACAATGCCCATGCTAATAGGTTCATCTGCTTCAGACTGAATCGGAAAGTAGGAAGCTAGCCAAGTTCTGATTACACCGGGTAGTTTTGGAGTTTCTCCACTGATTTCCAAATCCAGAATCGGTTCACCCGTTGTCAAGAGATGACGAAAGACTTGCTCTTGCTTTGGTGCTAAATCAGGAACAATATCCCAGGGTGTTTTGCCAATATGCGCGGCTGCGGGAATGCCATTAATTTCTGCTAATGCTTCATTAATCAATAAGAAACGCAGATCCCGATCCATAATGGTTATCCCAACGGGTGCGCTATTGATGAAGGTATCTAATAACTTTTGCTTGTGAGCCAGTTCTCGCTCTAGAATTTTGCGATCGCTAATATCAATGATAACGCCTAGCATCCGCACAGCTTTGCCTGCTTGGTTGTAAACGCCGCGCCCTTTCCCCGTGAGCCAGTGAAGACTGCCATCGGGGTAAATTACTCGATATTCATCTTCAAAATTACTATGTTCTGTCAACGCATTTGATACAGCCTGTTCAATTCGGTCAACATCCTCTAAATGAACACAATTGCGCCATAGCTGATAGCTTGCTGATGTTTCTGGCTCTAAACCTAACAAACGAAAATGGTTGTCGTTCCAGATAACTTCACCTGTTTCAACATTCCAATCCCAAATACCGATGTGGTTAAATTCCAAGGTTAGCCTTAGTTGTTCTTCACTTTTAGCTAAGGCTGCCTCGGTTTGTTTGCGTAAGCGAAGCTCTTCGTAGACATGGCTAACATCCCGATGAGTACCAGTCATCCGCAAAGGATTACCCTGTTCATCTCGGATGACAACCTTACCATAATTGGCAATCCATTTCCATTCGCCAGAATTGGTTCGGAGTCGATAGTCAAATTTGTAGGGTACTGAACTATCCTTGAGATGGGCTGCCAAGATTTGCTCAACCCAAGGTAGATCGTCTGGATGAACAAATCGCTTCCAAGTACTGAAATCTTGTGGAAGTTCATCAAAGCCGTATCCGAGCATTTCTAAAAAGCGGGGGTTGTAATATATCTCTCCAGTGAGAATATTCCAGTCCCACAAACCATCCCCAGAAGCTTCAAGTGCTAATTGTAGTCGTTCCTCACTTTGGCGCAGAGTTTCTTCTGCTTTTTGGCGATCGCGTAGGGCAGCTTGTTGTTCAGTAATATCTCGCCCTTCTGGAATCAACAAAACGACTTTACCTGTCTCATCTTCAAGGGGACGCAGTGAAAAATCGATTGTTGCTACTCGGTTATTTGCGCCTAGAACATCAACTTCATAGCGAACAAACTCCCCTTGAGATGCACGGGCGATCGCTTGTTTTAATTTTTCTTGAGTTTGTGGTGAAATTGTCCACCAGTGTGCTTCCCAAAAAGGGCGATTGATGACATCTTCAAGCTGAAGTCCGCCAAAATTTAGCGCCGTCTGGTTCGCCTCCAGTAAAATGCCAGATGGCGTTAGTAGTCCTGTGAATTGGAAAGTGTTATTAAAGATCGCGCGGAATCGGCGATCGCTTTCTTGCAATTTGGCAGTGCGTTCTTGGACTTTAGCTTCTAACTTGCTGTTGAGGATTTGGAGGTTGTGGTATTGGGCTTGTTGAATAGCGATCGCTCCTACTAGACGTTGTTGTTCCCCCTGCTGATGCTCGATAGCCCGATGAATCGTTCGGCAGAGATTTTCCTGGGTCAGTTTTCCCTTAACTAAATAATCATGGGCCCCACTCTTAATAGCTTGGACTGCGATCGTTTCATCCCCCTGTCCAGCCAGCATAATTACTGAAATCTGGTTGCTGGAAGTTTGCTTCTGTAGCTTAGTGAGAAATTCCAGCCCATCTAAATCTGGTAGTTGGTAGTCCAACAAAATCACATCCGGTATTTTCCCAAGGCATACTTGTAGTGCCTTATTTCCCAACTCAAACTCGTAAATATCATAAGTGTAGCGATCGTCCCACTCTAAGAAGCGTCGATACAACGCTCTGTTTTCCGCAGAGTCTTCTACAAAACATACAGTTATTTTATTGACTGCCATGTATCTCAACCTCCTAAGAAAGCTGCAAAAGTAGGAGAGAAGAATTAATAACCAATAATACCCAATCCCCAATGCCCCATGCCCTATGCCCCATTCCCAATCTTAAATTCAAGAAATCCGTACTTTTTCTCGATCGCAGACGACTATTTTTAGTCGCATAAACGCATAATAGAAGTGTGACCGATCTGTTCGTCCCTTTACAATCCCTCAAACAAGGTAACTGGTTCAAGCTGATCTGCGGAGCCAGCTTCCAGCATTTGCCGGCAGTTAGAAATTTGACCTTAGCCTATACCTTGGCGGGCGCTGACTGCATAGATGTTGCAGCTGATCCAGCGGTGATTGCAGCAGCGCAATCAGGGCTGCAAGTAGCTAAAACTTTAGCTAATGATGCCCAAAAGCGAGGTTTTAACTACAAAGGCAACTCACCTTTTTTGATGGTCAGCCTAAATGATGGAGAAGACCCCCATTTTCGCAAAGCAGAATTTAATCCTAATGAGTGTCCTAAAGATTGCCCTAGACCTTGTGAACGGATTTGTCCGGCACAAGCGATCGTGTTTGACAGTATCAAAGAAGATTTTTCGGGAGTAGTTTCCGAAAAGTGTTATGGCTGCGGTCGTTGCATCCCAATTTGTCCATACAGTATAATTTATACAGCTTCGTATGTGACAACGCCAGGAGCGATCGCGCCATTAGTAATGTCAACAGGAGTAGATGCCGTAGAAATCCATACACAAGTAGGGCGGTTGGCAGAATTTCAGCGATTGTGGCAAGCAATTTCACCGTGGGCCGATCAATTAAAGCTACTGGCTATCAGCTGTCCCGATGGCGAGGGGATGACTGACTACCTAAGAACAGTGTATGACCTGATTGCCCCACTCAAAAGTGCTTTAATTTGGCAAACCGACGGTCGTTCTATGAGTGGTGATATTGGCGATGGCACTACTATAGCCGCAGTAAAATTAGGGCAAAAAGTTTTGGCAGCGAAATTACCGGGATATGTGCAGTTAGCAGGCGGCACAAATAGCTATACGGTTGCTAAGTTAAAGGCAATGGGATTGTTGAAAGAGGCAGAGGGGCAGGGGGCGGGGGGCAGAGGAGAAGAAATTTTCCCCCTGCTCCCTGCTCCCTGCTCCCCTGCCTCCATCGCTGGGATTGCCTACGGTAGCTACGCCCGTGTATTGCTGTCACCAATTCTCGAAAAGTTAGAGAATAAGGAGGTAACTAACACCAGTATGAAGGCAACTAATCGCCTAGAAGAAGATGAAGTATTACTTTGGCAAGCTGTAGAACTTGCCCATTCTCTCGTTTCCCAAATTAAGTCCCATAGGGAGGGGAGAGCAAGCATTAATTAAGCATAATTACTTAGTCCAAAATAATACTGTAATTCATGTTTAATTTATGTTTGTATAGTCAAGGTAGGAGGTTTGAGCATTGAATGAGCGCTTGAGAACAGTTAGAAGCTGAAAGTATCGATTTACTGTTGTTTCCGTCACCATAGAAAGCATGACGATTACAGACGATCTCCAAAAGTTATTAGATATTTTGCCCCAAGACCTGCAACAAGTACTAGAGAATCATCCCAAACGAGATAGTTTAGTAGAAGTGGTCTTGGATTTGGGTCGTCGCCCAGAGGCTCGCTTTCCTAACCAAGCTGAGTATCTGAGCGAAATACCCGTTACTCAAGAACAGATAGATGATTGCATTGAACGAGTCGGAATTTTTGGCGGAGATAATCGGGCAGGAATTGAGCAAACTTTGCATCGGATCAGCGCCATCCGCAACCGTACTGGTAAGATTATTGGCTTGACCTGTCGCGTTGGTCGAGCCGTATTCGGAACCATTGGGATGATCCGCGATTTGGTAGAAACTGGTAAATCGATTCTGATGCTGGGTCGTCCAGGCGTAGGCAAAACTACCGCCTTACGGGAAATAGCCCGTGTATTGGCGGATGATTTGCAGAAGCGAGTGGTGATTATTGACACCTCCAACGAAATTGCTGGGGATGGTGATATTGCCCACCCCGCCATTGGTCGCGCGCGGCGGATGCAAGTGGCTCATCCAGACCAACAGCATCAGGTGATGATTGAGGCAGTGGAAAACCACATGCCAGAAGTCATCGTCATTGATGAAATTGGCACTGAACTGGAAGCTTTAGCGGCTCGGACAATTGCTGAACGGGGCGTACAGTTAGTAGGTACTGCCCACGGGAATCAGATCGAAAATCTGATTAAAAACCCCACTTTGGCTGATTTAGTTGGGGGTATCCAAGCTGTTACCCTGGGAGACGACGAGGCCAGACGGCGAGGCTCTCAAAAGACTGTTTTAGAGCGGAAAGCCCCTCCTACCTTTGAAATTGCTGTGGAAATGTTGGAACGCCAACGTTGGACAGTACACGAAAGCGTTGCTGACACAGTAGATAATCTGCTGCGGGGTCGTCAGGCTACCCCACAAACGAGAACCGTTGATGACCACGGCAAAGTTGCAATTACAAGGCAGTTAGCTGTTGTTAACGGTCGCGGTGGACAGCTAGGGACAGTGGAAGATTCTTTCCCACCAGCGCGACAGGCTAATGGCTGGCGTTCTTCTGGACAAATGGTTGCACTGCCCCAATTACCTGTAGAACGGGTAACAGGACGCAGTGAGTTTGATCGATTGCTGGATGAATCTTTCAATTATTCTGAGAGCATTGATTTAGATGCTGCTACCAGACAGCCAGGGCCAAATGGTGAAGATTTGCCATTGCACGTTTACCCTTATGGCGTTAGCCGCCACCAACTAGAACAGGTAATTAGCGTGCTAACTTTACCCGTGGTATTGACAAAAGATATAGATACTGCTGATGCAATTTTAGCACTGCGATCGCACGTCAAAAACCATGCCAAATTACGCCAAATGGCTAAAGCCCGTCATGTACCCATCCACATGATTAAGTCCAGCACCATTCCGCAAATTACCCGTGGCTTGCGGCGGTTGCTGAATATGGACGATCCAGAAATGACCGACGACCTAGAATTGCAACTGTTTTTGCACAATGGTAGCGATGATGAGATGGATGCCCTTGAAGAAGCGAGACTTGCTGTTGAGCAAATCGTGATTCCTAAAGGACAGCCAGTTGAGTTATTACCGCGCTCTTCCCAAGTCCGCAAAATGCAACATGAGTTGGTAGAACATTATCGCCTCAAGTCGCATAGTTTTGGCGAAGAACCAAATAGAAGATTGCGGATTTATCCGGCGTAATTTCGCCCCCAACCCCTCTCCGAATCGGAGAGGGGATTTTAATGGAGAGACTGATGTCTTATAAAGAGTTTTCTTTGAGAAAAGTAAAACAAGACTTTAATCTCACCCTAGTAGAGGGCGGACGGTTTTTGCCGCTGATAGAACCAATCTTGCCAAGTCCAATGCTGGCTGAATTTTTGGCAGAAAGTATCCAACTAGCAATTGCAATGGGTTCTGAGAAAGCTCGCTCGGAATTGATTATCAGCCCAATCTTGTTTGAAATCCGAAAAATTCTGAATAGACAAATCAGTTTCTTTTCTGGAGAAGAATTTAATGTTGAGCCAGAAGTGGGACTGGCGGGATTTTGCGACTTTTTGATTAGTCTTTCGCCAGAACAGTTATTTATTGAAGCCCCAGCAGTGGTGATTGTGGAAGCCAAAAAGGAAAATCTTAAAGGTGGTTTGGGGCAATGTATCGCAGAATTGATCGCCGCCCAAAGGTTTAATGCTAAATACGAAAAACCGATTGCTACTATCTACGGTAGTGTTACTAGTGGCAACCTGTGGACATTCCTCAAGTTAGAGGATACTACTGTTACTATTGATTTAACTGAGTACTTAATTCATCCAGTAGAGCAAATTTTAGGTATTTTGGTTTGGATGATTCGCTCACAGGCAACTTAAAGTTTGATTTTGCTTCTGATTGTTGTTAATTTATCTATGCCGAAAAACCCGATCGCAAAGACCAGGTTTTTTTGGGGCCATATTCCCCGAAGGCTAGTTATAGAAGTTATTTATAATTCAGTGTTCTGGTAATTACTACCAAACTTAGATTATCAATTTCGGAAAACTATCACCCAATTCTCAAAATTTTCTTGCACTTACATAAGTAATGCTTACGCTCATATCTGCTAGTAACTTGATAGCAGTATAATCGCTCCCTACTGATTGAAATTCAGATCACAACGTCGCTCTGAGAATTTTGCTATTATTTGCTACTTTAAAATATATGCAAATAATTGAGATTTCTCCATTCCAAGCATTTCGCCGCAGTGTGATAACGGTGATGCAAGTAGTTCCGAAGGAGCTACGCTATGTGGCAATATTGACATTACTGGGCGGTGCAGGCCCAGCGATCGCCATTTGGCTCAACAAGGTGATCATTGATGAAATTACCCGCTTATTGAGTACGGGAACAACGCAGAATGCGATCGCCCTGATCCTTTCTCAACCAGTGCTACTCTCCAGTATTGCAGGTTCAGTGCTGGTAAATTTGGTGAGTGATGCGATCGCTAACATCAATAGTTTTGTATATACTTCCCTGCGCGATCGCATTACAGGTTTTATTCAAGGACAAGTGATTGAAAAGGTTGCCACTTTTGAAGATATTGCCCTGTTTGAAACACCTGATTTGCTCAATTTATTGCAGTTGACCGAAAAAGGGGTACTACGACTTCCAGAGCTTTGTGTCAGGCTGGTGATGATGTTAGAGGGAATTTTTATCTTCATTCCAGCCATACTGCTTTCGGTGTCCCTTGCTTGGTGGATACCACTAATTTTGTTTAGCTGCGCTACCCCTGCTATGTATGTAGAAAGGAAATATCGTAAGCAAGTTTGGAGAGTAGAAAAAACCCAAGCAAGTGTGCTTCGGGAAATGAACTTATATAAAACGGTTTTAACTGGAGAGACATACGCCAAAGAAATACGCTTGTTTAGTTTGCAGCCTTTACTACTAGAACGTTGGCACGGACTTTATCGGACAATTTTTAGAGCAATGGAACAGATCCGTCGTCGGGGGACAACGGCGGTTATTGGTTGGTCTTTACTCAGTGGCTTAGGCTTTGCGTTGCCATATTTATATATAGTTCAGGGAGTGCTAGGTGGAACCCATACTTTAGGGGATTTGGCACTTTACACTGGGGTAATTTTAGAAGTGCGTCGGAGTTTAGAGAATTTGATGTCTGGCGGGTCAGAGTTGTATGATATTGCACTGGCAACAACGCCCATTTTCCAACTTTTGGAATTAGAGCCGCAATTATCCAGTTCTCATCCAGAGTCATGGGGAAAAATTAGGAAATCGGCTGCTAACAATCAGAACTTTCAAAGAAATGGAAATCGGCAAGGTTTATCGGGTGAAGCATTGCAGAAAGGTATTGACATCAAAAATTTATCCTTTACCTATCCAAATAGCGATCGCCCCATCCTGAAAAACATCAACCTGAGAATTCACCCCAACGAGATGATTGTATTGGTGGGTGAAAATGGTGCTGGTAAGACGACTTTAACAAAGTTATTGTGTCGCCTCTATGACCCTAGCCAAGGTGCAATTATTTGGGATGGGCAGGATTTACGATCGCTTCCCTTAGAAGAATTGCGATCGCGGATTGATGTAGTTATGCAAGATTACGCACGTTTTCCGACTACCGTGCGCGAAAATGTTGCCTTTGGGAATTTACCGAAAATGCAGGACGACGAAGCGATTACGGAAGCGATCGCTGAGGCTGGTTTGGCGAGAGTAATTGAGAAACTAGATGGTGGTTTGGAAACCATTTTAGGCAAACAGCTAGAGGGTGGTATCGATCTATCAGGGGGACAATGGCAGAGATTAGCGATCGCTCGTGCATTGCTGCGACTGTCTCCAGCCGAATTACTCATACTTGATGAGCCAACAGCAAACCTTGACCCCAAAACAGAACATGAGATTTACAACATTTTGCGTACCCTGTCCAAAGGGAGAATAGCCGTTGTAGTTAGCCATCGCCTCGCCTTAGCAAAACTAGCAGACCGAGTAGTAGTCCTAGAACACGGTCAAATAATCGAAGTAGGCACTCATGACGAACTCATAGCACTAGGCGGACAGTATCATTTGATGTTTACTCGTCAAGCTAGTAGTTACAACTAAGTGGGGCATGGGGCAGGGAGCAGGGGGCAGGGAGCAGGGGGACAAGGAGAATACCCCATTCCCAGTCCCCAGTCCCCAGTCCCCAGTCCCCAATTCCCAATTTTTATTCTGGTAACTTATACTGCTCGACAATACGCTTGGCAAACTCTGGAACGTGCGCTTCTAATTTTTCTGGATGATTTCGCTTTACATACAAATAATTTCGAGTAAAGTGAGAATCTATCGAAAACCGCGCATATTCCAAACCCTTGGGCCCGATTTTTTCGATAACTACACCCATGAGTTTCGCCGCCCACATCGGGAGAGTCACCCCTTTATCGTAAGCAGGAATACTTTGCTGTACAGCTTCCTTGCGATCGCCTTTAGATGTTACTGGTTGAGTGTCTAACTGGTCTTTCACCAAATCCAGCATTTCCTTACCTGTGTCATTTCTAACGACAATCCACTGCCAGCCGAAGGGTGCGCCCATATAGCCAACAACTAAATCGGCTAGGGAATTGACGTAATCAAAGCAACTCATACAAGATGGGGCAAAGACATCTTTGAGTTTGTTGGTCTTCAAGCCAAAGAAAGGCACTGTTTCTGATGAGCCATCCTCATGTTTGAAGTGAACCCGGAAGTCTTGCATAAATTCGTAATGCACGACTGTATCAGGCGATCGGCTAGTTGTTTCTAAGAATTTTTGCAGTCCGGCGCGGTTAACATTATCTACGCAGGGTGTACCCAAAACATATAGCTTTTCTAAACCCAGTTGTTTTTCTACGGCTCGTAATGCCTGGATTTGGCAACCAACACCAATTACCAATAGCCGCTTCATCCCCGATTTTTCTATCTGTTCTAACACGGAAAGATTCGGAGAAAGTGTTGGTTTATTTACCCGCGCTGCTAGTATTTCTTCTGGGGTACGGGCGATGACAGGCATGGGTTGAAAGCGGTCTTCTTTGGTATTTTGCACGCAGACGACACCTTCAACTAAACCGCGATTGAGCATTTCAATAGCAATGCTGCTAACAATACCCGTCCATTGTGCGCCTTCGATGGGCTGCTGTTTCCGCGCTGCCATCATATCCTGGTAAACACCAAAGTAGAGTTCATCAGGGTTATCGAGATGGCGCGATCGCGTGTGCGTTTCAACTTCTAGTTCGCCGATTTGCTGATTAATAAAAGCGCAAGCTTCCTTGACATAGTGAATATAATATGTATCGCATAATCCGCACTCGCTACAAAGTTCTTTAGCAGGGCGGCGGCTAGTAGGTTTGAGAGCTTTGGCTTTTTTGTGAGGAGAAACTGAGGTCATATAAATTTTTTGTTTTATCCAGTAATCGCTTTTATTACAATACCTTCACTGGCTATGAACTTCACTTTGGGAATTGGGAATTGGGAATTGGGAATTGGGAATTAATCAGTTATTGTTTTCCCCCTGCCCCCTGCTCCCTGCCCCCTGCCCCCTGCCCCCTGCCCCCTGCCCCCTGCCCCCTGCATTGTAATAGCCCGCTCACAGACTCTCATAGGTGAGTTCCGCATTTGCCCAGTTGGTTTGTGCCAGAAA
The DNA here is from genome assembly GCF_034530675.2 of Nostoc sp. DedVER02. Taxonomy (NCBI): domain Bacteria; kingdom Bacillati; phylum Cyanobacteriota; class Cyanophyceae; order Nostocales; family Nostocaceae; genus Nostoc; species Nostoc sp. DedVER02. Next base: position 52,201 of record NZ_JAVRCP020000002.1, read on the forward strand.
TTCCCTAAATGTGGTCAGAAGTCCAGGAAACTCCTCTTCTCGTAAATGCTGGACATCTGCTTGATAACCTTGTTTGCGATACCACTGAATCAAATCGAACAATTCTTTTTGCAGCAAGAGCAAGAAAATCCAGGCGGGTGTCTCTTTGTAGACAACTTCCGTCCCCTGCGCTTGCGAGAATGCCTCTGTCATCTGCTTTGGAGTCAGCACATCGCCAGCTAGCTCAATTTTTTGACCAATATACTTGCTGGGATGTTTAATTACGTAAGCAGCAACGCGGCCCATGTCTTTGGTTGTAATTAGATGAAGGGGCTTGTCTGGCTGAATGGAAAATGGGAAACTACCTTTGAGGATGGAAGGTCGCGTGTACTTCTTCCAAAACTCCTCCATAAACAAGCAAGCTCGCAACATGGTAGTCGGTAAGCCAGCTTCCAATAAAATTTGCTCCACTTGATACTTTTGCTCAATGCGGGGGATTTTTGAATTCCTGTCAGCCCCACCTGCGGAATTGTAGACAAAGTGCTTAATGTCGGCTTGTTTGGCAGCTTGTGCAACTCGCCTTGCTCTTTCCACCTCTAGCGGGTCAATTTTAGCAGAGTCCGCAGAAGTAGCATGGCAATAAACAGCCGAAATTCCTGTAAAAGCTGGTATGAGAGAGGTTTCATCGTCGAGGTTGGCTTTTACCAGTTCAACTCCGGCATCGTTGAGTCTTGCAAGAGTTGGACGATTAAGGTCAATTTCTCTAGTGATGACTCGCAAGTTGGTAACTCCCTGTTCGAGAAATCCCTTAACGACGTTTCCACCTGTGCCGCCAGTAACACCGATGAGTAAGACTTTATCAGTGTTTGACTCTGTGCGATCGGGGAAATTTGACATTTTCTTTTCTAAGAGGAGTTTTTCATTTAAATTAAGTTTATCTAAAGAATTGAGAAGCAGAGATGGGATTCCAATAAAAATACTCTACTGATTTATTTGCCTCAGTAGAGTATATAAATGTACATGTATTTTATGCCTCTAAGGATTATTTTATTCAACAGTAATTGTTTATACGACAGTATAAGTACTGGAAATTTTGAACGATAGAGTGCGATCGCACTCGATAACACAATACAGTTCAGTTAAGCATTCCTTCTTCTCTTTCTTCTCTTCCTTTGCGTACTTTGCGTCCTTAGCGGTTCGTTAAAAAAAATTACTTTGACAAAGCGTTAAGCTTTAACCCAAGCGTATTGTTCCATAACATCTGCAATTCAACACTTGAAGAAGAATTCAGAAGTCATAATAGGCTAAACCTTAGCTATCCGCTAACAGGAGTCAGAATAAATAAATCAGTTGAGGATTCAGACCGCGCAGGAATTTCATGATGCGGTCATTTTGCCCGAAGGGGGATAGAGATAATAAATTCAGCCCCTTGTCCTAAAACCGATACACATTTTAACTGTCCTTGATGCTTATTGGTTACAATCTGGTAACTAATAGATAGCCCTAAACCAGTTCCTTTACCGACAGGTTTTGTAGTAAAAAAGGGTGTGAAAAGTTGCTGCTGGATATTTTCAGAGATTCCAGAACCGTTGTCAGCAATGCGAATGACAGCAAAATTACCTTCAACAGCAGTACGAATTGTAATAATGCTTGGCTGACGTGTTCTATCTGCGTCAGTCCGATGTTTGTTAAATTCTTCCAAAGAATCAATGGAATTAGCGATCAGGTTCAGAAATACCTGATTCAGTTGCCCTGGGTAGCACTCTACGAGTGGCAGGTTGCCGTACTCCTGTATTACCTGAATTCCCAAAGAGCCTGGTTCGGGTTTGAGCCGATTTTGCAAAATCATTAGGGTGCTATCAATACCCTCATGGATATCAACAGCTTTGACTTCAGCCTCATCTAGGCGGGAAAAGTTTCGTAAAGATAATACAATTTGGCGAATGCGATCGGTTCCCACTTTCATTGAAGCCAACAGCTTAGGCAAATCTTCTATCAAAAAATCTAAGTCAACTGCATCTATCTCATTCTGAACGTTAGGTGGTAAATTCTGGTTTTGTTGCTGATAAAGTTGTAGTACAGTCATCAAGTCTTTGACATAATTATTAACGTAAGTCAGGTTGCCATAGATAAAGCTGACTGGGTTATTGATTTCGTGAGCAATGCCTGCCACCAACTGCCCCAAGCTAGACATTTTTTCGCTTTGCACCATCTGGGACTGTGCAAGCTTCAATTCATCAAGCGTCTGCTCTAGCTGCTTTGCTTTCTCACGCGCCTGCGTTTCCGAAATCTCTAACTCTTGGGAGTATATGTGCAAATTTGTGTAGAGCCGAGCGTTTTCTATAGAAATGGAAACTTGCGATGTCAATAAGTTCAGTACCTCTAGCCTGTCTGCGGTAAAGGCTCCGCTTGTGAGGTTATTTTCCAAGTAAAGAACTCCAGTTAGCTTACCCTGATGGGCGAAAGGCAAACACAAAACTGATTTCGGTTGATTGGCAATAATATAATTGTCATTGGCAAAACGCTCTGTATTTCTGGCATCGTCTAAAACCAAATTTTCTTTTGTTCTTTCAACATAGTTAATTAGCAAAGCTGGTAGTTTATGCTTTACTTGAAGCAGACTGGATGATTGCACTGTGACTCGATCTCTATCGGTATTTCCCTCAGCTTCGATCACCCACTGGTTCTCCTGTTTTACAAGTAGATAAACCATTTGGGCACCAGCATTCTCGATCGCAATTGTCATCATTTTCTCCAGCAGCCGATTTAGCTCCATCTCACTCGACAATGCTTGGGATGCTTTAATCGTTGTGCTTAAATCGAGAATTTGGGTTTTAGCTTCAGAAATTTCTCTGGTTGAGTTTGTAGCAGTGTCCCGAAGAGCGGCTTCTGCTGCTGTATCTGTAAAAAATTGAGAATATTCTTCGTCTAGTTGCCGGACTTTACCCATAGCTTCCCACTTCAGATAGCAATAGCGGGCTTCTATAAGATAAACTTTGGCAAGGTTTCTCCTGTCTTTCACTAAGTAAAATCGAAATGCGAGTTCATTTGCCAAGGCTTCATTTTGTAAATAACCGTTTTCGGCAGCAGAAGCGATCGCCTTGTCATACAACTCCATTGCCTGATAATCTTGTTGACAAATCCGAGCAATTTCAGCTTGAATTAGTAGGTACTTGTGTTGATAATTTGTTGGGCAGTGCATTGCCCATTGCTGAAATTTTTCTAAGTTGGCATTTAGTGTATACAGGTAAACGGCTTGAGTTTCAGTATCTGCCTCAACATAAGCCCCTGCCAAAGCAATACTTTGGTGAAAATAGAAAACAGGATTAATAAAAATTCCTCGCGCTCCCCCAACAAATTTTTCTGCATTGTCTGCATACTCAACAGCTTTGGTATATTCTCCATACCAGTTACAGAGCGCGAGTTTATAGATGTAAACTACAAATGCACTCAACATATCCGAAGATGCCAACGCAAACTCTAGCACTTGCAGTTCATCTGCCCAAGTGCCAACAAGTTGGTCAATTTTCTCTGCTGGCTTAGTCAGGTTAGCGATCGCTTCCCTAGCTAGCAGATGATAATTCAACATATTTTTGTCAATCTTGCGGAGAGTCGGAATAAAATCATCGGCTACTTCTGCGGTTTTTTCTAAAGATTCATTTCCAAATAAACACTGCCATAAAAAATTAACTGAACAATAACCAGACCATTGGTAAGAACCTGTTTCTAAACCACTATTAAATCCTTTCAACAAATAAGGTTTGCCTTGGCTAATATGGTCTTTATAATGACAAACTAAACCTCCCCACATATTCAAAATATTCGCTTCTAATTCCTTCGTTCTCATAATTTCATGGAGTCGAAGAGAAAGCTGCCCAAACTCATAACCTGAATCTACCTCACCATATTGAAATACCAAGTTGAAGGAATACAGCATATAGCCAAATACCGAAATTCGGGAGTTGCCATACTGAATTGAAATTTGCGTGATATTCATAGATGTGATATGCAACGCTTTAGATCCTAAAAAGTAGGCAATAGGCCAGACTTCTTTTAAGATGCGTTGAGCCATTAGCTTTTCTTCGTCTTGCATTGGTGGTAGTTCTGCAAGACTAAAAGTTGAGCGATCGCCAATGACTTCCTTGGTATGATTAAGTTTTTCTAATAGATATGCATCATCGGGATAAGCGGCAAACTCAAAGCCTAAAAGTTCTAATGTGTTTAAGCCAATTTGATATGCAGAGTTTAAATCATTCTCCATGCGATAACACATAATTCGATATTCATTGACTCGACACATATCAAGAGTCGTTTTAACCTGGCTGAAAGTCTGCTCAAAAATCAACAAGGCTTCTTCATATTTACCATTTAAAAATTCTGCTTCTCCAGCTTGTAAATACAATGCTAACGTGAGTGAATATTTATCTTGCCAGCTATTTTCAGGCAGATAACTCATCCCTGTTGCCAGCAATTTCAGGGCAGTTACAAACGCCGAAGATGATTTTGCTCGTTGACCTGCTTTCAGATTTAATTCTGCCAGTTCGTATCTTTCCGCTGTTTCAACAATCAATGATTCTCCAGCATTGAGATGGTTGACAATATCAAAAAGATGCTCCTCTAACTGGGCTTTATCAGTATTATGTAATAGTAATTTTCCAACTTTCAGGTGTACTTGTTGCTGCTGATTGGTTGGAATTAAAGAATAGGCAGCTTGCTGAACGCGATCGTGCAAGAACTTATAGTCAACTTTTAGTGCAGTTTCGCAATATATTGCCAATTCCGACTGGTTCAACAACTGAGGAATTTTATAAGAATCGCTCAAGGGAAGAATCAATCCTGCCCGCAAAGCTGACCATAAATCTACTGCTGTTTCTGATGGTGATTTTTCGTTTACTAGTGCTAGAATTTCTAGATTAAAACGGTTGCCCACACAAGCAGCTAATTGTAAAACTTGCTGCGTTGCTTCTGACAATCTCTGAATTTTATTCACCATTAAATCGACTACATTATCGGTTATGGCTTGTTCCTCAATTTTGTTGAGATCCCACTCCCAGAAACCTGAACGATAATCAAAGTTTAAGAGATTATCTTGATGCAATACTTTGAGTAACTGAGTCAAGAAAAAGGGATTACCTTGGGTTTTTTGAAGCAGCAAATCGGCTAAAGGTTCTGCCTGAGATAATTCGCAATTGAACGTGTCAGTAAGCAGTTGAGTAATATGAGGTGCTGCTAATGGCTTCAAAAACAACTCTTCAACAGTTGCCCCAGATGCTTGAATTGCCTCTAGCATTAGTATTAATGGATGAGTGGGATTAACTTCGTTATCTCGGTAAGCTCCAATCATCAATAAATACTGGCTTTCTGGGTCAGTCATCAAATTTTCGACCAGCTTCAGAGAGGCTGCATCTGCCCATTGCAGGTCATCTAAAAATAGTACTAAGGGATGAGCAGCAGCAGTAAAGGCATGGATAAATTGCTTAAACACCCGATTAAAACGGTTTTGGGACTCAGCAACTCCCAACTGCGGTACAGGCGGCTGCTGCCCGATAACCAGTTCTACTTCCGGGATAACATCAATAATGACTTGACCGTTAACTCCCAATGCTTGGAGCAATTTATTTTTCCAAACCTCAACTCTGGCTTGGCTTTCAGCTAACAGTTGCCGCATCAATTCTCGAAATGCCTGAATCAAAGAAGCATAGGGAATATCTCGCTTGAGTTGGTCAAATTTGCCACCGATGAAATAACCTCGTTGTCGGACAATCGGTTTATGAACTTCGTTAACCAGTGAGGATTTCCCGATACCTGAGTATCCCCCCACTAAAACTACTTCGCTCGAACCGAGGCTAACTTTATCGAAGGCAGCCATTAGAGTTGCCACTTCTGCTTCCCGTCCATAAAGTTTTTGAGCTATTTGAAATTGATGCGAAAAATCCTGCTGACCTAAGCTAAAAAGTTCAATATTTCCTTTTGTTTGCAGTTGAAGCGCTGCTTGCTCTAGGTCAGCCTTTAACCCGTAAGCACTTTGGTAGCGGTCTTCAGCAGTTTTGCTCAGGAGTTTCATAGCGATCGCAGAAATTCCCGGTGGTACATTAGGATTAATCTCGTGAGGAGCTACTGGAATTTTTGCAATGTGACAATGCACCAACTCCATTGAGTCTTGAGCATTGTGAAAGGGCAGCCGACCTGTTAGCATTTCGTAAAAACTCACGCCTAATGAGTAAAAATCTGTACGATAATCTAAGGTTCGGTTAATACGTCCGGTTTGTTCTGGGGACATATAAGCCAGCGTTCCTTCTAGCAGGTTGAGGCTACTGATTTCTGGACTTTCTTTTGACAGCAGCGAAGCAATGCTGAAGTCAATCAGTTTTATTTTTTCGGTATTGGGGTTATAAAGAATGTTTTCAGGCTTAATATCTTTATGGATAATGTGGTGATTATGTAACTCTCCTAATGTTTCAGTAATTTGACTGGCGATGTTGAGAAATTTTGTAACTTCAAATCCTGTGGTAGATATTTGATATTTTAAGGATTCTCCACCAAAATCTTCTAAAACCATTGCTAGACCATTACTATAGCCATTGTCGTAGTTGATTAATTTATGGGTTTTGATTACACCTGCAATATTCAGGTTTTGGATAATTTCGTATTCGTGCTTGATTTGAGCAATCTCTTTGACAGTCGGATAATCTGCTTTGAGCAGTTTGATTACAACTGAGTCTCCGCTAACCTTGGAGTATGCTCGATAAATTACTGTAGTAGTAGTTTCATAAATTAAACTGGTAATACTATAGTCTGGGATACGAGCAATTAATTTAAACACTATTACTTGCCTGAATGTTGTTTTATAATGGATTTTGGTGGTTCTTATAATAATTCCCAAAATTCAAGTCAAGTTAACTCTTCAAATTTTAGTGAAGCCAAGATCGGCGAAGCAAATGTTTACCGCAAGACAACGGCTATAAACCTGAAATTTATCTTTTAGAGTAGAAAATAACTTCATAAATCGCGTTTGTCAGCAAACCAATGAAAATGTTAGGGTTCGTTCTACCACTCCTGTTGCTGCTAGGCACGCCTGCCGTAGCAGTTGAGTTCAAAGGGCAGAATATCGATGGTCAAAAGTTGCCTGCTAGAGCTTACTATTATGCAACTGGCGGGGTCTACAAAGTTCAGGTAAGCTTTCATAACAAACGAGCCACAATTTACTTTGAGGATGGGAACCAAACAACCATACAGTTGAATCAGCAGGTAATCACTGACTCAAATAATATCGAAGGTTTTGGAAAACTAGGGCAATATCCTGTAAGTAATATATTTAGTGTTGGGTTAGTATATGACAATGATTGGTTTAACAGCAGTAGCGGTCAATTGCAACCATCCAATCCGCTAGATGGGTTATGGAGAATTAGTTTGGAGTGAATATCAATGTTTCCTGATTTTCTCCCATCACAAGTTAATCAGCTAACAGACCCAAAAGCGATCGCTTTCGTCCAAAGTATTGACAAAATTGCCCTTGCAACGTCCCTGAGTCAACACCCAATCCTCACAACCTATATTTGCAAAGGTAGGGGAGAAACACCAATTGTTTTGTTGCACGGCTTGGATAGTTCCATTCTAGAGTTCCGTCTTCTGTTGCCATTACTTGCCGCCCAAAATGAAACCTGGGCAGTAGATTTGTTAGGTTTTAGCTTTACACAAAGGCAGCAAGAAATAACCTACAGCCCAACTAAAATCCGAATTCATCTTTACGATTTTTGGAAAGCTTTAATCAACAGACCGATCGTACTAGTAGGTGCGTGTAGCTTTCTTCAGTTTCCTCAAACCTTAATCCATACTGAAGGCATAGTTGAGCGATTCTATCTTTCAACCTAGTAGTAGGAATCTGAACAAATTTTTGATTAGTCTTGCTGCCAAGATTTATATTTTGACGTTGACCTTCATTCCATCCAAAAACGATTGTCCCAATATGATGTTCAAGGCAGTGATTTAAAATCAGTCGAGCAGCTTTATTGACCGCATCCCTAACTTGTCTGTTGCGTTTCTCGGTGACAAAAGCTAACTGTTTACTCCAGAATCCTTGGTTGACTCGAAGTGAGTAAAGATAGTTTGAGGAAAGGAGCGCACGTAGTTTTTGATATTCATTTACACATGGTTTTTGTAACCAAGTTTCGCAGATTGGTTTTTACAGAAGCTATGCTTGCAGATATGAAGCCTATTTTTGTGCGGGTATTAATACCAATTCTGTATGAAGATGCGCCAAACTACGTCAAACTTATAGATGGGTGCATTTAGTAATTTTGTTATGAGTCGTCCATTCCAAATCGAGATTTCAGAAAGCCTAGAAGAATTGGAAAAAGCTCTCAGACATGCCACAGGGGCAAGCAGCAAGGAAAGATTGCAAATGCTCTATTGGCTCAAAAGTGGTCAAGTCAATAGCAGGCGATCGCTGGCAGAACGTTTAGGGCGTGATGAAGCAACCATAACTCGTTGGGTGAGAAAGTATAAAGATGAAGGACGAAGGGGTTTGCTTGAAGTCAAACATGCACCCGGAAAAGTTCCGATCATCAGTGGTTCAGACTTAGAACGTTTGAAAAAGCGGTTGCACGAACCATCTGGGTTTCAAAGCTATGGTCAAATTCAAGAATGGCTCAAGAGCGAATTAGGACTTTCACTTGCCTACAAAACAGTGTACGAAATCGTTCACAACCGTTTGGGTGCGAAGTTAAAAGTGCCTCGTCCTCAAAGCACCAAACAACACCCAGAAAGTCTATCTCACTTTAAAAAAAACTTCCTTTAGCATTCAAATTCTTACAGGAGGAATTTGGAGAAGGGAAACGATTGAGGTACTTGTGTCAAGATGAAACACGTTTAGGATTAAAGACAATTGCAGGACGTTTAATCACTGCTAAAGGGGTTAAACCCCTGGGCTTAAGCCAATGGCAACGTGAAAATTTTTATTTATACGGAGTTGTAGAACCCCTAAGTGGATACAGCTTTTTCTATGAGTTTCCCTACCTCAATGGTGATTGTTTCCAACACTTTTTGGAGTTACTCTCTGCTGATCTTGGCGATGATATCGCGGTTATCCAGTTCGATCAAGGGGCTTTTCACAAAGCGAAAGCTCTTGATTGTCCAGATAACATTATCCCGATTTTTCAACCTCCTCACTCTCCCGAACTTAACCCGATTGAGCGGTTTTGGGAATTTCTCAAATCTAAACTCCAATGGGAAAATTGTAAAACCCTCGCACAACTACAGCAGAAGTTAACTGATGCCCTCAAAGCAATTACGCCTGAGATGATTGCTTCTCTTACTTCTTACGACTTTATCCTTGAAGCCTTATTTAGCGCAGCTTCATAAAGAATTGGTATTACAAAGTTTCAATCCCTAATAGGGATTTAGATGAATTGCAATCCTCGATGTGCTAAGAGCGATCGCGGTTAACTGATGTTTCAATCCCTAATAGGGATTTAGATGAATTGCAATCTCTAATTCAAAATGTTGCATCACCTCTTTTTCTGTGTGTTTCAATCCCTAATAGGGATTTAGATGAATTGCAATCCTTTTTCTTGTCAACTTTACCAGTAAAGAACACGTTTCAATCCCTAATAGGGATTTAGATGAATTGCAATAAGGGAAAGATTAACCTGCATGACTTTTGCAGGCAGTTTCAATCCCTAATAGGGATTTAGATGAATTGCAATAGGCGATCGCTAGCCTAGACTAGTTTGTGATACTAGCAGTTTCAATCCCTAATAGGGATTTAGATGAATTGCAATTAACCTCTATTATCTGAACTAAGTAAACTGGATTATTGTTTCAATCCCTAATAGGGATTTAGATGAATTGCAATCTTTTTCTTCAATCAATTTATTGATACGGGTTCTGTTTCAATCCCTAATAGGGATTTAGATGAATTGCAATAGGCACACCAATCATCGATACCATGCCCAAAGGTTAGTTTCAATCCCTAATAGGGATTTAGATGAATTGCAATAAAAACCTGCTTAAGAAGCTTGATGAAGCTTACCATTGCAATTCGTTTCAATCCCTAATAGGGATTTAGATGAATTGCAATTTTGATCGTGATACAAAAGATGTTTTTGATGCTGTTTCAATCCCTAATAGGGATTTAGATGAATTGCAATTTACCTTGGCAGCATTTGCAGTTACCGCAGCCTGCGCGAGTTTCAATCCCTAATAGGGATTTAGATGAATTGCAATGAAATACTACTATTGCCGCGCAATTGAAAAAGCTAGTTTCAATCCCTAATAGGGATTTAGATGAATTGCAATTCTTTTTCTTACGATGGGGAAAAGTACATTGCTCGTTTCAATCCCTAATAGGGATTTAGATGAATTGCAATTCTTGCTATTAACTGTTCAAAGGTATGACATTGGTTTCAATCCCTAATAGGGATTTAGATGAATTGCAATCTAAATGCACACCTGAACTGGAAACTAGGAGGCGTTTCAATCCCTAATAGGGATTTAGATGAATTGCAATGTCTTGCTATTAACTGTTCAAAGGTATGACATTGGTTTCAATCCCTAATAGGGATTTAGATGAATTGCAATTTCCTATTTTGGCAACTTTGCCAGCCGTCATTTCCAGTTTCAATCCCTAATAGGGATTTAGATGAATTGCAATTTACACAAACATTTGTACTATTGACAAACAAATTGCGTTTCAATCCCTAATAGGGATTTAGATGAATTGCAATTGCCTGTAATGGTTAGGCAGTACGCTAAACAGCTGTTTCAATCCCTAATAGGGATTTAGATGAATTGCAATTAGACTATGCAGTAAAAAAAGTTTTTGAAGCTTTGTTTCAATCCCTAATAGGGATTTAGATGAATTGCAATCTTGGTTCATCCTACACGCGATCGCTAACAGATGAAGTTTCAATCCCTAATAGGGATTTAGATGAATTGCAATCGCCAACGTGGTTTAGATGGTTTTGCGGTCAAGTCTATGTTTCAATCCCTAATAGGGATTTAGATGAATTGCAATTACTGGCATGAGGAGGTGTTTGACAAGTACAATCTGGTTTCAATCCCTAATAGGGATTTAGATGAATTGCAATGAAATATGAACGTCGTGTTGTAACGTCGTTTATTACGTTTCAATCCCTAATAGGGATTTAGATGAATTGCAATTTGATTTCACTATCTAGTCGTTTCCTTGCCATATGTTTCAATCCCTAATAGGGATTTAGATGAATTGCAATCTGGATAGCACCAACAATGGCAAAATGGATAATAAGTTTCAATCCCTAATAGGGATTTAGATGAATTGCAATCAAATGGGTTTTGCTAAATCAGCAGAATTGGCTGCGTTTCAATCCCTAATAGGGATTTAGATGAATTGCAATTTCGTGCAAATACGGCATCTGCATACCAATACTCTGGTTTCAATCCCTAATAGGGATTTAGATGAATTGCAATTCCAGTTTTATGTAGAAGTGGTATATATCCTGACGTTTCAATCCCTAATAGGGATTTAGATGAATTGCAATTAGACTTGCAGCCTAGCGACTATCTGTATTCAGAAAATGTTTCAATCCCTAATAGGGATTTAGATGAATTGCAATCGCAATAGGAGCTTTTGGCTCTTTGTTGCTATGTGTTTCAATCCCTAATAGGGATTTAGATGAATTGCAATAGCAAGCTACTGGCAAGCGTTAGAGAGTACCATGTTTCAATCCCTAATAGGGATTTAGATGAATTGCAATTGAAAGCCTTGCGGGAAGCCCTCATTGTGGTTAGCGTCGTTTCAATCCCTAATAGGGATTTAGATGAATTGCAATATTGGGTTGATGGCAGTTGGGTCTGTGGGAGCCATGTTTCAATCCCTAATAGGGATTTAGATGAATTGCAATTTAGTATATGGGCGGCAGGTCAAGAAGCCTGTGGTTTCAATCCCTAATAGGGATTTAGATGAATTGCAATAAGAATCTTCCGAATCTATCTGTTTGAATCCCAGTTTCAATCCCTAATAGGGATTTAGATGAATTGCAATTTCCGACTGGACTTAAGCGATCGCTACAAAATAGTTTCAATCCCTAATAGGGATTTAGATGAATTGCAATAAAGTCACTCCCTGGATATATAGTAAAAGGTATCAGTTTCAATCCCTAATAGGGATTTAGATGAATTGCAATATATTCTCTTTGTCTAGCTAAAATTTTGTTATTGTTTGTTTCAATCCCTAATAGGGATTTAGATGAATTACAATTAAAGTTCCAGGGGATTTTTATATTTCGACAATTAAACTTTCAATCCCTAATAGGGATTTAGATGAATTGCAATCTACAGGCGGAAATAGTATGGATCTAGCTTCTGTGTTTCAATCCCTAATAGGGATTTAGATGAATTGCAATGATTGCGGCGTAACCATTGACTAAAGCCCTTATTGTTTCAATCCCTAATAGGGATTTAGATGAATTGCAATCTTGTTGGAAAGCATATTTAAGCCCGTTATAATCGTTTCAATCCCTAATAGGGATTTAGATGAATTGCAATAATGTTGTAAGTTGTTGTAATGCCTTTAGTGCCTGAGTTTCAATCCCTAATAGGGATTTAGATGAATTGCAATCCCTCAATCCATTGGTTTGATTCCTTCCCTCTTTTCAGTTTCAATCCCTAATAGGGATTTAGATGAATTGCAATCACTATGTTTCAAAACTTTTTGAACTATCTTTGATGCAGTTTCAATCCCTAATAGGGATTTAGATGAATTGCAATTTCTAGTCGTTGCAACGCTCTCTAGCACTGCCTTGTTTCAATCCCTAATAGGGATTTAGATGAATTGCAATTCTTAAGGAATGTTGGGAGGAATGTATCACGCGTTTCAATCCCTAATAGGGATTTAGATGAATTGCAATTCTGGCAATGTAGATAATGTAGAGTATTTAAATGTTTCAATCCCTAATAGGGATTTAGATGAATTGCAATCCACTAGCACGTATTCCACCATTAGGATTGATTGGTTTCAATCCCTAATAGGGATTTAGATGAATTGCAATAATATCTAGCTTTAGCTACGCTTGAATTATATAGTTTCAATCCCTAATAGGGATTTAGATGAATTGCAATAAGAATTTGACTTGAGATTGGGTGACGGATGCGATGTTTCAATCCCTAATAGGGATTTAGATGAATTGCAATAAGGCGATGGACTCCATTGCTAGCGACTTGCAAAGTTTCAATCCCTAATAGGGATTTAGATGAATTGCAATCCAAGTACTGCTACTGCTGGGCCGATGTAAGGTGGTTTCAATCCCTAATAGGGATTTAGATGAATTGCAATGAAGCTCAATTACATAACCTTTGTAGTCAATTTCTTTCTCAGTTTCAATCCCTAATAGGGATTTAGATGAATTGCAATGGCAGTCTTCTGAAAGTATTGCCTTATTTGGTTTTCAAGGTTCGGTTGCGCGAATAGAGAAAGCATAACATGAGGAGTTGTAATTTGGCTAGGGGCAAATGGCTGAAAACTAATCCCCATAAGGTGCGCGGATGTTTTATAAATGCGATCGCTCTCAAGCTCTTGCATATACGACAATTCAGCCATTTTTCTAGTCCTCCCTTATCCAACACCTACCCATCCGCGCAATTAACGAAAAAACTAATCTGAATCGGAAAGGTGTTTACTTTATAAATATCCTACTCGATTCACTAACTTTAGGGCGATGCTTGGGTTGGGCTACGTCTACCCAATACCAGCACCTCATGACCAACTTTATTTGGAAACGTCTTCAAAGTCTGTTATTGCACAAGCAAATTCCCTAAAAGCTGTTTTAATCAAAACCTCTTTCGTTCCCCTTTCTAGGGAAGAATTGCGTATGAGGTCTGTTAATTCTATGAATAACAGAGAAAACATAAAACGATCTTGGCGGTCAACTTGCTTCAAGCAAGAGGATATAAACTGATAAAGCTCTGTTTTTCTAGGTTTGGTTTGTTCTTCCCATATTTGTAACCCAAGCCGGAAGGTTCTTAAGCGAATTTCGTTGCTATTGAAGGACGCATCTTTGTAGCGGACTGATACGCGCTGGGGTATATCCATGAGTTTTAGCTATACATATTCAGTGTAAAGTAATTATTCACTTATATTTTGCCTCAACCGGAAAAATCTGATATTTTGCACTATTTCCAACAATTACCGCAGGTTAGAAACGAATGACTGGCGTGGAAGATAGACAGAATAAGAGTATCTGATTTGGTATAGTTATCCAGAATTTTCCATCTATAACCTCTTTTAGATATTAGACCGAAAATACCCGTATAAATACCCAATTTTGGTTTTAAACAGCTGACTTTAAGTATATTCCTTGGTGATATTCAAGATTTTTACAGGTAATATCCGAATCAGGAGATTATACGTAAATTTTCTACATATTACTCTATGGAAAAATGTTCAAAAAAGCTACTAGAAAGGGTAAAGAATAAAATTCGGCTTCAGCATTCTTGTTACCAAACAGAAAAAAACTACATTGACCAAAAACGCATAGACGTTACATCTGTTTTCACAATCAGCCCTATCCCAAAGATATGGTCAGCGTGCAAATAAGAGCCTTCTTAAGACATTTAGTTGTAAAAAAAACGTCCCTGCATCAACTCAAATTCAAGTATTAAAGAGTCTGGCATTATTATGAGATACAAACTCCATCAACAAAAGTTGTTGAGATGGATTGCATTATTCCTAGTTGGAACATTTCTGCAATTGTTGTTTTACATCCCAACACCAGTCTTATCAGAAAATTCCAATAGCTGTAGCAATATCACAGTCCCTCTGACACCTGAAGAACAAACTTACGCCCGTGGTGCTTGGCAGTATTTTGTCAAAAACTATCAGCCCGCAACAGGATTTACTAATTCTAGTGGCGGTTATCCTTCTGGTACTCTCTGGGATATGGGTAATTACCTGATGGCGTTGAATGCTGCACGATGGTTAAATCTGACCGATCAAGCAGACTTTGATGCTCGTATCAACAAGTTTTTGACGACTCTCAGCAGCCTGAAGTTATTTGAAGATACTCTGCCCAATAAAGTCTATAATGCAGCCGATGCACAAATGGTTGATTATGGCAACAAACCCATTGAGCGGGGTATTGGCTGGTCTGCTTTGGATGTTGGACGAATCCTTGCGGCGTTTGATGTCATTCGCACGTGTCATCCGCAATATAATGATTGGCTCAAAGGAATTGTAGCAAAGTGGCAAGTGGCGCGATCGCTCAAAGATGGTCAACTTTACGGCGCTACTGTTCTCCCAGACGACAAAACCCTATTGGTGCAAGAAGGACGACTCGGCTATGAAGAATACGGCGCTAGAGGTTATGGACTTTGGGGTTTCGCTGCACCAAAAGCGATCGCTTTAGAACCATTTAAGTTGGTCGAAATTAATGGTGTGCAAATTCCCGTTGATACCCGTGACTTTCAAAGCACCAACGCCAATAATTACGTTGTTAGTGAGTCTTATATCCTGGATGGGATTGAATTTGGCTTCCAAGGTGAGTTGGCTGATTTTGCTGCCAGGGTTTTAGATGTCCAAAAACGGCGTTACGATACTACAGGACAGTTGACTGCTGTCACAGAAGATAATATCGATCAAGCGCCTTATTTTCTCTACAACACTGTCTACGCCAACGGTGCAAACTGGGCAACAATCACGGATGCCAATCAACCTTATCCCCAATTTCGCAGCATTAGCACCAAAGCGGCTTTTGGCTGGCGCTATCTTTTTCCAGAAAATGCTTATGCTCAAAAAGTTTTTGATGCAGTCAAGGATCTCCGCAGTCCTGATGATAGTGGTTACTATGCTGGTATTTACGAAGAATCCAAGCAACCCAATAAAGCTTTGACAGGTAATACTAATGGGCTGATTTTGGAGATTTTATATTACAAAGCTAAGGGAAATCACCCTTTAATTGGTTCTAGTTCTGCGAGTGTGTCCACTGGTAAGCCCAGTGAAAATGCTTCTTCTGCAACACCCTCAAATCAAACAAATTCTACTGTTACAACTTTACCTGCAACACCCTCGAATCAAACAAGTTCTACTGTTACGACTCCTACAGCAACCCCTGCGAATACTTCTAAACCTACAGAAGTGGCTGTTGCACCTATTCCACCGGTGGATAGTCCCCAGCCATCAAACCTCAAACTAAATAGACCACTGACGATGATTGAACGGCGTTATGCAGAGGCGGCTTGGCGATACTTTCAAGCGAATTATCACTCCAAAAATGGGCTAATTGACGATCGCAGTGATTTCAAAGGTGCAACCCTCTGGGGATTAGGAGATTATCTCGCAGCGCTCCATGCAGCGCGATCGCTCGATATAATTACCCCCAAGGAATTTGACCAACGCACCCGACATCTTTTAGGAGCATTGACAAAATTACCATTATTTGCAGGAGAATTGCCGAGTCGTGGTTATGATACGCGATCGCTGCAATCAATAGATTATGGGGGAAATCCAATTGCAGAAGGGAACGGCTGGTCAGCTTTAGATTTAGGTAGAATGCTGGCAGCGCTTTATAACTTAAAAACCTGTCATCCAGAGTACACGGCTGCTGTAGATAAAATTGTACTGGATTGGTCATACTTGCGTGTGGTGCGCGAGGGTATTCTCTCCAGTGCCACCGTTACCAAAGAGCAAGAAGGGCGATCGCTTACCCGCGTTAACCCTGCAACCCGCTTGGGATACGAAGAATATGCAGCTAGGGCTTTTCAGTTATGGGGATTTAATGTTAATGGTTCTGCTGTTGGCGGTGAATATGAAACTGCCTTAGTAGAGGGAGTGAAAGTGCCAATTCAACGCCGCCGCTCAGATACCAACTCAAAAAACCAATACACAGTTAGCAATCCTTTCTTACTCTACGCGCTGGAGTTTGGACTAGATCCACAAATGCGATCGCTTTTTGAGCCAATTTTCCAGGCGCAAGCTGAACGTTACCGTCGCACCGGCACTCTCACAGCCTCAGCTACCACCTTGATCGATCGTAAACCTTACACTGTCCACACCACAATTACTGGAAAAGGTGAGTCTTGGGTAGCTTTAGGAGATGACGGGCAACCTTTACCAAAGGGGCGATTAGTAAGTACAGCAGTTGCTTTTGCCTATCATGCCCTGCTTCCAGAAAATAAGTATAGTCAAGAGTTACTACAAGGAACGACTGACTTATATAACCCATTAGCCGGATTTTACGAGGGTTTTTATGAAACCACTGGGAAAACGGCAGTTGGTTTCACCAGCAGCACCAACAGTATGATTTTGCAATCCTTGCTGTACAAGGTGATAAATCAACAACCCCTAATTCGTCCCACCAACAATATGAAATCTCCTTGGTGGCAAGAAGTTACTAAGGGAAATTCTGGGCGAGGTTTACCCAACACTGCCAGACAACAAACCAAGTTAATTTCTGATAATTCTGGAAATTACTGGGTTTCAGGGAGTAACTGACACTGAATAAGCAAACGTAGGGATGAAATACTTCCCTGCGTCCTCTTTAACTACCTCTACCAATAAGTTGTTAGTAATGAATTCAACTAGGGAATACTTATGCTGAGGGAATGCAGATGATGTGAACTGCCTCAACTTATAGATGGGGCTTCTCAATTCATCAGGAATAGCCTTCAGAACTCCGTAGTTCTATTGGTCTAATATTCTCTCCAACGGCAGGAGTTTTGGTTCATAAGACCAAAATCATTATCTTCAACAATACCTATCAGCTTGGTTTTTGCTTATGGCATTGATAGTTACTGAGCATAATCGAATTCAAAATCCAAAATCTAAAATCTAACATACTACTAAGATGAGTTCAGTTTCTATTAGCGATCATTCCTCAAACTTCTCTGGTAACAGTCGCTCATCACTCAAAAAAAGGACGCTGTTATTTCGTTACTTAGCAGAAATAAATTTAATTTTTGGAATTTGGTATTTGCAATGGCGCATCACCCATTCCATAAATTTTGATGCGCTGTGGATCTCTATTCCTTTGCTGATAGCAGAAATTTATAGTTATTTCGGCGGCGTGATGTTTGTGATTGGGTTATGGCGACCTTTAGTGCGACAGGTTAAGTCTCTCGACCAGATGATCCCACCTCTACCCAGATCCGACTGGCCAACAGTGGATGTCTTTGTGACTTGTTACAACGAACCACCCGAAATTGTAGAAGAAACTGCCAAAGCTGCTCTGGCAATGGATTATCCGCCAACAAAGTTACGTGTTTTTATCTTAGATGACGGTAATTCGGCTGATATGCGATCTATGACAGAAAGATTGTGTATTGAGGATTTGCAGTCACCACAACTACAACAAGAAGCAGGTCGGATTGATGCAGAACACTCTTATTTGTTGCAGCGCTTAAAGGAACTGGAAAATTTCACACCTAATACTCAAGCCGCAGAAAAATGGCTGCAAGCATCATCAGAACCAGTGGTTAACCAGTTTGCTAGCGAATTTGTGCAAAGTCTGCGACAGTTTATTCTTTGGCTACCTCCGGCTCATCAAAGTATTAGCGATCGCCTCACCACCGAACGAAAAGCCTTAGAAGAAAGTATTCGTAAGAAAGAACTAGAACTATTGGAACTCTCCCGATTTCGCTACATTGCGCGTCCCAAGACTCCTGGTGTAGCGCATCATGCGAAAGCTGGTAATATTAATTACGCAATTTTTTCTGGAGAAACGGCAGGAAACTTTATTGTGACTCTAGATGCCGATCACATTCCCAAGCCAATTTTTCTCAAGCGAGTTCTGCCTTATTTCTACGCCTATAATCTTTCAACCGGAAAATACGACCAGAATCAAATTGCTTTTGTCCAGACTCGTCAGGATTTTTACAATATTCCTCCAGGCGATCCTTTTGGACATCGCGCAAATTTATTTTATGGGCCACTTCAACAAGGTAAAGATGGCATGAATGCTGCGTTCTATACAGGCACAAATGCGATATTGAGGCGTGAGGCATTAGTTAGTGTAGGACTGCAAAATTTTGCTGATGAATTTGCCAAAGATGAAAAACGTTTAGATGAATTTGATTTAGTTGGTGGCGTATCGAGTAATAGCATTACAGAAGATATGAATACAGCCATGCGTCTGCATAGTGCTGGCTGGAAATCAATTTATCATAATGAACTTTTGGCAGAAGGTTTAGCGCCAGATGACCTAAGTTCCACTCTTAAGCAGCGACTACGCTGGGCCCAAGGAACTATCCAGGTACTAGTTCGGGAAAATCCACTAACCAAACCAGGGCTAACATTTTGGCAAAGGTTGCAATATTTTAAGACGATGTATAGTTATTTCTCTGGTTTTGCAACTGTGGTGTTTATTTCTTGTCCAATTATCTATTTTTTCACAGATATTGTTCCAGTTAAAACCTACGGTTCTGACTTTGCCATCCACTTTTTCCCAGCTTTCATTATCAACCGTCTCACATTCTTAGCAGCTACCTGGGGTATTCCAGCTTCCGAAGTTTGGCGTTCTGAACAATATGCGATCGCTTTATTTCCCTTGCTCATCCAAGCCGTATGGAGTGTGTTTACAGGACAAAAACTCAATTTTCAAGTCACACCTAAGCAGAGGCAATCCGGTATTTATCTCCGACTAGTTTGGCCACAGTTACTTGTTTTTATTCTCACCATTTTGGGGATATTATGGAGCCTTTATCACTTTGCAATTGGCGATTTAAAGAATCCTTGGGTTCACCTACTCAATGGTGCGTGGGCTATCTATAACTTATTACTTTTGTCGGCCATTATCCGCGCATCTGTTTGGCAGCCTCCAAAAGAAGTATAAGAGGATTTTTTATACGTATTTGGTTGGCTGTTATTTTAGGCGCTGATTGATTCCCTCTCTTAAAAAAGCAGGGTTAGGGGAAATCAAAGTCCCTCTTTTTAATGAGGATGTATGAGTAGCTAGAAGTATTTGATACATAACTAGCAACTTGTAAAACATTCTTAAACAGGGACACGGGGGAAAAAGAACAACTTTTAACTTCCTTATATAGCAACAGCCTTGGTGGTTAGGACATCAACAGATGATGAAACTTAGACACAAAAAGACTTTTCACCCAGTCCCCAGTCCCTTGCTATAAATCCAATCTCAAAAGAAAACAGCAATGAATACTGATTCAAATTCAAAAAACTTTGCAGGGCGAACTGTCTTAACGATTTATGCTCACGCTGATGATGAAGTTCTACCTGCTGCCGGCACTCTCAGTCTGATGTCCAAGGCAGGATGGAATATTCGTTGCTTAATTTTGACTGATGGTAGCCTTTCCAGTTCATCTATGAAAGGTACACGTCATCAAGAAGCAGATGCAGCAGGTAAAATCATTGGTGCAACTTACGAATTTTATGCACTTGAAGAATATAATTTTTCAACCCAAGCAGTAATTAAAGTTACTGAAGAAGCTATTAGGCGTTGGCAACCGGATCTAATTATTACTCATGCACCACAACCTGAGAAATATGGACATCGAGATCATGAAGTGTGTGCGATCGCAGTTTCTAATGTTGCTACACGCAAAAACATAACTTTGTGGTATTCAGCCCCACCTGTTTTTTTGCGTGGTTTTGAGCCAAATTTTTTTGTAGATATTACTTCTGTAATTGAGGAAAAAGTTGCAGCTATCGGTTGTTATGAATCGGAAATGAATAAAGCATTTATGCAACTCGATGCCATACTAGTTTTATCTCGTTTCTGGGCACGAGAATTAGGTCAAAAGGATGGCTATTTTGAAGCTTTTGAGATTTCACGCCAATGTGTAGATGCTAGCTTTTTTACTGCAATAGCTAATAATCACCAAGCAGTCAAACACGGCTAAGTACATAACGATCGCAACAATATTGGTATCTGTCTTGCAGTTTACCTGATGTCAGTGCCAAAATATAAATACATGTTTTTCAAGCAAAAAATAGGACAAAACAATGAGTTTAAACGTGAAAATACTAGAATTATCTGGAATTTTAGATGGTATCAGAGGTAATGAACTGCGTCGTGAAGTAAGCGACGCTATCGCAAATGGAACGGAGATTTTATTGATTGATATGAAAGGAGTAAACTTTATCGATAGCTCTGGTTTAGGTGCTTTAGTATCAGCAATGCAAATGACGCGAAATGCTAATGCTAAACTTTTTGTTTGTTCTATCAGCGCTCAAGTCAGGATGTTATTTGAACTGACTAAAATGGATAGAATTTTTCAAACCTTTGCTGACCAAGAGGAATTCAATAGCCAAATCTTGGCAGCGCAATAAGCTATTGATGATAAAAAAATTAAATGTGTATATTGGGCTATACTAACCAAACTTAACTTTTACCAAAGAGAAGTCATCATCAAGATTGCTTTGAGCATTTAAGGTGAAAATATTAGCTAATACTTGATTTAAATTACAGGTATCTTCCCAGCTATATTTAGTTAGCAAGTCAATGAAAGCATCAATACCCCAAATTTCCCCATTTGACTGATTAATTTCATAAACACCATCACTAAAAATGTATAAAGTGGTGTTCTCTTCGATCTCCAAAATAGCATCCTCAAATTGAACATCGGGTAAAAAGCCAATTGGTAAATCTAAAGAACTTAGCTGTTTAACTTGGATGTCTGTTTTAGAGGTCTTAGATAAGAGTAAAGCTGGTGGATGTCCAGCATTGGCATAAATAAGTTGACGTTTAGGGCGGTGATAAACTCCATACCAGATCGTGAAGTATTTATCACCGTGCTTCGTCATTTGGAAGACGTGATTAAGTGCTTTTAGGACTTCACTGGGTTGACAAAAGTTAGTGTTCGGGAGAGATTGCGATCGCAAAACATTCAACACGGATACAGATAAGAGGGCTGAACCCACCCCATGACCTGATACATCTAACAAATAAATTGCTAAATGATCTTCGTCGATCCAATGATGGTCGAAGCAATCACCACCTAGCTGTGCCGAGGGAATAAACAAATTTTCTGTAGTTACTGCTCCTACAAGCGGCGAAGGTAGAAGCGATCGCACGTAATCAGCAGCCTCAGCTAATTCTGCTTCCAAAATTTGCTTTTGGGTTTGTAAATCTTGATTTAGGGTCTGCAAAACTTCTTTTTGACTTTGTAAATCCTGATTTAGCTGGTGTAACCTGAGTCCTGCTCTTACCCGTGCTTTCAATTCATTCATCTCTATTGGTTTAGAGATAAACTCGTCGGCTCCAGCATCGAGTCCCCTAACTCGATCTTCTTCCTCTCCTTTAGCTGCTCCCCTAGCCGTCAATAGAATAAAAAAAGTAGTTGCCAACTCTGGATTTGTTCTAATTCGACGACAAACTTCTAGCCCATCTACCTGAGACATCATCCAGTCACAGATAATCAGAGCAGGACGTAGTAATTGTGCTTGTGCAATTCCTTCCTCTCCATTTTTGGCAATACTGGTATCATAACCCTGATTTTGGAGGGTTCTTTTCAGTACTGTTCGCACTATAGGGTCATCATCAATAACCAAAATTTTAAACATCAATTAAATACTAAGTAAAATCAAAAGGAAGTAATAGCTCTAATTCAACTTATATGCAATTTAGTTTGAAATGTATAGTGAAAATACTCAAATTAAATAAATTACTTACCGAATATGATCGTTTTAAAATATTTTCTTCGTTAACAAGTGAAAAATAAAATTTATCTAAAAGTAAACACAGACCTTACAGCGTCGCCTCAAGTGTTATCTTGGTTCGAGCAGATGAATCAACCACCTATTGCCGATCAACAAATTTGGTGGCAATGTCAAACTCTGATGATAGAAGGCTTTACTAACATTGTTGAACACGCACACAAAAATTTACCTATTGAAACTCCTATTGAGATAGAAGCTGTGCGATTAAATGAATATATAGAAATTCGCATTTGGTCTAAAGGTGAACCCTTTGACTTGGAGCAGCAATTACGGCAAATATCTGAATTTGAGGATAATGAGCAAGAGCGTGGGCGGGGTTTAAAAATTATGTCTGCTATTGCTGATAAATTGAGTTATGAGCCGACAGTAGATAATCGTTGGTGTTTATTTATTAGTAAATCTTACTAAAGTTAGGGCAGTAGTTAGGAGTAATTCAATTTTAGATTTCAGATTTAGCAGAGTTAAGAGTTATGATTAAAAATTCTTGGATGCGTTTAACAAAATCTTCTAACTCTGAAATTAAATTACTAGTACCTCGACGCTCTTGATTGTAAGCTAGTTGCTCTAACTTTTCCCCCGCCAGATGCATTGTTATAGCTCCAATATTGGCACTAGTACCTTTAATTTGATGGGCTTGTTGCCCTATTTGCCCAAAATCATGAGTTGCGATCGCTATTTTAATTACTTCTAAACGAGATTGAATATCTTCAACAAATATTTGCAATAGTTCTAATTCAAATTCTGGGTTGTTTTCCGAAAGTTGATGCAAGCGTTCCCAATCAATTGGGAGGTCAATAGAATCTCCATCTGTTGTAGAAACTGTCTCCTCTTTATCATCTATTTCTTCTACTGTGAATATCACACTTGCCCAATGCTGTAGCGCCGCAGCCAATTTTTCTTTCATTACTGGCTTGCTTAAATAATCGTCCATTCCTGCATCAAGACACATTTGTTTATCTTCTTTCATCGCATTAGCTGTCATCGCAATTATTACAGGACGACGACCACTAAGAAACCTACTTTCTTGCCAACGATGAATTTCTTTTGTGGTTTCTAAACCATCAAGGATTGGCATTTGGTAATCCATTAGAATTAAATCGTAGGGAGTTTTTTCTAGTAGTTGTAAAGCTTCTTGGCCATTATTAGCAACATCAGCGCTATAACCCAGGCTTTTGAGTTGCTTCAAGGCTATTATTTGATTCACTTGATTATCTTCAGTTAACAGAATTCTTAATTTAGGTAAATCAGAAACACGATAATCACAGTTATTTTCAGAACTTTTTACTTGTAACTCTTGAATGGGTGCAAAGACTTGCGCCTCTGTTGACTCCTGTGGAATAATAGGAGCGGCAATCGTAAAGTAAAATGTACTACCTACACTGAGTTCACTTTCAACCCAAATTCTACCACCCATTAACTCGCAAAGTTGCTTGCAAATGGCAAGACCTAAGCCAGTACCGCCATATTGTCGAGTAGTGGAGGAGTTGACTTGACTGAAGGCTTTAAATAAACGTTCAACGCGATCGCGGGGAATCCCGATACCAGTATCTTTAATACTAAACTGAATCTCATCAGTATTGACAGCAGAAGAATGATTAATATCCCTATTCTTGTGGATTATAACTGAAACTTCTATCTTTCCAGTTTCGGTAAATTTAATCGAATTACTGAGTAAATTAATTAAAATTTGGCGCAGTCGGGTAATATCTCCCACAATCGTAGTCGGAAGTTTAAGAGTATCTAAAAATGTAAGTTTTAAACCTTTTTCTCTAGCTTGAGGCGCAAGTAAATAAAAAGCCTCATCAATGCAAGTTTGCAAAATAAAAGGTTCCTCTTCTAGTTCCAAGTTACCCGATTGTATTTTAGAGAAGTCAAGAAAATCGTTAGTTATTTTAAGTAAGGAATCTCCACTGGTGTAAATGATTTCAACAAAGTTTTGCTGTTCAACAGTCAATCCACAATCTAGTAACAAACTGGCCATACCAATTACTGATGCGATCGGAGTTCGCACCTCATGGCTAATCATTGCTAAGAATTCCTGTTTAGCAAGTTCAGCTTGTTTCCGTTCAGTCATGTCTCGCAAAATGTAGACATAACCTTGGAAATGCTCAATTTCTGTCTTAACAATTGAGTATGAAAAAGCTACAGGAATTTTTTTACTACTTTTGGTATAACAAACAGTTTCTATCTCTTGGACTAAAGGATTTATATCTTGAATTTGGAAAATATTAACATTTTCAGTATTTCCTATTTCTAATTTATAGTTATTGACTTCTCTAAGAATTTTGGCAATAGGTTGACCGATGAGTTCTGTTTCCTCATATTCTAACAATACTTGTGCGGCTGGATTTAGTTTTTTTATCTTTCCTGACAGTGTTGTTACTAACAATGCATCTGGCATTGATGTCACAATTTGGTCAATATATTGTTTAGAAGCTTTTAGGTTGCGTAACAAAAGATTGGCTTCATTTGCACCTTGAAACAAAGATTGCTCAAGAACCATCCTTTCTGTTGAATCTTCTACAAGAATGATGAATGGATAGCTAGAAGAATTTTCTTGTATATTCTTAGTAATCCGAATATCAATATATAAAGGAGAAACCGGATCTAGGGAGCGCATAATTCCCTTTAATTCAAAGCAATCTTCTTCCCCTTGTCTAATTGCATCAAAAATATCTTCAAGCCCTTCTAATTCTGGAAAGGCAATCCGAACATCCTCACCTTGCTTAACTTTATCAGGAATGTTGGCAAAATGATTTAGTCCCAGAGATATCTCTACAACCTTCAAGTTTTCGTCAATTATCAAATATTCAATCCTACATATAGCTAATATCTTTGTCAACAATGAGTTCATTTTACTAAATTAAATGAGTCGCTAAAGTTTGAAATATCTCATCAACATTATTGCCAGTTTTAGCTGAGGTTATATATGTGCTTAATATATTAGTTAAATCGTTAAATTGATACATTTGGCGGATTTTTTCTAAATATTCGGCTGCAATCATATCTGATTTGTTCAGTGCGACAACAATATAGCTTTTAGGATTAACAGCTAAAAAAGTTTGAATATGCTCCCGGATATGATTGAGCGTTTCTGGTTGTGTCACATCACCAACTATCACAGCACCTTTTGAACCTTGAAAATAGTTTTGAGCAACTACCTTAAATTTATTGCTACCTTCAATATCCCAAATTAATAACTGTAAGTTTTGCCCATTATCCAGGTCTTTAGAAAAAAGATTTACTGATTTACGAGAAATTTTTACTCCGACAGTTGAAAGATATTCATCACTAAATTGGCATTCTACAAATTGGCGAATTAGACTTGTTTTGCCAACACCAAAATCACCAAATAAGCAGATTTTTTTAGATATTGTAGACATAATTTAGGAAAGATAGGTAGTTTTGTATATATAAATAAGAAACATTTTAAACTTAAAGTTGCTTGTTATATCGCTTCTATAACTACACAACGGCTTAACCATAAGGGGTGACTTGCATCAATTCCTGGTGGTAAACTTGTCTTAGCAATTACTTGTAGACGAGATGGCTCGATACCTAACTTAATAAGTGCCTGTTGTACAACTTTTGCTCGCGTCAGTGCCAATTTTTTAGATGTGTTTGTACCAGTACGGTTATAACTATAACCAATAATTTTTAAATGTTGATTTGGGTGCTGATTGAGGAAAAGTTTGACCTGTTGAACCTTGGATACTAAATTCGCTTTGATTAAATTCGCTGAGTCGGGTTGAAAGTAAAATCGAACTTCAATTTGCAGAGGTTGCACTTGTACCGCGCTAGATACAAATTTTACACCTGGAATTTGCTCAAATGCATGAGTAATAATCTGAGCATCTACAATCCGCTTTACACTCCCTTGAACAACTACTTTACCAGCAGTGTATTGAGCGGAAATAGCTGTACCATCCGTCTGATTTAAAACTGCTGTGACTCGTTTGACTTCAGCAGCAGCTAATACAGGATCTGCTGGTAGTTCTACTAATAAAATTTGATTGTCAATCAACCAATTAGGGGAGGTTATTTTAACAATTTGCTCGGCTTTCTGACGAAGGAGTTGATTAGGTAATAGTCCTGTTAGTTTTAATTTATTGTGTTCTACCTGCACGTTGAGCCGATATACGGCTAGTTCTGGAACAGAAGTTAGAGCCAATGAAGTTTTATTTTCAATAGAACGGATCGCTTCACTATGCTGTTGCCAAATACTCCAAGGAATGAAAATTGTGCTAATAACAGTTAAGCCTAATATCAGTAACGGCGATAATTGATTTTTTTTCTCGTTCTGCTGAATATCTGCACCTTTAAGTTCTTCTAAAGCTGTATGGATTTCAGCCGGAATTGTATCTGGATCTCCATCAAATTTCTCAATTAAATCACCATAATTCTTCACAATTTTTCTAAAGGTTTGCCGCATTTGCAAAATAAATTTTTTGGTCGTTTCTCCTTGCAGAACAATTGCTAAATAACAGTATCCTGCAACTTCTAAAATTATTTTTGATGTACCGTATTGAATTGTATCTAATTCTGTCACGTTTCCAGCTTGATTGATGCAATCATTGGCAAAGCTGCGAATTGCCGTCAGCATTCCTGCTACCATGTCAGCTTCTAGCTGTTGTGCATCAGAGCGTTGAATGTCTGAGATAACTAAACCAGATGTTTTATGAATCAAGAAAATGGCTTTAATTGTAAATGGTAGAGCTTCTTTAAGAATTAATTCTGCTTCGGAAACTCCCTGTAATTTGGCACGAATTTTACGTTTTATCCCTTCAACGCTAAGGGTTTCTTCAACTTGTTGGTTAATGGCACGGATTGTCTCTGCCATATATTTGGCTATGGTACTACCAATAATTGGGTAGAGTGCATCCACAACGATATTCTGTTCAATTTCAATTTGCTTTTTTATGGCTCGTCCCATAGCAGGAGCGATCGCATCTGAAACTTCCTCTGGAGCAACAATAATCTGCTGAGTAATCGCTAGGGGAATTGTCGGTGCGATCGCTTCACTGATGCTAATTTTATCTTGTTCAGCGCGACTGCGGATAGCAGAATCAATAACAGGGGCAATTATTTGTACAAATTCTTCTCTAGACTCTATAATTTTCAGTCTTAAAAGCTCAGAAATACACGGTAGTAGTAGATTTATTAGCTCTTTAGGGTCATAAATTTGATGCTCTACTTGTATTAAATTTTGTTCGAGTTTATTTACAAGATTATTTATTTGTGATATGTCATATCCAATTAATATATCTTTTAATTTTTGGAATGCATCTTCTGAATTGTCTATTTTTTCCTCAAAATTTGCAAACATTTCAATGTTATTTTCTAATTCTTTTTCGATAAAATTCGCTGAATTAGCTGCATTTTGACGAAAATTAAAAGCCGACTCTAAATAAGCTTCACATATTTCTATTGTCACTGGAGTAAGTTGCAATGTCTCAATATCTGTTGTAATATAATCGTTGCCAGGAGCGGTTTCGGATGGAAATGAGGAAGCAGATTGCTCAGGTGGTTCGATAATGTTGAGTTCGACGAGTAGATTCACTAAATTGTCAAGCTGTATAGCTTCTTCTGGCTTGAACTCAACAGATTGAGAAATAGAATTTTTCACCTGAGTCATATCAGTAATTCTTGTCTTTAAAAGTGCTGAATTAGGAGATGCGATGAATCTAGGAGACGCGATGAATCGCGTCTGTACAAGGGAGGGGAGATGAATCGCGTCTGTCTCTCTTTGCCTCTTGATTTGATTAGGAATGTAATTCTGCGGTACTATTAGAGTGAGTTAACACTTTTGACAACTTTGTAGTTTCTAGAAGCGGTACAGCACTATAGTTGTCGTTGTGTTCATCGGCGGCTTCTCGTAATTTAGGAATAAATTCAGTTTCTTTTAGGCGCATTCCCAAGGCAAATAAAGTTTCAGCCATATCGTCTTTAGAAACTTTGGTGTCTGTCAACTGCGAGAAACGTCGATCTATTTCTTCTAAAATCAGATCGCGTAACGCTGTAACATCATCTTGTAAATGGACTTTAGTTTGAAATATTTCATCTCGAATCGAGCTAGTTTGGTTATCTAATGTTTCATCAAGAGACTGAACACTGCTAGAGAACTTTTTATTAAGTCTATCAACCTGTTGCCGTAAGTCAAGAGTTTCTTCTTGAGTTGTCAGGTTGAGTGACTTCAGCTTTTTATCCAACGTCTCAAATCCTGATTTTAGTTCAGCCGAAAAGTTGGACTTGAGTTGTTCGATATGCGATCGCATTTGTTGTTGCAACAGAGATATGTCTGACTCCAGCTTGTTAAATCGATTTTCGTACTCTCTTAGCTGTGTTCCCAAAATAATATCGCGGATCTGATCGATATTACCAAGACGTTCTCGTACATCATCTTTACTCATCTGACTCATCAGAAAAACCTCACTTTTCGGGAATTGATTGGGATAGGAAGTATGGATTTAACTGGCATTTAGGCTAAATATTCTCAGCATCAGATGCAGCTAACTCACAGAACCTACTTTTAGTACATCAAAGTTATTATTCCCAATTATTCAGAATTTCTATCTTAAAAAGAGTAAATGGTAATGCAATACTGCTCGGGTAAAGCATTTTTAACTCGGAATTGGATTTGGGTAAAGGTGTAAGAATTCAGCACCCAGGAGTCAGAAGTCAGAGTTTATAATAATTCTGGTATCAAGTAAGATACTTATATGTCAAATCTCCACCTGATTCTTAAACTATTCTGACTCCTGAATTCTGACTCCTGAATTCTTACGAAAAGGTTAAAGGTTTTTTCTTCCCCTTTTCCCCTTAACCCGACAAGTATTGAATGGTAATGATAAATATAGAATAAGTATTTTTCATGCTTAGTCTTAAAAAGTTATCATTTGTGATTTATTAATAAATATTATTGATTTTTCAAATTTTGGCATTATTATCTTTACGTTCCAAAAATTCTTGGATACGTTTCACAAACTCTTCTAATTCTAAGATTAAGTTACCAGTACCTCGACGTTCTTGGTTATATGCTAGTTGTTCTAGTTTTTCTGCTGCCAGATGCATGACTGTAGCTCCAATATTGGCACTAGCACCTTTAATTTGATGGGCTTCTTGACTTATTTTACCAAAATCATGAGTTGCGATCGCTATTTTAATTACCTCTAAACGAGGTTGCATATCTTCAACAAATATTTGCAGTAATTCCAATTCAAATTCTAGGTTATTTTCTGAGAGTCGATGCAAGCGCTCCCAATCAATTGGTAGGTCAATCGAATCTCCATCTGTTGTAGAAACAGTCTGCTCCAAGATATCTGCTTCTTTTACCATAAATATCATACTTCCCCAACGCTCTAGTACCGCAGCTAATTTTTCTTTGATTACTGGCTTGCTCAGATAGTCGTCCATTCCTGCATCTAAACACATTTGTTGGTCTTCTTTCATTGCATTAGCTGTCATCGCAATTACTACAGGACGATGACCAGTGACAAAGTTGCTTTCTTGCCAACGATGAATTTCTTTTGTAGTTTCTAAACCGTCAAGAACTGGCATTTGGCAATCCATCAGAATTAAATCGTAGGGAATTTTTTCTAATAACAGCAAAACTTCTTTCCCATTACCAGCTACATCAGCGCTATAACCCAGACTTTGTAGTTGCTTCAAAGCAACTTTCTGATTCACCAGATTATCTTCAGCTAAGAGAATTCTTAATTTATGGGATTCATCAACCGAGAGATGGGAGTCAGGAAAATTATATTTGCTGTTTTCATTATTTTTCAGTTTTAAATCCAGACTCCTGTTAGCAAAGTGGGGCGTAGCCCATTCTGAATTCTGAATGGCTCCTGTTTCCTCTTGTATCTGCGCCCCTAAAATAGTCATGATGGTATCGAGGAGTCTGGATGGCTTAACAGGTTTGACCAAATAAGCCACAAATCCTATTTTTAGCGCTTGTTGGATTTCATCGCGTTGATTAGTAGAGGTAAGCATAATTAAAGGTAGACTAGTGATCGCTGAATTTGCTTTAATTTGTTCTCCCAAAGTCAGTCCATCTATTTCCGGCATCTGCATATCAATCACAGCAACATCATAGAGATTTTTTTGCTTGGCAGCCTCCTGAATAGCTTGGAGGGCAGTCGCAGCCGAAGCAGCCTGATCTACTAGCATTCCCCAACGAGTAGCTTGATGATGGATGATTTTACGATTAGTGGTATTATCATCCACTACTAACAAGCGGCGATTAGTCAAAAGTTCGTGATCGCTCTTGGCGTTGGGTGTCGCAGACAAGCGATCGTCTTCTGAAGAAATCGGGTGAAGTTGCTGGGTAAAAGTTACTTCAAACCAAAATTTAGATCCTTTCCCCAACTGACTTTCTACGCCAATTTCTCCTCCCATCAAACTGATGAGTTGCTTGCAAATGGCTAATCCTAAACCTGTACCGCCATACTTACGGGTAATGGAAGCATCTACTTGGGTAAATGGAGTAAAGAGTTTGGATTGGTCTTCAGGGGTAATGCCAAGACCGGTATCTGTGATGGAAAAATAAATGGTGGCTGTAGTAGAGGAAAGCGAACGCAATTCTGCTCGTAATATTACCTCTCCATTGCTGGTGAACTTGATTGCATTGCTGATCAGGTTCATCAAAATTTGCCGGAGGCGGCCAGCATCGCCTTGGAGTTGGGTGGGAACGTTGGGATAGATTAACGCGGCAATTTCTAATCCCTTATTATGGGCTGGGGGAGCCAATAATTCCAATACCTCTTCTACACAGGTAGATAAGTCAAAATCTAGACTTTCTAGTGCCATTTCCCCAGCTTCAAGTTTAGAAAGATCCAAAATTTCGTTGATGAGGCTTAAAAGAGCATCTCCACTAACGCGAATGGTTTCCATAAAATCCCGTTGCTCGAAGTTTAGCGGAGTTTCTAACATTAAGCCTGTCATGCCCAACACAGCATTCATCGGAGTCCGAATTTCATGACTCATATTTGCTAAAAAGGCACTTTTGGTTTTAGAAGCTAATTCAGCTTGATGACGAGCAGTTTCCAGTTCTCTTCGCTGTTGAGTTTCTGCGTATAACATTTGGGCTTGGGCTAAGGCAATCCCTACTTGATCGGCTATTTGCCGTAAAAGATGAGTTTCAAAGCTAGACCATTGGCGGGAACTGCCACACTGATGGACAATCAGCAAACCGCAGAGTTCTTCTTTAACAAGAATGGGTATGACCAAATTGGATTTGACCCCAAATTGTTCTAGTAACTCTATATGTCTTTTTTGGATTTCCACTATATCTAAGTCAGGAAGCTCTAGATTCCGTTTTTGACGATATTGCTGTAAATAATATTGTTGTGCATATTCTGCTTGAAAGTAAGCATCGGTGAGCTTTTTCTCTTTAATTGCTAGCCAGTCAGAAATTACTGCCTCAACCACAGTGCTTTCACCATCTGTCAAGGGTTGATAAATCAAAACTCGATCGCTATGGAGAATTTTTTGGACTTCCGTAACGCTGATTTGGAGAATTTCTTTGATTTGCAAAGACTGACGAATCTTGAGGGTGATTTCAGTAAATAGTTGCGATCGCAAATTTTGGCGTTGGAGTTCTTCTTCTGCCTGCTTGCGCTCAATAAACTGCCCTACTTGCTCACCAATAGAATTCATAACTTCTGCTAAATCTGGGTCAGGTTGCTGGATTTCATGGCTAAAGCAAGTAATGACACCAAGAATATTTTTACCACTATGGATCGGAAAACCAAAAGCTCCGTGCAATTCTGCTTGAGCAGCCATTTCAGACCGAATGAAATCGTTATCTTTAACTACATCAACGATCCAAACAGGTTCAGCATTAGCCCAAACACGACCAGGTAAGCCAATTCCTCGTTCAAAGGTGGTTTGCTGACTGAGGATTTCAAACTCTTGCATTTTAAAAGATATTTTATACCAACATTTAAATAAATACAGTATATTTACTCGTTTGTCTACCATCCAAATTTCACTTAAATCCCATCCCAAACTCTCGCAGATTCCTTGCAAGATTTGGGGCATGGCTTCGCTGATTGTAGTGGACTCTGCTAAGACGCGGGTTGTAGAATACTGAGCTTTGAGATGCTGTTCTGCTCGTTTGCGTAAACGAAGCTCGTCGGAGACATCGCTAATATCAATACCAGTACCAACAATATATTCAATGCTACCCTCATCGTCTCGCAAAATAGTGTTAGCCCATGAAATCAGCCGCCTACTGCCATCCTTTGCTACCCAATAATTTTCATATTCTTTGGGCGCTTTACCTGTCTGCAACTGCTTAAAAACTGCTTTAACCGGTTCTACCTCTTCAGGAATTAGAAACAAGTTCCAGAAATGTCTTCCTCTGACTTCATCAAAAGAGTAACCAGTTATTTGTTCACAAGCTTGATTGAAGCGAACAATTTGCCCTTGTGTGTCCAGAACTATTACCAAAGCGCTAGCTGTCTCAAGGACTGCTGAGATAAAGTTACGTTCTGTGTTTAGTGTTTCCTCTGTTAGTTTACGCTCTCTTACCTCACGATAAATGAAGTAGTAGACTATAGCTAGAATGACAAAACTTAGACAAATAGCGAAGGCAAGTGTCAAAACCGTGTTTTTAGCACTGGCTTTTGCAGCTTGCGACTGCTGTTTAAGCAACCTTTTATCCTGATTCTCTATCTCATAAACGATCTTGCGGATCTCATCCATAAGATGTTTTCCCTGATTTGTTTGGATTACCTGCAACGCCGCCTCAAATCCCTGATTTTGACGCAGATATATAGTCTGTTTGAGTATGGCAAGTTTTGCAGTTATTAAAGATTCAAGGGTTGCAAAGTGCTTTTGTTGGCTAGGTTGATCTGTAGTTAAATCCTTCAGTCCCGCAATTTTTGGCTTGATGTTTGCAAGTACTGCTTGATAAGGTTCTAGATAACTTTCTTGTCCAGTAAGGATATAACCCCGTTGTCCAGTCTCAGCATCCTTCATCTCGGACAGTAGTTCTTCTAGTCTATTGATTTTCTCTTGAGTTTTTTGTACCTGATTACTAGCATTAATCAATACACGTGTGTTTTGATAAGAAATCATGCCAATCAAAATTAAAATTGCCGATGCTACCCCAAACCCTCCGGCTATTCTTTTAAAAAATTGTTTGCGTCCCTTCTGTGCCAGTTTGCGTGTATCACTCGCCAATACTAAACTTGCTAAAGTGCGCCGCATCTCTAGTTGCTTGATTACCTGGCGACCTAGAATTCGTAATGCTTCAACTTGTTCTGGAGACAGGTTTCTTGGTACACGGTCAATTACACAAAGGGTTCCGATTGCATATCCTTCGGGGTTAGTTAGCGGTACACCAGCATAAAACTGAACATTCGGGTCAGAGGTGACTAGCGGGTTTGTCGCAAACCTTTCATCAAGTGTTGCATCCGGCACGACAAAAACTTCTGGTTGCAGAATCGCATGGGCGCAGAATGCCAAATCTCGCGGTGTTTCTAAGGCATCTATACCAACTTTTGACTTGAACCACTGGCGATCGCTATCAACTAAACTAATTAAGGCAATAGGAGTTCCACAAATATATGAGGCTAGATGGGTGAGATCGTCAAAGGCAGCTTCCGAAGGAGTATCAAGAACCTTATACTCCAAAAGAGATTCGATTCGCTGTCTTTCATTATCAGGTAATGGTGCTTTCATTCTTAAGCCTTATCCCATTTTGGATTTTAGATTTTAGATTTTGGATTTTAGATTATTTATAGGGTTTACTCTCCTGCCCCCTGCCCCCTAAAATTTCACCCGCAACTGTCCTGCCAAAGAATTACCACCGTAGGTACTTCCCCCAGTTTCTTGATTGCGGACATTACTAAAGCTATAGCCAATATCTGCCTCTACATCAGGTGAAAACTTTACCGTACAGCGCGTTTGATAGGTATTGGCATTGTCAAATTCTCCGTTAAGTCGCTGCTGTCCTAAGTTGGCAGCAAAGCGACAGCGTAAAAAATTAGCAATATCTCCTTCCCAACCCACCTCAGCGTTGTAAACTAGAAAATCTGATGGGGAAAAATAGCCACTTGTGCGTTCTAAATTGCGATCGAAACTCCAAGTGAATAAGTTAGCTGCCAGAGAAAACTGTCCAAACTTGCGCTCTAGCCTACTAAATGATTGCACCTCGAAATTACCATCGTTGTAACTACCCAAACGCAATGATGAAAACAAGCTGGTTTTACGATCAATCTGCCAGTATAAATCAGGCCCAAATCGCCAAGCAGTAATTTGATTTTCTAAAGTTCGAGCATTAGATTTATAAGGCCCTTGTTCTAAATTACCTGATAGTACTACTGCCGATAGCAATTGACCTGATGACGAAACTCGCGGCGGCGCAATGGGAACCTCCACCTTAGCATTGAGATTAATAGCTGTAGGTAAACGATTGAAGATATCGACTCCGGCTGCTGTTTGCAGAGTTGCTTTCCCAACTTTTCCTTGCCATCCAACTTGCAAGGGAAAATTCGTAATTGATTCAACACCACGTTGCTCAAAGAAGTTAAAACCTGTCTTGAAAAATATTTTATTGCCATTCCTCAATCGAAACTGAGCCGTTGGTTCAAAAAAGAAATTGGTTTGGCCAAAGTTATCTGTGTCATAGCGATAGTCTGTATCAATGCTTTCCAAAACTGCATCTGGCGTTTTGGGTTCGGTAGAAGTTGTTGGTGGACTAGAATTCTGCGGTGGTTTGGGTATGACTTGTGGTTTAGGTATGACTGGCGGTACTTGCAAATCAGGATTGAAGTTTTCGGGTGCTGCCATCAAAATAGGTGTTGGCGCGGGATTTATTTTGATGGCTCCCTCGGTGAATCCTGAAGGTGATTTCCAAGTCTGATATGCTTGGGCAGCTTGTAACTTAGCTTCTGAGAATGTCCAAATACCGATGCTACAGATTACTCCTAATTGAATCTGTAGGCATCCCCAAATTAACCTAGTGTACGAACTGTGTCGAGAAGAAATAAAGAGATATGGTATAAAACTATTTACCATCGGTCACTACTATAGTTATAAATAAAAACTCGCTACCAAAAAGTTTCTGGCAGCTAGCTGATGTATTCGGCTTGGGATTATGATGCCCAAAATATATGCTTGTTAAGACATAGCAAAGGAAAAAGGCTTACTTTTATAGGTATAGGGCTGTCCCCTGAATGCGTAATTAGTATTGTTTGCGAGTAAGGAAGTCGGCACAAAAAATTTAATGTATAGGATTACTATTTGATTTTTGAACGAAATTAGATATTGTAGAGTGTGTGAGAACGGAGTTCGTAACGCACTATTATCAAGGGTTTAATGCCGTACTCTTTGCGCTCACATCCTACGTATATTTTCAGAAATCAAGCCGGATTTTTATAAGAAGAATTCAGAACTCAGGAGCGGAGCCGGAGACGCTCCGCCTCCGGTCAGAAAACAGGTATGAATTCTGTACAAGTGGGTGACGAATATTGGTTTTAACCTGGCAACTCTACAAGACGCTACCGCGAACGCCCCACTACACGCTTTCGCCCAAAATCAAGCGAAAAAAATTAAAATATTCTCGCCTTAAAACTCTATCCCTTTATGGGTAGAGTATTCACCAATTCTGTATTCTGTATTCTGACTCCTAATTTTATATATAAATAAATATAAATTTGAAGTCGAAGTAGGGCGTATTTTGTTGTATGATAACGCACCTTGAATTAAAAATCGAGGTTTTTTGCCCGCGCTAGCTCAAGAGAGCGATTTCGGAAAAGTAAAAGGGAAAAGTGTAGGGGTTTAAATTCATCCCTTACTCTTTTCCCTTTAAGCGAGAAGTATTGCTTTTAGTCTTATCGGTAAGTCAAGATAGCAGATTTATGAGATTTAGTAGTATATTCTGGTGAATAGTTACTGTGATTGTGACGAACTGCCAACTGTTATTCTTGGGTCTGCTGTTCCCTTGTCAGAGTTTTCAGAATTGTCAACCTCAAGAGTTCGGAGCAATTCTCGAATTACATCTGTTGCTGGTCTTCCTGTCAAAGCACAGTACTGTTCAAGTTTTTTCATTTCCTCGGTTGTGAGATTTACTGTTAGTCGTTTAACAGCCCATTTTTTATTCATAATCGTCTTTTGTCTTTAAAGTGTTGCTTTATGCCGAAATCACCAAGTCATTACAATTACTCCCGCAGTGCATAACCTACACCACGGATTGTATGAATCACACGCTTTTCATTATTCTCTTCCAATTTGAGTCGGAGATAACGAATATATACTTCAATGATATTAGAATCACCCATAAAATCGTAACCCCAAACTTTCTCTAAAATTTGATCTCTAGTAAACACCTGACGGGGATGTGAAAGAAGGTATTCTAATAAGTCAAACTCTTTTGCTGTTAACTCAATGCTTCGTTTTTCCCGAAAA
Source organism: Nostoc sp. DedVER02 (assembly GCF_034530675.2). Lineage (NCBI taxonomy): Bacteria > Bacillati > Cyanobacteriota > Cyanophyceae > Nostocales > Nostocaceae > Nostoc > Nostoc sp. DedVER02. The sequence continues at coordinate 89,243 of NZ_JAVRCP020000002.1, forward strand.
ACTTCACGAGTACGGCGATTTAAGCTTAAATCTTCAAATTGCAATAAATCTTCTTCTGTTTCTTGCGTGCGGCGCAGATGAGCGCGAATTCTAGCTAGTAGTTCTTCTATACTGAAGGGCTTAATTACATAATCATCGGCTCCTGCATCTAAACCTGCGACGCGATCGCTCACTTCATCTTTTGCTGTCAGTAAAATTACTGGTACTGTACTACCTGTTGTTCGCAAACGGCGACAAATTTCCAAACCTGTTAAACCTGGTAGCATCCAATCCACGATCGCTAAATCTGGTGATGAATCTCGCGCCAGGGTTAAACCAGCGATCCCATCATGGGCTACACTTACTTTGTATCCTTCACTACTAAGCTCTAATTCGATAAATCGCGCCAGTTTGACTTCATCTTCTACCAAAAGGATATGTGTTGCCATAAGTTTGCTCCTAAAGCAGGTAATGTAAAAATAAAAGTGCTACACCCGGTGGAAGGATAGCAACTTTGCTTCTCATACCTTCGGGTAAATACTTGATCAGATGACTTACGCAAAACTAAGCTAAGTAATTTTAAGAATCAAACCGGCCTATAGAACTGCTATGTGTATGTAAACTTATTGTAAATGTACTCCCTTCCCCTAACTTTGACTGCACACTTACACTACCTCCCATACCTTCTATAAGTGTCTTGACAATAGATAAACCTAAACCACAACCCCCAGTGCTATGAGAGCGGGATTCATCTACACGGTAAAATCTCTCAAATATCCGTGCTTGCTGTTGTAAAGGAATTCCATAACCTTTGTCACAAACTTCAAGAATTGCCCGCTCTTGAATTTGATTTAATTTCAAAACTATGGGTGTATCAGCTTCAGAATATTTAATGGCATTATCAATCAAATTCAATAATACTTGTTTTAGACGGCTGTAGTCTGCCTTCACCTCAATTCGATCGAGTTTTGACTCAATTTTAATTGTGCGATCGCTATATTTTTTTGCCATCATGACTACTTCTTCAACCAAATCATTCAGCACATAAGATTTCATTTGAAAATATAAGTAACCATTATCCGCTCGTGCTAAATCAAGTAAATCTTGTAGCAGACGGATAGTGCGTTCAGCTTCCGATGCAGCAGTTTCTAAAGCTTCTTGTTGGGTTGGAGTTAAATTATTTTGCCTTCGCAAGATACTTTGTAAGTAACCATGTACTATGGTTAAGGGTGTACGTAATTCGTGAGAAACATTACTCACAAATTCTTGTTCTTTCTGCCAAGATTGCGATAAGTGAGATAAAAGCATAGTTAAAGTTTGAGCTAATTCTTTAACTTCGCTGGGTGCATTATCAACATATAGCTGTGATTTTCCTAAATCTTCAGCCGAAATCACAGCAGCCATTTGATTTAGCTGACGAAGAGGTTTTAGGGAATGTTTGATATAAAACGCGATCGCAGCAGTTAAAATAATAATTGCTAAAATAGTAGTAATACCTAAATTCTGCAACATTGCCACAAACATTCTCTGTTCGCGCGTAATATCCTTGACTAAAAATAACTCACCGAGTACCTTACCTTTAACTTGCACAGAAGTACTACATAAAACAAAATAGCTTTGGTTTATTTTATAAACTTGTGGTTGAATCGGCATCTTAGTCCGGGACATCAATTCAGCGACAGTCGGCTCAGATAATAAATCTAAAGTGGTAGATTTTACTATAATTTTATTATCAGGACTTTTTAACCATAACAATATGTTAGTATTTGCCAAATTATTAACAGCCTTTTGTAACCCAGTTTCAGGTTGCATCATTTCACTATAAATTTGCACATCTTGCGGCAAACGCTTGGCAATTTGTTCTATATTATATTTTTGACTATCAACTAAGATTTGCTGCATTTTCCAACTAATCCATGTAGCAAGGCTACCTAATATCAAAGCCGAAAATGTAGCAATGCCAATCGTGAGGTGTGACTGTAATGAAAATGGGTCTATATTTATCCAATTTCTTTTGATTTGATTCACTTTGATGGTGAGATTTTAGGTGTTGAATAAGGTTATCTCAATAAAAATAGACTGTTAAATGTAAAGTTATCGAACAGAATTCAGGAGTCAGGAGTCAGGAATCAGGAGTCAGCATGAATTCTGTATGAATAGCGGATAGCGACGCGGAAAGCGAGTCTGCGAGTGTCTGAATAATCGGCGTTTTTGCACCCCCACCAAATTGGAAATCTGGTGGTCTTCAATCAGTCGGGGATTCAGACCCGCGACTGATTTATTCTGACTCCTGAATTCTGACTCCTGAATTCTTCTTCAATATCAACCGCTAAATCCTTAGTTATACCTGATTTAAACTTACCTTTCTTGTATACCCACAGTGAAAAGTGCAGCCATTTCAAAAACTTCATGAAAGATTTTTATTTCATGTACCTTGAAACTTTGTAAATTATTTTCTCAGCATAAGTTAATTTACTAGTAGTTAAATTAATTTCAGATAAGAATTATTTTATAACAGCAGCCGTCAAGTACAAAACTCGCCTACTGTCTCAAATGGGTATGGGTTGGGCAAACCTGCAACTATCCCATTCGGTGGACTTGACTAAAAGAGTGGCTAATACCATTTCACTTTAAGGTTGATACAAATAGGGAGCAGGGGAGTAGGGGAGCAGGGGGAAAGAATTAGAGATAAATTATTTGTATCAGGTATTTCGTGAAATCGTATAACTCGGCAGGGGCGACTGTTCACCTAAGAAGCACGTGAGCTTTGCTTGCCCTAGCCAACGAGTGTACTGCTGGCACACCAGGAACAGATAAGCTGTCGCGCCTACAAGTTGCCTCATAATCTTTTAGGTAAAACCTGTAAACCCTCTCCTCTGCACCTCTGCTCCCCTGCTGTCTCAATGTGCAAATTAAAAACACAACAGCTTAGTACTCGTTGGTAGAGGAGGAACGCCGCTCCGTGATTGGGGACTCAATACTTGGGACTGGGAAAACATTTCAAAATTTGGGAGAGGTTAGAGCCAGGAACATCATTAATCGAAGTGAGAACCCAATTCTCAATAAAGAGTCCCTTTTTTGTACGCAGCTAATACCGCGAAATTCTACGGCGCAGAACTCGAAACTCTCGCATTTGAAGGCGGAATAATCGCCTTCAAATGCCAACTTTGCATCATTACAGAATTATTACTTAATTTCAAATGATTTAATCATTTCCTCTGCTGTTGGTAAGAAGCGATCGTAATCCTCTGTTGCTGCTGAATAGGTAATAATGTATGCTTGATTACCTTTTAAAGTCCAAACTTGTAAATTTTTTAAACTTTTTTTGCCATCTTTGCCGATGTAAATCAATTGATTAGCTCGTTTGTTCGCTAAAGTTGTTTCACTAGTATTTACAATAGTTGCATCAGAGAAAGTGGCTTTGACTTCTTTAATAAATAAATCTTGTGATTCAGTTAATGTACCAGAAAAATCTTCAACAGTTATAGTCAAAAGGTCTTGAAAATTATCTGTATCACTTTGCTTAGGTGATAAAAATGTCACTAATTCTTTAGTTATCAGGTTTGGTGCTTCTTGGATTTTCCAACTTTCTGGATATTTTATCTTTATGCCATTACTAGAATCTTCATAAGTCAAAAAGTTTAGTGTAGAAGTTTGTAATTGTAATAACCATAGACTTATAGTAGCAACTACTGCGGTTATTGCTACACTGATAAAAACTTTCTTAGGTTGTGTAGATAGCAGGGGTTTATGAATTGTAGTATCTGGTACTTTCTCCAACATTTCTAAAGCTTGCAATGCCGATGCTGCTGTCGAATAGCGCTGACGAAAATCATAACGCACCATTGTGTCTAAAATTTGTGCTAACTGCTGACTTACTTGTATTTGGTTGCGCCAATCAATTTCGCCAGTATCAGCGTTTCTTGGTAGTCCTTGACCGCCAAAGTCAGCAGGATTAATCCCTGTCAAAGCTTGAATACCAATAATTCCCACTGCATAAATATCGCTGCTCAATTGTGGAGTACGATTAGCTTGTTCGCTCGGCATATACCCATGAGTACCAATGGCTACAGTCAAAGTTGTTTGCCCTTGAGAATTAGCCATCTGAGTACTAATTTGTTTGACAGCCCCAAAGTCAATTAGTACTATCTTGTTATCTGATGTTCTCCGTCGAATATTAGCAGGCTTGATATCCCGGTGAATCACATTATGCTGATGGACAAATGCTAAAACTGACAAAATATCTTTTAGGAGTTTAATTACCTCCGATTCACTCAATTGGTTGTATACAGGAGGTATTTCTTTGGTAAGATCGTGACCTGGAATAAATTCCTGAACTAAATAAAATTCTTGATTCTCTTCAAAGTGAGCCAATAGTTGAGGAATTTGGTCATGCTTTCCTAATGTTTCCAGGGTTAATGCTTCCTGATTAAATAAACGTTTAGCTTCTCGTAAAGTGTATGCATCGGTAGAGAGTGGTTTAAAATGCTTAACAACACATTGTGGATTCCCTGGCCTTTGCATATCTTGAGCTAAGAAAGTCGTACCAAACCCCCCTTGTCCCAGTTGGGTGAGAATTTGGTAGCGTCCACCGATGGTTTGACCCTGTATTAAATTCACCCCTTCTCCCAGATTGACTCACTGACTGATTTTGTTAATCTTGATTTTTGCACAAAATTTAAGTTGGGAATGGGGAATAGGGCAAGGGGCAGGGAGATTAGTTTCCCCCTCTGTCTCTTTCCAATTCCCAATCCCCAATCCCCAATCCCCAATCCCCATTCCCCATTGCCAATTTTTAAATTATGACTTTGAGCCTGTGCATGATTGTGAAAAATGAAGCCGCAACACTGCCTAAATGTCTGAACAGTGTAAGAATTGTAGTGGATGAAATGGTAGTCTTGGATACAGGCTCAATTGATCGCACTCCCAATATTGCCCAACAACTTGGTGCAAAAGTCCATCATTTTAAATGGTGTAATGACTTCAGCGCTGCCCGTAATGCAGCTTTAAAATATGTCACTGGTGACTGGATTTTGGTATTAGATGCTGATGAAACCCTGACTCCAGCAATTGTACCGCAGTTGCGAGAAGCGATCGCAACAGACGAATATCTGCTTATCAATCTCGTCCGTCAAGAAGTTGGTGCAGAACAATCTCCCTATTCTCTAGTTTCTAGATTATTCCGCAATCATCCAGATATTCGTTTTGACCGTCCTTACCATGCCTTAGTGGATGATAGCGTCTCAGCAATTTTAACCAAAGAACCTCATTGGCAAATAGGTTATTTACCAGGGGTTGCACTTGTACACACAGGATATCAAAAAAGTGCGATCGCTCAAAATAACAAATATGACAAAGCAGCTACAGCGATGGAAGGGTTTCTTGCAACTCATCCCGATGACCCTTATGTTTGCAGTAAATTAGGGGCATTGTATGTGGAAACGGGGAAAATTGCCCAAGGTATGGAGTTGTTGAGACGGGGAATTAGCTCGGCTGAAGACAACTACGATATTTTATATGAACTCCACTATCATTTAGGCATTGCCTACAGTCGCTTGCAAAAATTCCCACAGGCGATTTCTCACTATAAAACTGCCATCAAATTGCCTATTTACCCCATGCTCAAATTAGGAGCATACAACAACTTGGGTAACTTACTCAAAGCAGCCGGAGATTTCAACGGTGCGAAAACTGCTTACGCTACAACTTTAAAAATTGACCCGACTTTTGTTTTTGGTCATTATAATTTGGCGATGACATTTAAAGCTTTGGGCTTATTGACAGATGCGATCGCATATTATCGAAATGCGATCGCCCTAAATCCCAACTATGCCGAAGCCTATCAAAATTTAGGAGTAGTGTTGCTAAAAGCTGGCAATCATCAAGATAGTTTAACAGCTTTTAAGAAAGCGATCGCTCTTCATGAAAGATACAATCCTGAAGAAGCGAAGAGACTACGCCAGGGATTGCGGGAGATGGAGTTAATGTAGAACTGAGGGCATTGGGCATTGGGCATTGGGCATGACAAATGACATTATTATTAATATTTAAGGGGTTCAGATGAGCCAAGTCATTGATGAATGGGTACGTTGGACAAGTGCAGACTTAGAGTTATTGCCAGATAACGGTAATCGCTATGAAATTATCGATGGGGAATTATTTGTGACTAGGGCACCACATTGGGGACATCAAAAAGCTACTGGTAATATTTATGCAGAATTAAGAGGTTGGTCACTCTCAACAGGTCTTGGTGAAGCTGTGCCAACACCAGGAATTATTTTTACTGACGCAGATAATGTTATTCCTGATGTGGTTTGGGTAAGTAAAGAACGCCTCGCCATTCTACTTGATAACGAAGGACATTTAACGGGAGCGCCTGAACTGGTTGTAGAAGTACTTTCGCCTGGAGTCCAAAACGAGCGACGCGATCGCGAAGTTAAGTTAAAATTATATGCTTCTAGAGGAGTTCAAGAATATTGGATTTTGAACTGGCAATTACAACAAGTTGAAGTGTATCGCCGAGAAAAAGCAGTTCTAAAATTAGTGGCAACATTATTTGCAACGGATGACTTATCCTCGCCTCTATTACCAAATTTTGTTTGCACTGTAGCGCGGTTGTTTGTGTGAAGCAACAAGTATTTGAGGCAGTAAATCATTGATTCAACCATACCCTTTAATGCAAAATTCAGCTTAATGGTGATTTAACCTTGCATCAAAATTCCCACTAAAATCTGCATCAAAATTTCTAAATCAGTTGGCACTCGATACAACATTAAATCTTGACTCACTTTCCTATCTTGGCGAGAGAAACTACCAAACTGCAAAATATCTCCAGTAGTTACAGCACCATACAAAATTGGCTCATCTGATTCTACCCATGTATCCAAGGCAATCAACTCTGTGGCTAACTGGGTAAATCCCCGTGTTAAGTCTGCCTGTTTTGCTTCTACCACTAAAACATTGTGTTTTGATTCCAGATAGTAGTCTAAGTCACCTCTGAGGTACTGGTTAACTTCAATAGGGTACTCAATATTAACTGTTGCTTGTGTGATGTGGGCTACTTCTAATAAGATGGGTGCGATTAGTACTTCGCGTCTCGCCGCTTCACTAGTTAGACTAACACGAGCGATCGCATCTTCCAAGCGTTGGTATAAGTCTGGTAATCGAAGCAGCAATAGATAAATTGATTGAAGATTTAGTTAAAGTTACTCCTAATTCCCGCAAAATATCGGCGGGAGCAAATTTCATTTAAAAATAGCTGCGGAATGTGTAGAATTCATTTGGTTTAAGTATCGGGGGACGGTGACGTTCAGCCATGATCAAACCCGCAGTTATAATATCGAAATTATTTTTATTCGTTTTATTGGAAAGTATCAAGAATACGATAACGTAATACCATTTCACGAAAATAATAAAACAGATGCAAACCCTGAAACCCTGACTAGGTAGGACTTTCTGAATTATGAATTGGTATAACTTGAGATCACAACTCGAAACTTCAGTTTTTAATATAAACTCCACCTGTTCTGAGTCGAAAAGGTGGAGTCAAGAAGTTGAAGAGTTAATAAATTCTCTTCACAAATGACAAATGACAAAGAACTAAATACGCGACTTGACAAATTTCTCCAATCTATCCATTCCTTTTTCAATAGTTGCCATATCTGTGGCGTAAGAAAGGCGAATATTGTCATCAGCGCCAAAAGCAATTCCAGGAATGACTGCAACTTGATGTTTTTCCAGCAAAGCGTCACAAAACTCTAAGGATTTTAGACCGGTTTTGCTGATATCAGGGAACAGATAAAACGCACCATCTGGTTTTGCAGTACTCAATCCAGGAATGGCGTTGAGTCTCTCTAGCATTACCTGTCGGCGTTTGGCGAAGGCTTGGCGCATTTCTTCAACGCAATCTTGAGGACTTTGTAGCGCTGCGATCGCACCATATTGGGCAAAGGTACACACGTTAGATGTACTATGCCCTTGGATGGTACTCGCTGCTTTAATAATTTCCACTGGCCCCGCTAAATAGCCGAGTCTCCAACCAGTCATAGAATAAGCTTTCGCAAACCCATTACTAATCAAAGTCCGGTCAAAAATTTCCTTCCCAAGAGAACCGATGCTGATATGTTCTGCACCGTCGTAGAGAATCTTTTCGTAAATCTCATCAGAGACGACAAAGATATCTGCATCAACTACTACCTGCGCCAATGCTTTAATTTCATCTGGCGTGTAAACCATCCCTGTAGGATTAGATGGAGAGTTGAGGATAAATAACTTCGTCTTCGGCGTGATGGCTTTACGGAGTTGTTCGGGAGTAATTTTATAACCCGTCGTTGCATCTGTGGGCACAATTACCGAAACCCCACCGACTAAAGTCACCATTTCGGGATAACTTAACCAGTAGGGTGCAGGAATAATTACCTCATCACCTGGATCGATCAATGCCACTATCAGGTTGTACAGAGAATGTTTACCGCCATTGGTGACGATGACATTCTCTGACTTGTAATCAAGACCGTTATCAATTTTAAGCTTTTGGGCGATCGCTTCCCTTAACTTTGGTTCTCCGGCTACTGCACCATACTTGGTTTTGCCTTCTTCCAAAGCTTTGACTGCTGCGGCTTTAATATGCGCTGGGGTATCAAAATCTGGTTCTCCAGCGCTAAAACTACAAACATCTATTCCTTCCGCCTTCAGTGCCTTAGCCTTGGCTGCGATCGCTAAGGTTAATGAAGGTGTTACCTGACTTACTCTTGCTGCCAGCTTCATTCTTACTATTATTTGGCAAATCTTTCACTTATCTAAGGATATCTCAGAATCTCTACCAAGATTTGCCTTTTTTGAATTTGTTGCCGATTGCGGGGTCAGAACATCTCAATTAAGCTTGACACAAGGACTCAGAAGAATTTAATGTATACCCAGAACTAAGAAATAGATTTAAACTTACTTGCACTGTTATAAACCTTAATATTACGAGGTTTTGAGAAATTTATGGATGAATACACTATATGAGCGATCGCTAAAAAGTAAGAAATATTTAAAGGTAGGGTATAGAAAATCAGCATTGGTTAAAATTGAGTTAGATAACAAAATTGAGAGTAAAACCATGTACACAAAATCAAAAAACACTCTTCAAAATAAAAAGCTTAACGCCAATTCGTACATTACAATCGATGATGATAAATTCCCGCAAGGTAATGTAAGAATGTACGCAATTTCTTTTGATATGGATATTGAAACTTTGAGACAGTCCTATAGCGACCCTTACAACAATGCCTATGGTGAAATTAAAAAAGTACTTTCTTCACACGGTTTTACTAGACAGCAAGGAAGTGTTTATTTTGGTAATGAAAGTGTTAACGCCGTTACTTGTGTTTTAGCTGCTCAAGATTTATCTAGAAGATTACCTTGGTTTCCAGTATCAGTAAGAGATATAAGAATGTTAAGAATAGAGGAAAATAACGATCTCTTACCAGCCGTTCAAGCAAATTTACCTAATCCATAGTTTTTGCATCATTGTTAGAAGCGATTAAATCTGATGACTAAGCACACCGTGGTTAATACCTACGGTGTGAAAATGTTTTTACATAAAGAAAGGTTTTAGAGTATTTGGTAGATTATATACAGCAACCAATTTACAAACATAAGTGTCTATGAATGATGAGAATAATCAAGGGTTAGTCAAAGCTGTAGACAGATTGACACAACAAATTAAAAAGTCAACTCAAATAATAACGGGAGTTGTTGTTTTCTTTACGGGTGTATATCTTTCTAAAATCACCCCGCCTTCTGATATATTAGGAATTGCTCAAAATATTACATTTTTAATTGGAGGTTTTATTTTATTTATTACGAGTATTTATTAAATAAAATATTTCAATTAAACCTATTCACACAAACATCTATTTTCAATTAGCCAAAAATATTATGTAGCTAGAATTTTAAGAAACGCTCGTTGATTTAAACAGGGTTTAGATAAGTCTGAAACTTTCGGAAGTGCTTGCCATAGTTAGGGATTCAGTCATTCGAAATTATGAATAATTACCGATTATTGACAAGTGATTATTAAGAATGTACTTTATCTAGTATTTTAATTTTTAGAGAAAACTAATTTTATGCAATTCAAGAAATTTTTCATCGCATCTTCTCTGTTAATTACTAGTCTTTTTATACCTAATGCTGCCATTGCTCAAAATCGCGGTACTCCGGGTAAATTTGATTTTTATGTACTGACACTCTCTTGGTCGCCGGATTATTGTGCGACAAATGGCACTCGCGATCCACAGCAGTGCAGTTCTGGTAAGAAACTTGGTTTTGTATTACATGGTTTGTGGCCACAATACCAAAAAGGTTATCCTGCTAATTGTTCCACGCAAAAATTACCATCGGAAGTAAAGCGGCAGTTTCCCAATTTATACCCTAGTAATAAACTTTACGATCATGAATGGGAAAAACATGGTACTTGTTCGGGGAAAACTCCTGCGGAATATTTGGGATTGAGTAAAAAGTTAAAAGATGCGATCGCTATTCCCGCAGCTTATAATCGTCCGGCGAAACCATTGCGTACCACAATTACGAATTTTAAAAATTCCTTTGTGAGTGCAAATAATCAAATTACTGCTGATGGTGTAGCACCCTTTTGTTCTGGTTCGGGAAGATTTTTGCAAGAAGTCTTCTTTTGTTACTCCAAAAACGGTCAACCTGGTATTTGTAGTGCCGAGATTTTGAAGCGATCGCAAAAAAGTTGTGGTCAGCCAGATTTTTTATTGAGAAATGTTAGATGAAATGGGCATGGGGCATTGGGCATGGAGCATTGGGCAGAGGGGACTTACTGTAACTTCCCCCCTGCTCCCTGCTCCTCTGCCTCTTCCTCCATTCCCTAAGCTATCGTCACATCTGGCGACAAGTAAACATCCTGAATAGTGTGAAATAACTTCACGCCTTCTTCAAAAGGACGCTGAAAGGTCTTTCGCCCAGAAATTAATCCTGAACCACCAGCGCGTTTGTTAATTACAGCCGTGCGAATTGCTTCGGCGAAGTCATTTTTACCAGTCGCGCCACCAGAATTAATCAGCCCTACACGCCCAGAGTAACAATTCAGTACTTGGTAACGAGTTAAATCAATTGGGTGGTCGGTTGTTAATTCTGTATAAACGCGCTCGTCGGTTTTGCCATAACTCTTACCACTGGCTTTGGCAATTGCGCCGTAACCATTGTTATTTTCGGGTAACTTTTGTTTGATAATATCAGCTTCAATCGTCACGCCCAAATGATTCGCCTGTCCGGTGAGGTCAGCCGCAAGGTGGTAATCTTTATCTTGTTTAAAAGCGTTGTTCCGCAGATAACACCAGAGAATTGTTGCCAAACCTAATTCATGGGCGCGTTTAAAAGCCTTGCTAATCTCTTGGATTTGTCTGGTAGAATGCTCTGAACCAAAATAAATTGTCGCACCTACCGCCGCCGCCCCTAAATTCCAAGCTTGTTCGACATCAGCAAACAATACTTGGTCAAATTGATTGGGGAAAGTCAGCAATTCGTTGTGATTGATTTTGGCAATAAAGGGAATTTTGTGGGCATACTTGCGCGAAACTATACCTAATGTCCCCAAAGTGGTAGCAACAGCATTGCAATCTGCGGCGATCGCTAGCTTAACAATATTTTCCGGGTCAAAGTAAATCGGATTGGGCGCAAAAGACGCACCTGCTGAGTGTTCAATCCCTTGGTCTACTGGTAAAATCGAGAGATAACCTGTGTTTGCCAGACGACCGGTAGAGTAAAGTAAATGGATATTACGCAATACTTGAGGATTGCGATCGCTGTTGAGCCAGATTCTATCTACAAAATCTGGCCCAGGCAAATGTATTAAATCTTGAGAAACCTTTGCTTTGTAGGTAAGCAGGTCTTCAGCCTCTTTACCTAGCAATGACTCAATAGAATTAACCTCTTTGAGCGTTGTAGTCATAGCGTTTTCCTGAAAAATTGAGCAAATGACCTTTGCCTTTAAGATAGCATTTTTAACACTCCTAACCTGCTTAGGCTTGTATTAACTAGATATATATTCCTTTTGATATAAAAGCCTTAAATTATTCTTTAAAAATGGCTAAAATTAATGATTGTCTGAGATATAACCATTATTTGAGCCAAGATGCACAAAGAAAGAATCGTGCTTTTGAGGATTTTGGTGGATTGCAGACTGATAATTTGATATATTTCAATTCTGATACTCATCATCTGACAACAAAAATGTCGAGAAGTAATCTTCGCAGATTCCCATTGTGGCAATAATTGTTAAAAGAACAAATACAATTCTATGAGTAAATTTCAAATTGATCTCGACTTCAGCAAAATAGATTTCGCTTCCCTTGAAACAGAAGAAGATTTTCAAAGAGAGGCAAAAACATTACTACCCAAGGCACTGGTAAAACTAGGTGAAAGTGTAGGTGAGAAGACTTGGGAAGAATTACAGCAAAAACTGCAAGCATCGGGAAGTAAGCTCAAATCTTCTCCTAGTGAGAAACGTAGGTTTATGCAAGAAACAGGCAGAACTTATCAACGAAATGCCAGTAATAGAGAAAAACAAGAACTAGAAGAATATATAGTAGAGCAATTACGCCAGCATAAATAGTAAAAATCAACCTAAGCTTGATGTACTCGTATTCCAACTTCTATTTTTAGCAGTAGTTTTAGTAGGGTGTGTTAGCCCTTGGCGTAACACACCACTTTACTAACTTGTAGTATTCAAAATCATTGTAGACCTTACGTTTTTGATACTCGTGAACGAGCCTTTGAACTCCATCAGCGAGTTTTTGATAAGTAGTCGGACAAAAATAATTACAGTCATTGCGAGCAGAGCGAAGCAATCCCAGCCCTGTAGAAATTAGTAAGGAGTTAGGAATAAATCACTCCTAACTCCTAACTCTTGTACAGACGCGATTAATCGCGTCTGTAGTTTTTACACCGCACAACTCAACTCGCCGGCTTTTTGGCTAAAACGATGATTTTCCCGATAGTCCACAGGACAATCTATCACCGCAGGTACATCTTGAGCGAGGGCTTCTTTGAGTGTGGGAATCAAATCTAAAGCTGATTCAACTCGGTAGCCTTTTAAACCCATGCTTTCAGCCAATTTGACAAAATCAGGATTGCTAAAATGCACAAAAGATGAGTTTCCTTTGCCAAATTGATTTTCTTGCTTCCACTCAATTAACCCATAGCCACCATCATTAAAAATTATGGTGACAAAGGGCGTACCGACACGCAAGGCTGTTTCTAATTCTTGAGAATTCATCATAAAGCCACCATCGCCTGTGACTGCAACAACTTTGCGCTTGGGATGAACGAGTTTTGCTGCTAAAGCGCCAGGAATGGCAATACCCATAGCTGCGAAGCCATTGGAAATTATGCAAGTATTGGGGCTATGGCAATGATAATGACGCGCCATCCACATCTTATGTGCGCCAACATCAGAGATGACGATATCATCTGGGCCCATCACTTGGCGTAAGTCATAAATTAACTTTTGCGGCTTAATGGGAAATCCATCATCATGGGCATACTGTTCGTAATCAGCCCGAATCTCTGTCCTTAAACTAATGGCAAAGGGATCGGGTTTACCTTGTCTGTCTGCTAATTTTAAAATTTCATAGAGGGAATCTGAAATATCTCCCACAACTTCGGCATTAGGAATATAACTACTATCAATTTCTGCCGGATTTACCCCAATATGCACAATCGGAATTTCACCATTCCGATTCCATTTTTTGGGGGAAAACTCAATCAAATCATAGCCGATCGCAATTACTAAATCTGTGTTATCAAAAGCACAGGTAATAAAGTCTCTTTGCTGTAATCCTACTGACCACAAAGCTAGTTGATGTGTGTAGGGGATAACGCCTTTACCCATGAAGGTATTGGCAACAGGTATATTCAGCAAGGTAGCAAATTGCGTTACGGCATCACTGGCTTGAGCGCGAATTGCCCCATTTCCTACTAAGATTAATGGGTTAACTGCTTGGCAAATTGCGGCGGCGGCGGCCCGAATGCTAGCAAAAGATGCATAAGTTTTTTCGCTATTATCCTTACGCAAAGGTTTGCCTTCGACGGGCATGGCAGCAATATTTTCTGGCAAATCGATGTGAACTGCACCAGGTTTTTCTGATTGCGATCGCTTAAATGCTTTTCGCACTACTTCTGGTGTAATACTCGGTCGCACAATCTGCTTATTCCACTTGGTAACAGGTGCAAACATTGCCACCAAATCTAAATATTGATGGGATTCAATATGCATTCTATCTGTTCCCACTTGACCGGTAATCGCCACTAAAGGCGCACCATCGAGGTTAGCATCTGCTACCCCAGTCATCAAGTTGGTCGCCCCAGGGCCAAGAGTAGAAAGACACACTCCGGCTTTTCCTGTTAAGCGTCCGTAGACATCGGCCATGAATGCTGCACCCTGTTCATGACGAGTCGTAATAAATTTAATCGAAGAATGTTTTAACGCTTCCAAAACGTGCAGATTTTCTTCGCCAGGGAGTCCAAAAATATATTCCACTCCTTCATTTTCTAGGCACTGCACTAATAATTCTGCTGTATTCATTTTATTTCCTAACTATTTTTTATTTAGTCCTTTGTCATTTGTCATTTGTCATTTGTCATTTGTTCTTTGACTAATGACCAATGACCAATGACTAATGACTAATCATTTCACCCACACGGTTTTAACATTGACAAACTCATGTATACCTTGGATACTCAATTCTCTGCCATATCCAGAACGCTTGATGCCACCAAAGGGCAACCGAGGATCGGATTTGACCATACTGTTGATAAACACGGCACCGGCTTCGATTTCTTCAACTAAGCGATCGCTCTCTTGGTCGTTGGTTGTCCAAGCGCTTGCACCTAAGCCAAAAGGTGAGTCATTAGCGAGTTTAATAGCAGCATCGATATCTGGAACCCGAAATAACAAGGCTACCGGGCCAAAAAATTCTTCTTTGGCAATTGGTGAGTCAGGCGGGATATCTATGATAATCGTTGGCGGATAAAAGTTCCCTGGACGATCTGATAAAGGATGTCCGCCGATGAGGACTTTACCGCCGCTTTTAGTAGCAGCTTGAACTTGTTGATCTAAATCCTGGAGAATACCAGGTGTAGCCAGGGGGCCTAAATCGGTGTCTGGTTGCATGGGATCGCCTACTTTTAGCGCCTCAAATTTTTCTAAAAGCAATTTTTCAAATTTATCTGCGATCGCTTCTGCGACAATAAAACGTTTCGCTGCAATACATGATTGCCCGTTATTTAACATCCGCGCTGTAGTAGCTGTGACAACTGCTGTCTCTAAGTCAGCGCTTTCTAACACAATAAAAGGGTCACTTCCTCCTAATTCCAAAACGGTTTTTTTAATTTGTTTACTGGCGGCGACGGCGAGGGATATGCCTGCTGGTTCGCTTCCGGTTAAGGTAGCAGCTTTTACGCGGTCATCAGCCATTAAATCGGCGACTTTGGCAGCGCCGATTAATAGAGTTTGAAACGCACCTTCAGGAAAACCCGCGCGACGGATAATATCTTCGATTGCCAAGGCGCACTGCGGCACATTGGAAGCATGTTTGAGTAAGCCGACATTTCCCGCCATTAATGCTGGTGCAGCAAAGCGGAAAACTTGCCAAAAGGGGAAATTCCACGGCATCACTGCGAGAATTACACCCATTGGTTGATAACGTACAAAACTCTGGCTGGCATCAGTTTTTATACTGACATCAGCTAAAAAAGCAGGAGCGTGTTCGGCATAGTAGCGACAGACGACGGCGCATTTTTCGACTTCCGCGATCGCAGCTTTAAATGGCTTACCCATTTCTAGAGTCATTAACTTAGCAAATTCTGCTTTATCTTGCTCTAAAATCTCAGCAGCTTTTTCTAGCCATTGCGATCGCTCAGAAAAACTAGTCTGACGATACTGTTCAAAAGTCTGATGAGCTAAATCGAGTTTAGCGATAATTTCTGTATCATTGAGCGCCTCAAAGGTTTTGAGCGTCTCCCCAGTGGCGGGATTAATGGTGGCGATCGCCATTACCTAACCTCCCGTTAAAAAATAGCTTGACTATTGGCTTCCTAGTGTTACACAGATCAATTTTGGAAGCTACACCCAAATTTTAATCTTTTCACCAATAATTAGTTGCCTAATATTACAATTTCGCAATTATCCTTGAAATAAAATATACAACTTAACTATGTATTTATCTTGATAAATGAGTCATTTGTCATTTGTCATTTGCTTTCCCAATTCCCAATTCCCAATTCCCAATTCCCAATACTTAATGAATAATTGTTGCTACTTGCTGCAAATTTGTCTGATAAACCTTTACCAATCGATCAATACCTTTAAAACGATAATCTCCCATTTCCTGGAAGTCTTCAGGTAGTGAAAGCATTTTATGAGTGGCTTGACTAATGACGCATTCACTGGGGGGGCAAACTGCTTCCATCCGAGCAGCAAGATTAATCGTTGCGCCTAATGCCGTATAATCTACCCTTTGGGAACTACCGACATCTCCCACAACAGCCTTACCGCTATTAATCGCAATCCGTAATTGCAGGGGTTCGTGCCAAAAACCATTGGCATTAAGATGTTCTAGACGAGTGAGCATTCCTTTAGCAGCAGCAACAGCGCGATCGGCGTGATCTGCTTGCGGTTCTGGAGCGCCAAAAAATGCCATTATACAGTCGCCAATATATTTATCTAAAGTGCCGCCGTAAGTAAACACCTCTTTTAGCATTTCTTCAAATAAATTATTTAATAGTTTAGCGATCGCAGTTGGTGTTAACCGTTCCGAAATTGCCGTAAAGCCCACCAAATCGGCAAACAAAATACTAATTTCGCTCTCTGCTGGCGCTAAACGACCACCCGGTAATCCACCGACAGAAATCAACTGCTGCACAACTGCTGGAGAATGATAGCGTTCTAGTCGGTGACGAATCATCTCTTCAGTTTTAAGTTTCTCTACCAGTAGCCAACGCTGCACACTCGAAGCCACAAGGTTTGCTAAAGCTGAAAAGAAACTGAGTTCTTCCTCGCCCTCATTTGCCCAATGATAAGAAGAAAGATTGGCATCGGCATAGAGTACGCCCACAACCTTATTTTCATCCCATAAAGGCACTGCCATCGCGCTCCGAATGCCTTTAACTAAAATACTCTGTTCGCTAGCAAACCGTTCATCTTGATGGGTATCGGCGGTTTGAATCACAACTTTTTCGTCAAATACCTTTTGACAGATACTCCGACTAATCCAACTTCCATCTGAGGGGAGATGTTTTTGTTGGGAAATATTTCTAGTGGCAGCGTTTACTAACTCTAATTGACCGCAACCATTAACATCAATTAATAATGCCAAGCGATCGATACTATCAAGGTAACGAAAAACGACTTGCTGCACCTGAGAAAAAATCTCTTCTATAGATGCCGCAGCACAGAGATTTTTAGCTATATCCACTAAGTCTTTAAGACGGGCAATGGTTTGCTCCTTATTGTTGATGCTGCCATCCTTACTATCAGATGCGATCCATTGCTGTTGTAACTGTTCAACATTGTGCAGGATTGTTCTCTGGTCATTATTTTCCGAGCTTACGGGATATTGAGGTATCGATTGGGCAACAGGGTTTGTGAGCAGGACTACCAGACTAACATTGCCCAGCCAAATGATATCGCCGTGATATAACTCTTGCGGGGAATTAACAAGATATTTATTGACTTGCGTCCCATTTTTGCTGCCTAGATCCTCAATAATCCACACACCAGCAGCCGTTTTTACTAGGCGTGCATGGTTGCGCGATACTCCAGCAAAAGGTAAGTACAGGTTACATTCCGGCAAACGGCCAATTGTGAATATATCTCGATCGACTGCGATCGTTGTCTCCGTATCTCCCTCTTGTAGGCGTAGCGTGAGTTCAGTCATGAGTGTGATCCATCAAAGCTAGAGGTGCAAGCAACTCTCAGGTAAGTTATACCCTACAGGTTAACCTTCACCTTTTGTTTATGACACTGTTAACTGCATTCCGACAACTGTACGTGACAGATATTACACTAATAATTCGTAATTCATAATTCGTAATGACGATCTCTAAAGGTCGCCCCGTTAGGGTTGGGGTCTAAATCTCTATCTCTAAAGTAATTACGAATTATGTTAAGCCCTATTTTTGGCAATAATTCCAAACTAGTGTTTACTTGTCTAGTTTAGACAACGCTTTTAAGTATATCTTTTGATTTTACCACTCACTTGCTACTCAATAGAGACTCGTTGTTAGTGATCGCAAGCAGTAACCGCGCTACTCACACAATAGTCTAGTAATAGTCAATTTTTTTACTAACAAACTGCCATGCCCAAACACATATCTGCAATTGGAGTTGTCTTAATTTTAATTCTGGGGTTTGCATCTTCAGTTCAAGGTGCAACTCCCCGTTCAACTTGGATAGAGAATGAAATTTACCAATATAACCATTCCTTTGCTTCTCAATTGCCTCAAGAACTGGCAACAAAGATGCAAAAGATGACAGCTAGCCCTTTCGCCTTTTATCGGGGAACAGATCACATTTTTTATCGTGATATGCAAACCTTACCAAGCTCAGGTTTTGTAAATTCTTCAACCTCAGCCATCTGGTTAGAAGGAGATATGCATCTGCAAAATCTTGGGGGGATGCGAGATAGCAATGATAATAACGTTTTTGACACCACTGATTTTGATGAAGGCTATCTTGGCCCCTACGTTTGGGACTTACGACGGATGGCAGTCTCCATTCTGTTGGCGGCTAAAGAGAATGGTCTTAGTTCAAGTGATGCTCAAGATATTGTGCGGAATTTCTTGGATGCTTACCTGAACAAGATGAGCGACTTTAAGGGAACCAATGATGAACTGTCATATCGTTTGGAATCCAGCAATACGAACGGTGTAGTCAAAGATTTGATTCAAAGTGCATCAGATAAGAGCCGTTCTAGCTTGCTAACTAAGTATACACAGTTAAATAACGTTAGCAATCGAGTCTTCCAGACAACCCCGGAACTCCAGCCTGTATCCAGCAGCACTTATTCAGATATTGCTGGAGGTATAAGCAGCTACATCGCCTCAATTCCTAGCAGTAAGCGCTACAACAATAGTTATTACACGCTCAAGGATATTCGCCTCAAATTAGGTTCAGGTACTGGTAGTCTTGGTAAGTACCGATATTACTTGCTGATTGAAGGGCCAAGTTCAGCAACCGACGACGATCGCATTTTGGAGATGAAGCAGGAAGGTAGTAGCGCAGTTGCGATGGCAGTTCCAGGTTTGCTGCCAACTTCAATTTACGGAAACCAAGAAGGAGCGAGGGTGACAATCGCCATGAAAGCAATGCTCTCTAATACCGATCCCTTAGTTGGGTACACTACGGTCAATAGCATCCCCTTTATGCTGCACGAAAAATCACCCTACCAAGTGGACTTTGACTATACATTGCTAACCACTAAGTCCAAATTCATGGATGCAATGGGGTATGTGGGGAAGGTCGTTGCCAAAAATCATGCAATCTCTGATAAAGACTACGATCCTGCGATCGTTTCTGTAAGTGTTGACAAAGAAGTTACTGATGTTGTGAGCGGTAACAAGTCTATATTCAAAGACGAAATTGTTAATTTTGCGGTAGACTATGCAATTCAAGTCGAGTACGACTACAAGAGTTTTGTTAATGCTTATAAACAAGGAGTGACACTTTACTAGAATACGGTCAAAGCATTTTTAACTCGGAATTTGATTTGGGGAAAAGGTTAAAGGGTAAAGGTTAAAGGTTTTTTCTTCCCATTTTCCCCAAAATCCGGCAAGTATTGTCCCTTGTACTACCTCCAATCAGACATTGAAATTTTAGAAAATATCGATCCAATGAATTCACCTGCTGCACATCCGCTAATTGATGAGGTGACATTAACGCCCGTTGTCCGTCGTATACTCGACAGTAAAACTGCTACTGTGGGCGAATGGCACGCTGAAGCGATCGCTCACCATATTATTAATCACGTTACAGCAGGTTTACAGCGCATCACTGGTATTGCTAGCGATCGCAGCAAACAATTCTCTTGGTCAGTTATTCTGAAAATTTTGCATATACAACCAGAGAATACTGGCTCTATTTTCAATTCCTCGCAAGACTCCACACACTGGAATTACTGGCAGCGCGAAGCATTAATATATACATCAGGAATCCTCAATAATTTAACTGATGACTTAGTAGCCCCCCGTTGTTTCGCTATTACAGAGCCGTCTGCTAATGTCGTCTGGCTGTGGCTGGAGGATATTCAAGGCAACCACGGCAGCACTTGGACTCTGGAACGTTTCGGTATAGCCGCCCGTCACCTTGGCTATTTGCAAGGAAGCTATGTAATGGCGCAATCATTGCCTTCTGAGCCTTGGTTCAGTCGTGACTGGCATCGAGCATGGGTATCCAATATCGATAGTACGGCTTTAGAAGCATGGCGAGAACCGACTGTATGGCAGCACCCACTTCTAAAAGAGATATTTTCCCCAGATGTAGGCGATCGCCTGATGGACTTGTGGAGCGATCGCCACATCCTCCTTGACGCTGTGAACAAAGCACCCCATACACTCTGCCACTTTGATATTTCGCCCAACAACTTATTTTCTCGGCATAACGCGCATGGCAATGACCAAACTGTTCTCATCGATTGGTCTTTTGTTGGGCATGGCGTTCTGGGAGAAGACATTGTAAATTTGGTGCTGGACAGCATTTTCTTACTATTCGTTGATGGCTCATCACTAATACCCCTAGAAAAACTTGTGCTTGAGGGTTACTTAGCGGGGTTGCGTTCTGCTGGCTGGAATGGGAATGAGTGTGTGGTGCGCTTTACTTATGCTGCGGTAGCGGCACTTCATTTTGGTCTAATAGCAGGGAGGTTATTAAAGTTAGTACACAACGAATCTCGCCACAGTTGGCTAGAGCAACGCTTTGGGCGAACCTTTGAAGAGATTATCACATCAAGAGCGATCGCCATTGCTCATGGATTAGAACTGGCAGACGAAGCCCGATTATTGCTTCGCTATTTGTAATTATTTAATCTGCTTTCTCAATAATTCTGGAATCTGAGAAGGGCGTTCGGCTACTGGAACTTCTGCTTCTTTTAAAGCAGCTAATTTACTTTGGGCTGTGCCAAAGTTAGGATCGCGTCCGATAACGGTTGCTAAAGTCCCAGTTTGCTGCCAACTCTTTCCGGGTGGCGCAAGTCTTCCTGCAATGTAGGCTATTACTGGTTTATCAATTGCCTCAGCAATATACCGGGCTGCTGCTTCTTCACTACCACCACCAGGTTGACCAACTAAAACGATCGCCTCTGTAGTTTCATCCTCATCCAAAATTTGCAACCATTGGAGAAATGAGGAACCGACGATCGCATCACTACCAATACTGACACTAATTGACTGACCCAAATCGGCTTTTGTTAATTCGGAAGCAACTTCGTAGGTGAGAGTGCTGCTACGACTAACTATCCCTACCGGCCCAGGAGTATAAAACTCGCTAGGTTGAGTGCCTAAAAGAATTTTTCCCGGGACAATGATCCCCGGACTATTGGGCCCGATTATCAAAGTTTCACAGGCTTCGGCTTTGCGGAGTAATTGCACCATATCTAAAGGTGGCACGCCAGCAGTGATAATAATAATCTGGCTAATATGAGATGCGATCGCTTCTAATGCCGCATCTAGCACATCGTAAGGATCTACACAGATAATTGTTGTGTCAATTACTCCAAATTTTTCTATTACTTCCTCTACTAAGTCAAATACAGGCAATCCATGCAGTTCCTGTCCGCCACATCCCGGATTGACACCAGCTACCAAATTCGTTCCATAAGCTTGCATTTGAGCAACATGAGTGCCTGATATAAATTCACAAAAGCCTTGAATTAATACTTTACTTTCTGGCGTTAGGTTCATAAAAAATTACCGTAAGTTTGACAACCAGTAGAGACGCGATTAATCACGTCTGTACAAGAGAGACACGAAAAATCTTTGTCTGTACAGGAGTTTGGAGTTATAACAATTCTTCCCCCATGCCCCATGCCCAATTAACAATCACTACTTTTTATTAACAGTTGGTTTAGCAAGACGAACTGCTGCCGCCACTGCTTCATCTAAATTTTCTACCACGAGTAGGGCATCGGTGTAGGTTTTTAGTGTTGCTAAATATTTTCTAGCAGCATTAAATTCAGAACCAGCAAGACGGACAACTAAGGGTGTAAAATTTCGCTCTTGCCGACTTTTGTTGCCATTAGAACGTACAACCTGTGGTTCAGGTTCACTGTCATCTTGCTGTACAACTCTGGCTATAGCTTCAATCACTTCCTCGCTTTGAGGAATGTTACCCAAAAAGTTAATTAGGATTACTTGAATACTTTTGTCAGCCTCCAGAATTTTCAGACCTGTTTCTAGGCGATCGCGGAAGGTAGTTGGTGTAGTATCTGTGAGAAAAGCATGACGTAGATTTAAACAAACACCTGGATTGCCGCCAGCATTGGCAACTAAATCTAAAGTTGCCATTACTGAACCAGTACCATTACCTAAAATACCAATTTTCCCATGCATTTTTACACCGTCCCAGTCACCTAAAATCCCGTTGATTTCAGTACTGGTATGACGACTGATAATTTTTGCCGCGATCTCGGCCAGATCGGGATGACGCTTAATCGCCCGTTCGTTGATCCTGACTTTACCATTGAGAGCCATAACTTGGCCATTAGCACTGACTGCCAAGGGATTTATTTCGACTAAATCCAGGTCTTTTTGCACAAATAAATGATACATCTTTTCCAAAACGCCGCTTACCGACTGCATCAGCGTCCCCTGTAAACCCATTTTCAAAGCCAGTCTTCTGGCATAAAATGGTGAAAATTCCTGTTCCACCACAACATGGTGCATTTTTTCCCCAGCCGATTCCCAATCGATGTTTGCTTCTTTGCAACCTAAAAGTACTGGTCGGCAAACAGCAGTATCTAAAACCACCGCGAGATAAAATTCCTGGTTTGCGTCGTATTGGGATTCTGCCAGCACAACTTCTGGCAATTCGCCCCATATTGGTAGACTAAAGATATTTTGCGCTGCTGCGATCGCATCAATTGTTGTTTCGGCAAACCTGACTCCACCAGCTTTTGCCCGTTCCGCTCCATGTACTTGAGATTTCAGTACAATTGGAAAGCGAATTTTTAAACGTTTCAAATCTGTAGGATGGTCAATCCGTTGAGAGGGCAATACCGGAATGCCTATTTTCCCAAACCATTCTTTAACTTGATACTCTAATAAATCCATTGATACACCTTATATTGACTATTGACATTTTCCAAGCTTTTGGTGAGTCCTGTCTTAATATTTTGCAGCACTTTTATTTCAAAGTTAAGCTTTCGACAGCTATAAAAATTTATTTTTCACGGATAGATTTTATCGAATTCAGCAAATAAGACATATTAATTTTGATAGCCAACCCGTTTGGGACAGAGCCACAAGACGTAATTATTTTCTTCAGTAAGTTTCCCAGCATAGAAGATAACTACCATTTCTGTCAAAACCCTCTGACCTAGTATAGTTTTCTTAACCTGTGGATAATTTTTTCACAACTGCTCTGCAACTATAAATGTTGCAGAACAGTAGTTACTGTGAATTTAATTGTTGCAAAATAATGCCGTGAAAATACCCAAAAAGTCTATTATTCCCATTTTTATTTGTAATTTATATCTGAAGACAGATAATTTAATTTTGTATATAGCGCTGTGAAAATGTAGCGTTACGAACAATAACTGCTTTTCTAATTTTTGGTTAAAAGTCAGAATTTGTGTTAGAAAGTTGGTCGTTCAGATTTTCAGGCTGTGGTTGGTTAAACTGTGCATTTGCATTCAACAAAACTAAAAAGTTCATTTCATCCTCTTAAAAATAATCAAAACTATATAGAAGTTGAGCGGAAAAGCTCTATGAAAGTAGCAGTCCAGCAGGAAGATTTACAGCTTTTAGCTAAAACTTTGCAGGAACAATTGCTTGTAGAAGTTTCATCAGCTGAAGTTTTCGAAGTTAAGTGCGCCCTCACTAAAGACGGATTAATGATTTTAACGCAACATGAATCAGATGTAAAAGTTGACACTCAGATAATTTTTGCCGTAATTGAGGAAGTACTTCAGTCTCTAACACCCCATAGAGAACAGCAAGTGCAATGTTTCCTGAGAATTTTTGGTGAACAACTCCCTTATGCCAAATGTTTTTTGGCTCTGAAGCAAACGGAGGTATTTAAGGATGAGGAAGTAGGGGAACCAGAGGAGGAATATTTTTCTCCCATTTCTTCATCGGATTTGACTTATTCTCCATCACTTGATGAGGCTGAGGAAGAGGAACCATTTGACCCCTTTGCAGATGCGCCGAATTTTCCGACTGCAAAGCGAACATTTCAAATCAAACCCATATTTCTGGGTGCAGCTTTAATGGGGATTATAGTTTTAAGTGGTGGTGCTTACTTATTGACTCGCCCTTGTGTGATGTCTGAGTGTAAAGAAATACAAAATGCCCAGCAATTAAAAACAAAATCTCCGCAATTGATGCGTCGCGCCAAGTCTGAAAAAGAATTAGTTGATATACAACAGCAACTTGTAACAGCTAGTGCAGCCCTGAATGTAATTCCTAGTTGGTCGCCCCGTTACAAAGAGTCGGAAGAACTAAAAGCAAGTTTGTCTGGACGCTCAGAAAAAATCAATCAGGTAGTTAAGGCTTTGCAGACGGCATCTTTGGCGACACAAAAAGTTCAAACTCCTGCATCTAGTCTAGAAGAATTACAAGCTAGACAACACTTATGGCGACAGGCTATAGCGCCACTAGAAACTATAAGTCCCGATAGTGAACTGTATGGGCTAGTGCAAGGTAAATTACTTAATTATCGTGTCCGTTTGCACGCCGTAAATCAGCAGATATTTACTGAGGAAAAATGGCTAAAAAAACTCACAGCAGCAAAAGCTGTAGCTAGTTCAGCCGAGAAGCAGGAAGCTACTGCTAAATCTTTGAATGACTGGCAAAAGGTTCGGTCTACTTGGTTGGTGGCGATTAATGCTTTGAATAGCATTCCTCTAACTAGCACTCGATATCAAGAAGCCCAAAAGCTGTTGATAGATTATAGACCTAAGTTAGTATTAGCACGCGATCGCGCCACTAAAGAACAATTAGCCGCTAAAACCTACCAACAAGCCCGTATCACCGCTAACCAAGCCAAAGTATATGAGCAACAAAATCAATGGCAAGCAGCAGCGACATACTGGGATCAGGCTTTGCAAACTGCTAAAAAAGTTCCCCAAGATAGCTTGTACTACACTCAGGCTCAGTCTCTCATCGAACCCTATTCAGCAGCCTTAAAACAAGCACAAGAAAAAGTACAAGTTGTTAGTAGTTTCGAGCAAACCCGCACTGACTTAGATAAAACCTGTATTAATGGAATTCGGATTTGCACTTTTAGCATAGACAATGCAGGAATTATTGTCCGGCTAACCCCTGAGTATGACCAAGTAAGGCAAAATAACTTGGCTAATCCTTATTCTGAGAACTCTGAGACTGCTATTGATGTTACCAATCACTTGCAAATCTTACGGGAAGCCTTAGCTGTAATCGCTGAAAATGCCAATTTGCCCCTTTTCCTCTACGATTCTAAAAACCAGGTAATTTATACGCGGACTTTGGGTGGGTAAGTCTAAAAGTAGAAAATAAAAAGAGAATACCTTTTATTTAGACGATTCAAAGTCTTTCAACAAGAGCCATGAGGTATTAGCTCTTGTTGAAATTTGCTCGTCAGCCTTAATAATCAAAACCTTAAAACAATGTAGTAGAACAATATAAAGTTTTGTTACACAATGCGTAATTCTCACAAATCACCCTGAAAGACTCATTGATAGTAACTTTTTTAACTTAGGGGAAAAGTCATGAATGGAAATACCAATCTTAATCTTATTAAGGCAAAACAATCTTCTCTCCAAACAGAACCTAATGATAGTGAAACCACCAATAGTACTACCCTTCTTGAGTCAGAAAATGATCTCACGCAGGAAGAGAGGACAGTACTAATTGCTGAAGGTCCAGGGATGAATCCTCCGCCTATTGGACACGATGTATCTGCTGAACCTGAAGTAACTGTCTAGTTTTGGGCATGGCTTTTGCTGAACATCAAGACAAGACTATTACTACTGACTTTCCATCTCCTCAATGTTTCATGTTCCAGTTGACTCGAAATTTTTTCGTAATTTGTTTATGAAACAGCGGTTTTATATGTTGTGGAGTGCTTGCGGTATCTCCCTGTGTTTAGTAACTGCAACAAGTACCGTTCAAGCCCAATCTATCAAGATAGATGGAACTACCCCAACCACACCAGCCACATGTTCTGGAACTTGTAATATTGAGGGTGGGCTTCAACGTGGGAACAATCTTTTTCACAGTTTTTCTCAATTTAATGTGGAGGAAGGAGCAAGAGTTATATTCATTGATCCGGGAGTCACAAACATTCTGACTCGCGTAACAGGGAATGAAGGCTCTAACATTCGTGGGACATTAGGCGTTTCAGGAGGTCAAGCCAACCTATTTTTGATCAATCCTAATGGAATTATCTTTGGAGAGAACGCCAAGCTTGAAGTTGGGGGGTCATTTGTAGGGAGTACAGCTAGTGCTATTCGATTTGGCAATCAGGGCTTTTTTAGGGCTTCTGCTTCTGAGATTCCATTATTGACAGTCAATCCTTCAGCTTTGTTCTATCAAAGTGCTAACGGACCAATCGAAAACAGA
Organism: Nostoc sp. DedVER02; assembly: GCF_034530675.2. Lineage (NCBI taxonomy): Bacteria > Bacillati > Cyanobacteriota > Cyanophyceae > Nostocales > Nostocaceae > Nostoc > Nostoc sp. DedVER02. The sequence continues at coordinate 116,042 of NZ_JAVRCP020000002.1, forward strand.
TCAAGTTTAAATGGACTGAGTGTTCCTGATGGAAAGAGTTTGCTACTAGTTGGTGGGGAGGTGAACTTAAATGGAGGAAAATTAAACGCTTTTGGCGGTCGAATAGAATTGGGAGGATTAGCTGAGAGAGGAGAAATTGGGTTAGATGTTGATAATAACAATTTACGCTTAAGTTTTCCTGAAAATACTGCATTAGCAGATGTATCATTTAGTAATGGAGCTATCGCTGATGTAACTAATGGTGGCGGTAGTATTACACTTAATGCAGGGAATATAGGCATTTCAGGAAAGGAAACTAGCCTTTTGAGCGGGATAGGGCGAGGGATAATTGGCGGTCAAGCTGGAGATATTACGCTCAATGCCACGGGATCAGTAACAGTTACAAACGGAAGTATAATTTTCAATAGAGTGCGAACTGGAGCGCAGGGCAATAGTGGCAACATCAATATTAAGGCTGGATCTCTCTCATTAAGTAATGGTGGTCAAGTGCTAGCCGCTACTTTAGGTACAGGAAATGCTGGAAACTTAAACATTGATGTCCGTGATGGAACTGTTGCAGTGATTGGCAACAATTCTAGTCTATACAGTAGTGTAGAACCGAAAGGAATAGGTAATGCTGGCAACATCAAAATCACGGCGAAGGAACTTTCTTTAAAGGATGGGGGTTTTGTGAATGCTGGAACCTATGGACATGGAAATGCCGGAAACATATTCATACAGGTTTCGGATCTTGTCTCTCTTGAATCTAAATCTGTAATAAACACCGGCATTTTTAGCAATGTGGCAGTAGGAGCAGTAGGTAATGCTGGTGAAATTAATATTAAAACTTCCTCACTCTCGTTAAGTGGCGGTGTTCAAATAGGTGCTTCCGTTTACGGTAAAACCCAAGAAAATCCCGGAGTTATAGGTAGTCGGGGAAATATTCTAGTCAATGCTGATTCTGTAACTATCTCAGGAGCAAGTTTGGATACAGGTTATTCTAGTGGTTTATTTACACTTACTGACGAAGGTGCAGTGGGAGCAGCAGGAAATATTACAGTCAATACCAGAGATTTTCGGTTAACAGATGGTGCTACTGTAAATGCCCAAACTCGCAATTCTGGAGCCGGGGGTAATATTACTATTAACACGACTACCTTTGAAGCTATTAATGGCGGACAAGTTTTCACCACCGCCAGCAATTCTGGAAATGCAGGCAATATTAGTGTCAATGCTGACAGCATTACACTTTCTGGAAAAGACCCCACCTTCAATGAGCGAAGCAAGCAATTTCCAAATAGAGTTCAAAATGAAGGAGATGCTAGTGGGCTGTTTGCTAGCACCAGACCCGACTCTACAGGTTCAGGAGGGGACATTGCGATCGCAACTCAAAAATTGACTATCCAAGATGAAGCTCAAATAAGCGTCAGTAGCAAAGGAAAAGGAGATGCAGGCAATATTGATATAAATGCACATAACATCAGTTTATACAACCAAGGAAAACTCACTTCTGAAACCGCATCAGGTCAAGGTGGAGATATTACTCTACAAGTACGAGACTTATTACTCATGCGTCGCAAGAGCCAAATATCCACTGATGCCGCGAATGATGGAGATGGCGGAAAGATCACCATCAATGCACCTAATGGCTTCATTGTCGCCCCTCTCTTCGGAAATAGCGATATTACCGCCAATGCCAACTTTGGCTCTGGTGGGACAATTAAAATTACTACTAAAAATATCTTTGGATTTGTGCGGCGCAAGGGTGCAGATATAGCGAAGCTCGATCCAACAGGCGAAAACAAACCGAGTAATTTGCTAACAAATGACATTACGGCGTTTTCTCAACAGAACCCTTCATTAGATGGCAATGTCCAAATCAACTCGCCAGATGCCGATCCCAGTAAAGGATTAGCGGAATTGCCCGTAAATCTGGTTGATACTTCCCAGCAAATTGTTGCTGATTGTAATTCTAGTGGAAAAACAGGAAGGAGTTCGTTTATTGCTACAGGGCGTGGAGGACTTGTAGACGATCCTACGCAGCCATTGATAGCTGATGATGCGGTGCTGGTAGATTGGATTGCGCTCTCTTCAGAAAGTAAGAATCGTGCTGAAGGTACTCAGAAAAGAGCGGTTGTTCACAAGCAGCGAAACACAGAAGAAAAATTACAGAAGGTTAATTCTGTCAACGAACCTACTCAAATTGTGGAAGCCCAAGGTTGGGTAATCGATGCCGATGGTAACGTGGTTTTGGTTGCTCAAGTACCCACTGCAACGCCCCATAACTTATCACTCACCTCTAAATCTTGCCCTGCTAATTAGAATTTAAGATATGGCGGTTTTTACGGCATTTACGGGGAAGGCTTCTGAAGAAGCGATCGCTATTGATTGCTCTTAATCTACATCCAAGATGATAAAATCTTCTCGGATGTAGATTAATTTTCTTAACTTATTAACTGCGCGGCGGAATTAAAAAACTGACGACACAACCCCCTTGTCAGCAAAATTGTTGTCAGTAGGTTAGCGAAAGCAACCATGAAAATAATCAAGATTTCGTAAGATACAGCATCCAAGGGTTTCACACCAGCTAATAATTGTCCGGTGGTAATGCCTGGTATTGCCACCATCCCGATAAGAATCATTTGATTGAGAGTCGGAATTAAGCCGGCTCTGATGGCATCTTTGCGATACAGGCTAACTGCTTGCTGGGGCGTTGCACCTAAACTCAAGTGGGTTTCTATTTCCAGATGGCTAGAATTAATTGTACTGACAAGACGTTCGCCTGCGATCGCAGCTGCATTGGTAGCATTACCCAAGACTATCCCTACTAAGGGAATTATATATTGTGGTTCATACCATCTTTCTGGTTGAATAATCAAGAAGTTGGTGTAAAACACTGTCAGGGCGGTACTAATTAAAATTGCACCCCACACCAAAGGCAATACATAAGGAATTTTTGGAGTAATGCGATTTCGTGCGACAATCGCCGTAATTGTCAGCATTATTGCTAATAGCGCCAAAACTGCCCAAGCATTGTCTAAAGCCAAGATGAAATCTAAAATGTATCCCAATACAAGAAGTTGTAAGATGGTTCTCCCAGTCGCAAGGGCTAGGTTCAACTCTAATCCTAATTTTTCCCAGGCAGATAAACCAATGGCGATCGCCATCAATCCCACAGCAATAGCTAAATCCACGAAATCCAGCTTGATCATATCTTGTATGGGTTCTCCATCTCCTAGTACTTTCTTCTCAAAGCAGCCTACACACCTGGAACTTTGATCCGATGTGTTGGATCTTGGTTGATATATATCACTTTCATCAATTGAAAATTCAAAAATGCTACAACCTTAACATGACAAACTCCTAGTATGTCTAGTATCTGTAAATTAAATGTGCGGTAGTCTACCGCCCCACAATTTAAGTAAAAACCCTAATAGATGCGTATCTTGGGCGATAGTCTTTTAGTAGCTCCTTTTTGATTAACAATTCAATCAGCAAAAATTGACTCTCGAAGTGCATCCTTTGTATCTTCCGATAAAATTAGAACTCATGATCCAAAGTGTAAATCCCATCCCTGCTTTTGATATCAAGCAGCAATACACCACCATCGAAGCAGAAGTAAGTGCAGCCGTCTTAGAAGTTCTGGCTTCTGGGCGCTATATCGGCGGCCCCTTAGTGGAAGGCTTTGAGCAACAATTTGCTGCTTATAATACTGTTACTCAATGTGTAGCTTGTAATTCTGGTACTGATGCGCTCTACTTAGCGTTACGAGTCTTAGAAATTGGTGCAGGCGATGAAGTGATTACAACGCCTTTCACTTTTATTGCGACATCTGAAGTAATTAGCGCCGTGGGTGCAAAGCCTGTTTTCGTTGACATTGACGCTACTACGTTTAATTTGGATGTGGAGCAAGTAGCGGCGGCGATTACACCCAAAACTAAAGCCATTATCCCGGTTCACCTATTTGGACAACCTGTGGATATGACATCATTAATGGCGATCGCTCAGTCTCACAATTTGTCAATCATTGAAGATTGCGCTCAGTCTACAGGTGCAAAGTGGGCCGATCAAATAGTAGGAAGTATTGGACATATTGGTTGTTTTAGTTTCTACCCTACCAAAAATCTTGGCGGTTGTGGCGATGGCGGGGCAATCACGACTAACGATCCTGCGATCGCTACTAAGCTGCGAATACTACGGGATCATGGTAGTAAAGTTCGATATTTACACGAGGAAATCGGTGTAAATAGCCGCTTAGATGCTCTCCAAGCAGCCATCTTGCAGATTAAGCTGCGTTATTTAGATACTTGGAACGATCGCCGCCGAGATATCGCCAACTATTACTATCAATTCCTGAGCCAAATTCCGGGAATCGTCCCACCTCAAGAATTACCTGGGGGTATTGGGGTATGGAATCAATACACTATTCGCATCTCAGGCGAAGGGCGAAATGGTTCTACCGCCAAATATCGAGATTGGGTGCGTAATCAATTGCAAGAGCAGGGTGTAAGTTCAATGATTTACTACCCATACCCTTTACATTTGCAGCCAGTTTATCAAAATCTGGGTTATCAAATTGGGGATTTACCAATAGCAGAACAAGCTTGCCATGAAGTGATATCTTTGCCCATGTTCCCAGAATTGACACAAAACCAGCAAGATCAGGTGATTTATGCGTTGAAAGAAGTTATGAGTTAGAGGTTAGAGGTTAGGAGTTAGAAGTTAGAAGTTTTGAATAAATAAGTTTCTTCAACTCATTACTCATTACTCCTAACTCCTAACTCCTAACTCATTTCATGACTGCATTTGCAGTCGCCAAAGCTTCGACCAAGCCACGTACAGCCGCAATCATGGCTATTTCGCTATTGAGTTGGTTGATGGCAGAACCAACACCAACACCGGCTGCACCAGCTGCGATCGCCAATGGTGCTGTAACGTTAGAAATGCCGGAAGCACACAATACTGGCACTGATACCACACGCGATATTTCAAAAGCTGCTGCCAAGGTGGGAGCAGCTTTTTCAATTAATCCTAGAGTTCCAGGGTGGACTGGGCTGCTGCTAGTACCGCCTTCGGTTTGGATAATATCTGCTCCAGCTTTCACCAATTCTTCGGCTAACTGTACCTGTTGATCTAGTTCCAAAATGTGAGGAACGGTGACAGATAAGGTGATTTCCGGCAAGAGAGCGCGGGTTTGCTTGGTCAGCGCTAGCACTTCTGGAGCCTCAAAGCGGCGACCTTGAGCATAGAAGGAATCGAAATTCCCGATTTCAATTAAATCAGCACCAGCTTCTACAGCTTGTACAAATTTCTCTGGTTCTACGGCTGATACACAAATTGGCAATTTTGTCAAACTTTTAGCTAATTTTACTAAAGCGCGATCGGCGGCAATATCGACAAAAGTAGCACCGCCAAATTCAGCAGCTTTGACAGTAGCAGCAACGCTAGCAGCGTCAAAATTATTCAAGCCGCTAATTACTTTCAGAACGCGGCGGTTAGTAAATGCACGTTGGAGTGTAGGATGCATCGTCATGGTTAGGCTTTTGAAGCTATGAGAATTATAAATTAGGTATATTCTACCGTCACTCAGTTGATGAGGAACTAAATAACTATGGCAGTTACCATTTTTCTGCAAGCTGGACTCAGAGCGATCGCATAAACTTAGGGTGAACTCGATTAAAAATTTACCAGTCTTCTAGTCAAACTCTAGAGGCCACAAATCTGCAATTGGTACTTCCCATCCTGGGAGCAAATCGGGAACCTAATTATCACACGCCCTGTATCTATATTATGGAGACAACAGACCTCTCCAGGTGCGATCGCCCCATGATTTCCCCAGCACAGCACGGCGGAAATAACCCAACCATCTAAAATCAGGGAAAAGCCTACAAACAGTAAACTTTTTATGCTTTACCTTGACTTTTTTAGTAAGTTTCTATAAAGTAATCATAAATTTTCCTGAACCATGAAAAATTAATAAACTAAAATCAAAAGTAAGCGTTTCTGACTACTCTCAATTATTTGATAAAGTTATAAATTTTTCATTGATTGATAAACATCTGAGGGGGTCAAACAACGGCTGAAACCCTTATTCTTTCGTTGACCCCCTCAGATAGCTTACTGAGTAAGCATTTGAGGTGCGTCAGGATTGAGCTTATTGAGAAGATTTATCAATTATTCCTATGAAAAAATGACCCCCTCAGATTGACCCCTCTCAAGCTCAATCGTCATAAGGCTTCTGAAAGAGTAGGGTTTAAATTCCTTTACCCCTCACGGGGATGGAAACTTCAATTTGTGCTTCATCACCCAAAGTTAAAGTAGCTTGTTTAAATTCCTTTACCCCTCACGGGGATGGAAACCAGAACTTATCAAAAGTGCGTAACCCCTTTGAGACAAGAGTTTAAATTCCTTTACCCCTCACGGGGATGGAAACAAAATCGTCTGATTTTTCTGTTAAAATACTATTTCGTTTAAATTCCTTTACCCCTCACGGGGATGGAAACTTTTCATGAAGCACATCAAAATTGTACGCAAGATCAGGTTTAAATTTCTTTACCCCTCACGGGGATGGAAACTCGATTGACCTTGATACCCCCTGACGTTTTGATTTGGTTTAAATTCCTTTACCCCTTACGGGGATGAAAAAGTTGAAAATAGGTTGCGATCGCATTTGCCAATAGCGATCAACTCAAATGCAGCAAACGGACGTACGATCAATTTTAGATTTTAGACTTTTTTTTCAAAATCTAAAATTGATTGACTTCTTCATTTACCGTAGTAAACCCTAGCATTCCGGTAGCCTATATTTCGCAGATACTTATTCCATTCCTCAGCTTGGAATCGATTAGCGAAAGGCCCTACTGCTACATGTGGCCCTCGTGGTTGCGTCCTTTCGAGAACTCCGCCAGATCGTCCTAAATCCTGACTAAATCGGGCTAGATTCTGCCTAACTTGTGAACCGATGGCAGATAATTGCCCTTGAGTGGTGGGAATAGCGACATAATATCTAGAGACTTGCTTGGGAGGATTTATGTTATTGCGATCGCCTACAAAGCCTCTATTTCCTGCCTCTATTTCCTGTCCGTTAGCAAAGCTGAGAATCCGGGCGTTATATATGCCCCGTGACTGTAACTCATTTACCCGTTGTTGGGCGTTAGATACTCTGTTAAAAACACCTGACTGGATTACATTCCTTCCCTGATACTGGCGAATGTAAGCACTGGGTTCAATCTGACGGATTGCTTGTAGTGTCTGGAAATCACTAGCATCTACGTAAACTAAGTACCGCTCAAAGTTCTGGTTATATTGACTAAACTGTGAAGGTTGAGAGGGCTGAAAATTCTGCTCAAACTGATTGTTTTGTAATGGTTGGGAGGGCTGAAAATCCTGCTCAAACTGATTATTTTGTAATGGTTGAGAAGGCTGAAAATCCTGCTCAAACTGACTTTCCTGTACTGGTTGTAATTGCGGTGATGGCTGTTGACCAAAGGGAATTATTGGCGGTGACGGTAAAATTTCACCTGTTTGAGCCAATAGGGGGTTGTTGGGGATTTGTATTTGTGCTGGGCTAGAGTCGGGAATCAGTGCTAACCATCCTCCTACTAGCAGGGGGAGAAATCTGATAGTGGGCTTCCAACCTTTAGAACTTCGGCGCAGCATCTCAAATGGGGTAAATTTACTTGATATTCCTCTCAACATAGTACTTAGAAAGTAGTCAAAGTATTTTTAGGTAATTTCCATCAGTAACTAATTAGTTTACCGTTGTAGCAACTATATATCGTTAACGTAAAATTAGCTCATCTGCGGGGCAAAAAGTTCATCTGTTCAGAGAGAACAGTAAACAGGGGAAACCCACGGCTTAAAAACCGAAGTGCTTTGGTAGCAAGGCTTTCAAGAGTGTGTGCTACAATTGGACAACCACGCAGCTATCGTGTCGTGTTTTGTATGAAAAAAGTCGTCGTTGGTCTTTCTGGTGGCGTTGACAGTTCCACCGCCGCAGCTATCCTGCACCATCAGGGCTATGAAGTGATTGGTTTGACTCTTTGGCTAATGAAAGGCAAAGGTCAATGTTGCTCTGAAGGTATGATCGACGCGGCTGATCTGTGTGAACAATTGGGCGTTCCCCATCAAATTGTAGATATTCGGGATGTCTTTCAAACCCATATTATCGATTATCTAGTAACTGGATACAGTGCTGGAATCACACCTTTGCCTTGCTCACAGTGCAATAAAACTGTGAAGTTTGGGCCAATGGTGCAGTATGCTCGTGAAGAATTGGGATGCGATCGCATTGCCACTGGTCATTATGCCCGAATTAGCTATGACGAAGCAACTGGACGTTACCAATTATTAAGGGCTGTTGACCGCAACAAAGACCAGTCATACTTTCTCTATGATTTGTCTCAAGATTTACTTGCAGCAACTATATTTCCTTTGGGCGAACTAGAAAAAACTGATACGCGCCGGATTGCGGCTGAATACGGACTGAAAACTGCTGACAAACCAGAAAGTCAAGACTTATGCTTAGTGGAAAGCAACGGTTCCATGCGGGCATTTTTGGATAAATATTTAGCTCCCAAAACAGGCGATATTGTAGATACCACAGGCAAAGTATTGGGACAGCATGATGGTGTCCATCACTACACTATTGGTCAGCGCAAAGGCTTGGGGATTGCTGCTGCCGAACCGTTGTATGTGATTGAATTAGATGCGGCAAATAATAAAGTAGTAGTAGGCGATCGCACTAAGGTAACTCAACCAGAATGCACTGTCGGACGGGTAAACTGGGTTTCTATTGCTGAACCATCTACCCCCATTCATGCCGAAGTGCAAATTCGCTATCGTTCAACCGCTACACCAGTGACGGTGATTCCGTTAGAAAACTCCCGTGTGCGTTTAGTGTTTGATGAACCCCAATTCAGCATCACCCCCGGACAAGCAGCGGTATGGTACGACGGGGAAAAAGTGTTAGGTGGCGGAATTATTGAACAATTTAGTTAATTAATCGCTGATATAGAGACGTTGCAATGCAATGTCTCTTTAATTATGTCGAAGAATCATCTTTGGTATTGGGATTTTGCAAGATATCCAAAATGCGATGATTTTCTGTTTATAATCCGCGAACTTCTGCCTGCATTTGCAAACCTTTTTCTTTATATAAGATCACATAGCGTCAGGTATAAATATTATATTGATGCTTTTCACTAGTATTACTTTTGTAATTGTTACTAAAGCATATCATGGCAATTTTTGCCATTTATTGACATATCAGTATTAAATTGCAGCTAGCAACGAATTTTAGCAAGCGATCGCACGCAGCCAGTAATTGTACAATCAACTCTTAAGCATGAGTACCTATACTTCTAAGGGGTCGATAGTTTGGATATTTTTTACTGAATTCTATTTGAAGCATCAGGATCTCGTTTTTAATTTGTTTTGATTGGTTATCGTATAACCAAGGTAGCCAATACAGCGTTTTATATACAGACAATGGAGCAATGTCTATATGAGCTTTGATAATCTCAAGTACTCGTCTCTGACCTAAACCGGGTAAAACTGCTTTAATCCACCACTCTACTGAACTTGCATCACCGTAAACAAGTCCTTTTTCGAGAATCACTTCTAAAAAAATGGGCTTGAGTTGCGATCGCTTGGCTAATTCGCATCCTTTCCAAGCATTTGCACTTAGCACGCGCCAAACAAAGCTAAATTTCTGCTCGTCATCAAGTTGACGAAGCCACTTCAGTAACTCATTTTCCTGTTTTGAGTCCATTCGTTCATCAGCGTACTCTATTGGGTCAAACATACTTGATGCAATATTAGAAATTAATCAAGAAATACTTTTGTTAATTGCCTCTTCAAACTCCTCCAAAGCCTGTACTATTCCTATTTGCCAAGCTCGTTGAACTGTAGCGGCAATAATTTGAGTTAAAGGGATATTTGGAAAGTTAGGACTGCGATCAGATTCGATGTAATTTCCATCCCTGAGTAAATAAATCCTCAGCTTTTTACTATCGTAAATCCATAGTTCTGGAACTGCGATCGCTTATCCTAAGACTGACATAGTAAAATACTCGTAATTATTATTCCAAGTCATTCTCTCCTAAATTTTCATCCAAGATTGTTTCAATATCTCGTCCACCATAAATGACTCTAAGAATCTCTACACCGGAATCCGAAGGAAGATAAAAAACAAGATAATTTTTAAATCCTTTTATTGCTTGCTGTCGAACACTAGCTAAATTAGGATGAGAGAATTGACAAAATTTTCCCATTCCTGGCATTTTACCCAATTGTTTGAAAGTTGTTTCTGCTGCTGCAAGAAACCTATCTGAAGCTTCCAAGTTATCTTCTGCAATATAAGTCGCTAATTCTATCAAGTCGCGGATGACTTGCGGCCGTTTGCTTACGTCGCTCATTAATCTTAGTTTGACTTTTTATGCTTGGCGATTCTTTCGCGCACAGCTTGGCGAATATCTTCCCAATCATTAGGAGTCATCTCGGTTGCATTTCCAGAATTTAAACCTTCTAAAAGCATCGTTTCCAAACTTTCAGCCGCTTGACGCTTTTGATCTTGGCGCACTAACTCACGAAAATATTCGCTGACGCTGCTGTAACCACCAGTCGCCACTTTCTCTTCTATATAAGTCCGCATCGCGTCAGGGAGAGATATATTTATACTTTTCACTGGCACTACTTCCCTAATTTTTCCTTCATAATATTATTTTATGGCAATTTATGCCATTTATTGCCATCATAAGCTCAATGACCAAAAGCGATACCTGCGGCGAACTAAATCTACGTACTGGACTGACACAGCTAAAATAGTGCAATAGATATGCCAAGGTGAGGACTCGAAAGTGGGAAGAGGTCGCCGAGATAAAGTCCATTTGACGGTAGAACAGAGAGAAAAACTGGAACAAATCAGCCGAAATGGCTATTCACCCGCCAAAAAAATCCTACACGCCAGAATTCTGCTTATGTGCGATGAAGGAGAACAAGGAACAAGAAAATGGACGGACGAAGAAATAGCACAAGCTTTACAGGTACATAGGAACACAGTTGGAAGAATTCGCCAAAGATTTCTGCTCAAAGGGGAAAAACCTGCCCTGGAGCGATCGCAAAGAAAGACTCCTCCCACCGCGCCAAAAGTAGATGGAGCAACCGAAGCACATATCATTGCCCTTTGTTGTTCTGACCCACCATCTGGGAGAGCAGACTGGACAATTAGACTGTTAACTTCAGAACTCAAAAAACGGACAATTGTCACAGAAATCTCTCGTGAAAGCGTACGACGCACTTTAAAAAAAACCAATTACGCCCTTGGAAAACGCAAAGATTCTGTATTCCAGAACGGGATTTAGCGAGATTTGTGTCCCAAATGGAAGTTGTTTTAGACCTTTATAGCCAGGTACATAGTGAAGATGAACCCTTAATTAATATGGATGAAGCCTCTGTCCAGCTCACTGGGCATGTCTACGAACCCCTAGAAATGGAACCCAATCAAGACAAAAAGGAGGATTATCACTATACCCGTGAAGGAGTGCAAGCTTTGTTTATGTTTTTTGACTCCTTACGGGGATGGCGCAGAGTTAGCAACCGAGACCATCGCACTCGTGTTGATTGGGCAGAAGAAGTCCGTCAACTTTTGGATGTAGATTATCCTCAAGCGCGAAAAGTAAAATTAGTCTGTGATAATCTCAACACTCACAACATCGCCTCACTTTATGAAGCATTTCCCGCCCCAGAAGCCCATCGATTAGCCAGACGGCTAGAAATTTATCATACTCCCCGAAATGGCAGTTGGTTAAACGTAGCTGAAATTGAACTGAGTATTTTATCAAAGCAATGTTTAGCCAGAAGGATTCCTACCTCTGAACAACTCAAACTTGAACTCTTAAACTGGCAACAGGAACGCAATCATAGTGCTTCTAAAGTTATATGGCGATTTTCTACTGAGGATGCCAGGGTAAAACTGCAACATCTTTATCCAGTTTTTGAGGAGGAGGAATCTGTTAGTTCTAATGCAACATTTTAGCTGTGTCAGTCCAGTAGAGTGTGTTAGAACGGAGTTCGTAACGCACTATTATCAAGGGTTTGATGCCGTACTCTCCGCGCTCACATCCTCCGGATATTTTCTCCAAATCAAACCGGATTACTGTATAAAACCTCACCCTAGCTCCGGCTTCCCTCTTCTTATTAAGGAGAAGGATTGAGAGTGAGGTTTTATCTTATATTTAATTACGCCTACCTACTTACATATTTAGTCTTAATAAAATATTCAAGAATTAAAAAAGCTAATTGAATATTTTACTAAAAGCTTACCTTTTCTTAAACTTACGCAATTAAAGTAATAGATAAACAACTCAAAAGTTTATTACTTTATCTCATTGTCATTGATAAACACCTAAAATCAAAACGTTGTTACAATCAGCCATTTTTGAGCTAGTCGCTAGCTCTGATTGAGAAGAATATACCTTCAAACATACAGGTAATTTTTGATACAAATTATTAGAGTTTCTTAATCATTGTAAATAGCGAGATTCCCTGATAATTATGTAGTTACGATTAATGATGTATTCCACAAGTCCTACTTCAAACTCTTCTGCCGTGTTAAATACCTCTGCTCTCAGTAGGGAATTACCCCAGCAGATATTTTCTCGTCGGGAAGTAATTCCACATTACAATGATGTACTCTGGCGTATTGAACACGGTGCAGTTCGTACTTTAACGTGGGGTGAAGATGGAACATTCATCACTCTTGGTTATTGGGGACTAGGGGATCTGATTGGTTATCCTTTGTCTAAAGTCAAGCCCTACCAAATTGAATGTCTCACAGGTGTAGAAGTGAGCATTGTACCACCTCATTTGTGGCATCAAGATATTAATGCTTTGTTGTCTCATATTCAACAAGCAGAGGATCTACTAAGTATTGTGCATCAAAAACCAATTTCGCTCCGCTTATGGCAGTTTTTAGTATGGTTAAGCGAAAAATTTGGACGTGATGTAGATAAGGGCAAGCTAATTGATTTAAATGTTACCCATCAAGATATTGCTGAAGTCTTAAATACCACACGAGTAACAGTTACTCGGCTCCTACAGCAGTTGGAAGAAGAAGGAACAGTGTTACGTCACAAACGCCGCATTATTTTGCGTTTACCAAATCAATTAATACAACATTATGGTTCAGCAATATCTAACTGAACTTGCTTGTAATAATCACAGGATATAAGGTATAATCATCGCTGTGATTGTGTGTAAAATCCCCGAAAATAAAGTGCTATAAGCATTTTATTATTACTGGATTATGTAGGTGTGAGTGAGAGTAAAAACATGACAAAACGATTCTGGAATCTTATTAAGATTAGTCCGGTTGTTTTAACTGCGACCTTTTTAGCTGCAAATAGTGCCTTAGCTGCTGAAGTAAATGAACAGATAACAAATGTTGCCCAGTTATCAGAAGCTCAAGACTCTAACAGTATGAGTCAGGTAACATCAGTTTCGCAATTTTCGGATGTGCAACCCACAGATTGGGCATTCCAAGCTTTACAATCTCTAGTTGAGCGCTACGGCTGTATTGCAGGTTATCCCAACAGTACCTATCGTGGGAACCGTGCTTTGACCCGTTATGAATTTGCCGCAGGTTTGAATGCCTGTTTAGATCGGGTTAACGAACTAATTGCTACAGCTACTGCCGATTTGGTTAGCAAACAAGATTTAGCTACTTTACAGCGCTTACAAGAAGAATATTCTGCTGAACTGGCAACTCTGCGCGGTCGTGTAGATGGATTAGAAGCCCGCACTTCTGAACTAGAAGCTAATCAGTTCTCCACTACTACCAAGCTAGTTGGGGAAGCAATTTTCGCTGTGTCTGATGTTTTTGGTGACAATAGGGCTGATACTACTCCTTCTACCGCCGATAACGCCGACTTAGACAGCAATACCACTTTTTCAGACCGCGTTCGTTTGAACTTGTTTAGCAGTTTTACTGGTACAGACCAGTTGCAAATCCGTCTGAATGCTAACAACACCATCTCTAACGCTGCTGTGAGCGGTACCAACATGACCCGCTTGGCTTTTGATGGAAATAACAACAACTCTGTTGTAATCGATAAAATCAACTATGCTTTCAACTTCACTGACGCAGTGCGTGTCAAAATTGATGCTAGTGGCGGTGAATTATACGAAAACGTAAACACCTTCAACCCTGATTTTGCAAGCTCTGCTAGAGGTGCGCTCTCTCGATATGGACGTTTTAGCCCCATCTACCGTCAGGGCCAGAATGGTGCTGGTTTGACTGTGACTTTCAATCCTAATGCAGCTATCAGCTTGACTGGTGCTTATTTAGCGCCTTCTAGTGGTACTAATGGTGTCTTTGGTGCTAATAATCCAGACCTTAATAACGGGCTGTTTGATGGTGATAATGCCATCTTTGGTCAATTAACTTTCAAACCCAACAAAGCCTTCAATATTGGTCTGACTTACGCCCGTAGTTACTTCGCTGGCAATGCTGCCAACAGCCTCTTCCAGGGTACAGGTAGTGCTTTTGCCAATAATCCTTTTGGTGCTGGTACTCGTACCGAATCTAACAACTACGGTATAGAAGCTACCTTCCAACTTGGCTCTAAGTTGGCTATTAGTGGTTGGGGAGGTTACACAACTGCTGATGCTAAAGGTGGTGGTAATGCTGGCGCAGACGCTGATATTTGGTACTGGGCTGGAGCGCTTGCTTTGAAAGACTTTGGTGGAGAAGGTAACGTTTTAGGTGTGATCTTTGGTCAACCACCTAAAGTTACTGGTGGTAGCATCAAAAATGTTGCCGCCAATGTTAACTTAGATGACGATACATCTTATCACTTAGAAGGTCTTTACAAGTTCAAGCTTTCCGATAATATTCAGATTACACCTGGCTTGCTGGTAATCTTCAATCCTGAGCATAACGATGCTAATAGTACTGAATACGTAGGTACTCTACGTACTACCTTCACCTTCTAAAATTGGTGATGACAAATAAAGTTCAAAATTAGATAAACAAAAGCCCACCTCAAGGTGGGCTTTTGTTCAGGAAAAAAATTAACTATGTGGGATTATAATCTGGCTGATTGGATATATCTTTTGGGGGGCGATCGCTACTCCAAGCCCACCACACAGTACCACAGTGGCAATAATAAAACTCTTGCCATTTCCGACGACGGTCTTCTGTAAGTACAGGCGATCGCCGATTTAGCCAAACTTTTTCAGCTTCTCGGCTAGTCGAGTGGCAGTTAGGACAGCAAAATTCGTAGGCATGTATTGCCTTATTTGTCCATTCAGGCGGGAGGGTAGAAAAAGCGTCCATGTCGTTACAAATGTAGTATCAATGGTTATCCAAAACTTTGAGGTTTTGAACTTGGAGGCAAACGGATACTATAAAATCCCGCCACACTATCGAACTGCTTAATCAATATTCTTATGGCTTTGTCTGAATTATTTACAAATCACCATTTAAAGAGGTTTTCATTAGTAGAATAATCATTTATCAAGATTGCAAAAGCATCTCACAAATCAAAGGTTAACACGAATGGTAACTAAAATAATTACTATGCACATTATGGCTAATAATTATATTTATGGAGCCAAATCTTGAAATTCGCCGTTTATTAGATGTAATGCCTGCTTCTGGTCGAATGACAACAAAAATTGTTAGTAAGCCGGAACAGGCAAAAGTGATTAACGCCTCCTTTCCCCAACCCTGGAATCAGGCGCGACCGATATATATTAATTTCGATTTATGGCCTCGCTTGACAAAGCCGCAACGAGACTTGCTACTGTTGCAGATGGTTAGCTGGTTGACGGGGGTGAAGTGGTTTAAACCCGACATTTATCAAGGTGTGGTAGTAGTGGGGCTGTTAGGCGGCTTCTTAGAAGCATCACAATCAGATGTAGTGGGTGTAGCTGTAGCTGGGGGATTAAGTGCGATCGCAGCTTTTCGGATCTGGCGGACTAATAAATCTCAAGAGTCAGAGTTAAATGCCGATGCAGCAGCAATTCGCATCGCACAACGGCGTGGTTATTCAGAAACTGAAGCAGCGCAACACCTGTTATCTGCAATTGAAGCGGTAGCTAAAATTGAAGGGCGTTCTGGGTTAAATTTTACTGAGTTGATTCGTTGCCAAAACTTAAGAGCGATCGCAGGCTTATCACCAGTGGGTATGCCAGAAAGTTATGATATTTAGCTCAAAGCTTCTAACGGATTGTAAGAGATGAGTCTCCAAGTAGCTGCAATGCTTGGGGCTATTCTACACTGGAATAAGAGAATGTGTGTTTAACTGACTTAGATGTAAAAACTGGGGAGTTTTATCATACCTTCTCAGTGTTGCTTCTGAAATACTTACCTCGTGTGGTAAAACTTAATTTAAATTCTGTCAGTTACTAACGGAGTTGATAGGAATGGGTAACTTTATTATTTTTGTCTTGATAGTGGCTTACGGAGGCGGCGTTTGGAAGTTTTGGAATGGCTTTGGACGGACTAATTTCAATCCGAGTTTGACCAATCGCATTGGTTTATCTTTGCTATGGCCGGCCTTGTTTATTACAAATCAATCCTATCGTCGAAACTTTAAAAAGGCATTGAAAGGTTAGAGTTTAGTTTTAATTCTAATGTCATCTGAGGGTAAGGTTAGCATATATTTCAATATAAACCTAACCCATCAACGCCCTTTCCCTAGTAGGGAAAGGGCGTTGTATTTGCTCATCCTAACAAGGAGAGAAATTATGGCAAGGATAAGTTCGCAATGTTAACAATTGTAACTTGTTAACTATTGGAAAGTAATTTCGCCGATCAATTTACAAATTATTTACCATTGGTCAGCAGATGGATTGCTGCGCCGACAGCTGCACCATCAACAGCATTCCCAAGAGTATCTCTCTTATCGCCAGTAACTACGCCAGTCACTGCGCTAGCACCTGCACCGACTCCTACATCTTGACCAATATTCCGGTGACGACGATTGCGAGTGTTCCTCAGACCATTTGCACCATTGACGGCTGCACCAGTGACACCACCTTTAACAGCGTTGCCTAGTACACTACCATTTCCTCTAACGGCTCCGGTGACGACATTGGTAACAGCCCCAATACCTGCATCTCTTAGTACTTGGTCATCAGCAGCAGCCGGTTTAGCGGGAACCAAGGTTACACCAGCTAAACTTGCAGCCATGAGGCTGGGTAGGAGTGTGCGTTTTAGGATATTATTCATTGTGTTACCTTCTCAAAACATCAAACAATTAGCTAAAAACCAAAAGTTACTGGAATCGGACAAAATCTGAATTTTTTATCGGAACAACAGTAACTATATTATTGTTTGAGAACACATACATAATCGCATTTATCAAGTCATAACTCCATCCCCTGAAAGCATGAATATCAATTAAGCCTTGAGAAGGTCTTCTTGATTTCTTAGGTAATACTGGAGATTACACATTGACAAAAACAATTAAATGTGAATAAATACTGGTCGGTGCGAAACCTTGATTTTTTCATTACTAGCAGCTATTTATGACGAGTAGCCGTATTGTGTCTACTCTCAATACTGCTCGGGTAAAGCATTTTTAACTTGGAATTGGATTTGGGGAAAAGGTTGAAGGGTAAAGGTTAAAGGTTTTTTCTTTCCCTTTTCCCCCGCCCCTTATCCCCAGAGGGGGCCCCACCTTCCCCTTTTCCCTAAAACCCGACAAGTATTGTGTCTAGTCTATACTTAGCCGTTCAAGTTGAGATTCAATGGCTGTTAAAAGCTGGTGTTGCTGCCAATCTTGGCTCAAATGGGCGGCTATACAAGCGGCTCCAGCACCCATACCTTCTTTCACAAAGCCCTGTTCATAGGCTCTCAATTGGGGATAACGAGAATCAGCAAAGCTCAAATTCGTTGCTAATAGGGTAGGGGTTCCTCCACTCTGAGCTAAGTTGCCTTTCCCTAAGTTGAGTGCTAGGTCAACTGTCGCGCCAGTAGGATCTTCTGCCACCCAACGGGTTGTGCCTACAACTACTGCTTCCGGTTGCCATGATAAAGCATAAGTTTGAGCGATCGCATTAATCAGAGCATAAACCGCCAGCATTTGCGTTCCACCAGCCAGCATTACACCACAACTACGACTAGCTGCGATCGCCATCCCAGCTACCACCACCTGCATTGGATCGCCCACGGCGGCAACGAGTTGCAAGGGGTTAACAGGGGAAGATGAGGAGGACAAAGTAAAATTTTCTCCCCCTGCTCCCTGCTCCCTGCTCCCCTTTATCTTCTCCAGTCCAGCTTGTACTAGTGCCCACTTTTGGTCGTGGTTACAAATAGGATGGCTACTGTTAACTTTTCCAGCAGCATCTATACCTAAACCAGTTAAGATTGCTAAAGCAGTTGTAGTACCTCCGACGACGCACTCACCGAGAATTACATACCCCTCTTGCATATTGGCAGCAAGGCGTTCTCCCCAAAGTAATCCTTGTTCAAACAAGTGGTGTACTACAGTAATTTCCATAGCAGCACCTCCACTTAAGCACTTGGCAGGAGCGCCACCCAAATCAATTAAAGGCACAGCAGGAGGCTGGGGTAAGCCAGCATTAAACAAATGAACTGGTATATTTAGTGACTCAAATACAGCGCGAGAAATCAGCACAGGTGAAGCCCCGGCTGCTAATGGTGGTAGAGGATATTGAGCTTTATGTTCTGGGCCGTAATACAAAAACTCGGCATCAGCACAGGCGGTATATTTCCGATCTTCTGGAGTGCGGCCAGCCGCTGAAATCCCTGGAATTAAACCAGTTTCGGTAAATCCTAAAACACAGGCAAATAGGGGTAGACAACCACGATAACGTCGAAGCCATTCTTCACCCTGTTTTTTTTGGGTATAAATACGAATTTGGGAATTGGGAATTGGGAATTGGGCATTGGGCATTGGGAATTGGGAATGACTAATGACTAATGACTAATGACTATCATTCATAATCCATCAGGACTTGTACCCAGTGTGGTGGACGGGGAATGGGGTTGCCTAGACGCTCAAAAAGCAACCATGCTGCGAGGTGTACCACAAAAAGGTAGATAAAATTGTTGAGTAAAATTAAAGCGATCGCTCCCACTTGAATCAAAAACACACTAGGACTCGCCAACAAACTTAGCTTCAAAAATATCCACTCAATGAACTCAGTCACTTGAGTAATCACATAAATCCATAAGTCTTCACCCGACAAAACAGACAGCAACCACAGCCGAAAAAAAACTCCCAAAGTACCCAACAGTGTACCCAAGGTGATAGAAACAATCCAGGGAACACGACGACGATACCATGCCGCTCCCAGAAGCACGCCCATAAAGCCGTAGGGCATGACAAACAGCAAACTGCGGGCTGGCCCCATTAGTACCGTCAGCAGTAACCCAGAGGTGAGTGCTGCCATCCATGCTGCACGCTTACCCCAACGCAGATAAACTAGAGCGATCGGCACCGGAAAAAATATCCGTAAAACTGGGCCCAAAGGAAAGTAGAAATTAATAAACCAAATTAAGCTAGCAGTACTGGCTAAAAATGCCGTTTCTACCATCCTTAAGGGCGCTTCAGCCTTGAGTTGAGGAGGCATTAACTGCTGTTCTTTGTCTAACCAATGATTGTGGGGAGTTGGAGATTCGGGCGATGGATCTTCCTCCGGCTCATCTGGCAGAGAATCTAAAATACTCATATTTGACAAGTTCTTAAACGATCATTCTTTCCAAGGCTGACAAGTCGGGAATACAAATAGTGTCTTGATCCCGTTTAATCAAGCCTTTTTTTTCTAGCCTTGTCAACACTCGTGTTACAGTTTCCCGTGCCAGTCCGCTCAAACTACTCAATTCCCGATGAGGTAGATTGGGGATTTCGGTTCCTGTTTGCCCTTTTTTTCCCTGTCCTTCTGCTAAAAATAGCAATGTATCTGCAACCCGTGACTGGCTATCAGATTCTCGTAACCGCAATCGACGATTTACTTGCCGCAAACGTCGTGCCATTAGTTGTGCCAATCGAACTCCCGCCAAGGGTTCTATATGAAGTAACTTGACGAAATCCTGAGCAGGCATACTTCCAATTACCGTTGGGGCCAAGGTAATCACATCTGTGGAACGAGGGACTTCATCTAGCGCCGCCATTTCACCAAATAATTCCCCTTTTCCAAGAATATTCAGTGTTACCTCTTTTCCTTCCAGATTGTAGGTACGAATTTTTACCCATCCGTCCAGAATAAAATACACAGAACCACCCCAGTCATTTTCTAGCAAAATCACCTGATTGGCTGGGTGAGTGCGGGTGACAAGATGAATGAGGGCTGATTCCACAGCAGGTTCTGGCAACCCTTGAAAAAAGGGAGCCGAGGCGATCATCCAGGGATTAGCCTGTGCTTGCAAGCTATATCGGTCTTCCATTAGGACATTTTTATTCAAGCTGCTATATACACACAATAAACAAGAGCGCCTTTTTCAGCCTAAACCATGAAGGCACAGTTCCCTTTCAAAGAGAAAACTAAACTATGCTACATAAGAAAGCGACAAGAACGTTTTTCTGAACAATTTTTACCTATAAGTGAAAACGGGGTAAAAGTTTTGCAAAAAGTAGTTTATAGCCGGCGGTTGTATTGCTTAGGGGCTAGCTGCACTGCAAACTTGATTAGTTAAAAATATAGGCAAACAACATCAATGATACTAAAGGCAGTAAATTATTGCTCAGGTATTTTACCGATTTTCAAAAATAAGCAACCAATAAGGGGAAAAACCCGCATTTCTCACAAGCTTCAGGCGTTTGACAGAGCAGAGGAGCAGAGGGGCAGAGGGGAAAGAACTTAGTATTTATTTGAACTTGAACTCTCCCCTGCACCCCTGCTCCCCTGCCTCTTTTATTAACTAAATGCTGACTGAAGATTGCCACGACTCGCAGTAATCCATAACATAATGACAGTCACAAGTCCAACCAGTGGCTCTTGCCACTCAAAACCTTGGTGATTGTAAAGTAATTGTCACATTAGTGAACATACGTTTTTAGGTAAGGTAATAAAAGTGACTTCCAGTGCAGATGAAATTCAAAAGCTGATCGCAGACATTGACAACTTACTTGCTAGTGGTGGCAAGGGTTTGTCTAGATTTCTGCCTGGTCAGGCGCAGGAGCCGAAAGAGGTTTTAGAACGAATTCGCAACTTCTTAGTGAGGCTCCAAGAAAAAGAAGCATTAGACAAGGGCATCCCAAATCAGCCTTCTGAAGAACCGCGATCGCCTTTATTAACAAAATTTATTGCTCGAGATTATAATCAGTATCCACTACCGCCCCTCGAACTTAATCGGGAAGAGAGTTCTGTTGTTAGCGGACAATTAAAAAATGAATTTTCGAATTTAATCCAGCCATTGCGATCAGAATTAGAAGGGCTGTTGCAAGAACGAGCCACCCTCGTACAGGAAATTCGGCAGCTAGAGCAAAAGCGATTGCAAAACTACTCCTTAGCGCAGCAGTTGACAAACCAGGATCAAATGATTACCGAGTTTTTACAGGTACTCATGAGTCGCCTTGTGCCAACTTTAACGCCACTAGTAGCACAAACGGGGGAAAATTCTGCCATTTCTTCAGGAGTAATTAATCAGGTAAACTCAGAATCAGCAAGCTCTGTAACTCAACCTTTATTAGAATCAGCAGACCGTGTAGAGCAGTTAACCCAGCTAGCTAGAGAGTTGGATCAACGCTTATTATCACTAGATGGGACTGTGAATGTAGTCTTTGAGGCATTACAGCGCAATATTAATACTTATTACGAATCACTGTCGCAAGCACTAGCAAGGATGCATAGCAAGGGAATGCAAGGCGAACAGTTGATGTCTAGCTTTGTCAATAATTTGACCCAGCATTTACAGCAACAATCCCCTACTTCTCCATTATCTTTCCCAGTAGTAAAATCTGATACACCACCATCATTGCCCGATCCATCTGAGATCGCTGTGGAAGTTGCGCTTCAACCTTTGGAGCAAATCTCGCTAGAAACTTCATCTTTGCCAACGATTAATTCTGAGGAACAGGATACAAACCTCACAGAGGATTTAGATGCAGTGCTGTTGCAGCTTGGTATAGACTCGTCTCAATCTTCTGAAACCCCAACTGAATTAACACAAAATATTTCTGCATTAGTTGGTGATGAAGTAGACCAACTTTACGCCAGTTTGTTTGGTACTGGTGATGTTAATAATCTCAGTTTTGATGTAGCCGCAAATGACTTATCTGCTTCCACAGCCTCCCAATCAACGTTGAACATCGCTGAGAGTCCATCTGTTCCTCCAACTGGGGATTCTGCGGTTGTGATAACAGATACAGATATTTCAGCCGAAGAAACTTTAGTAGAAACCACAGATTTATTATCACAGCCACAGGAAGAACTATTTTTTGAAGAGGATAGTGACCTAGATTCGCCTTTTAGCTTTGCTACACCACAAACAGACAGTTCCCCGACGCAACTCGACCCTCAGCCAACTAGTTTTTTTGAAGAAGATACTGACTTCGATTCGCCTTTTAGCTTTTCTACTCCACAAACAGACAGTTCCTCAACGCAACTCAACCCTCAGCCAGCTAGTGTTGATACAATTAATACTCTAACTGAGCTATTGACTGATGAAGGTAGTGAGCAGCAGATGCTGGAAATATCCTCTATGGATAATGCTAAAACTACAGCACCAGTCAATCCAGAAGTAGCAGAAATTGCGTTGGCAAAGCCTACCATTGGCGTAGTGTCTGACAAAGAAGCGATCGCTCCCCCAGAAATATTGATTGACAACGATCGGCCAGAACCGTTTGTAGATAACTACATTGCTGCTTCGCCCCAAGAAAATTTGCTCTATGTTGAGTCAAACCAGTCTCCAGCCGTACCTGATATTTCTTTAGATGAAGAACAGTTGCAGCAATTAGATCGGGATTTAGCTAATTTTGATCGGCAGCTAAATTCTGAGTCGCAGCCAGCTACCAACTTCGATATTTCCTCCGAACTGATTGATAAAACTCAAGACACAATTCCCACAACTCCCCCTGAGTCGCAAACAGAAAATACCTCAACTGCGGCTTTATCCAGTTTTGCTGTTCCCCAAGTAGAAATTGAAGAAAAAAAGCAAGTTACAACTCCTATTCAAGACAGTTCTTTACCTTCAATTTCTAACTTCATCAACAATCCAGAAATTTCGCTCGATATTCAAGAATCAGTTTGGTATTTAGGGATAGATTTAGGTACAACAGGAATTTCTGCTACATTATTAAATCGCTCTACTTTTGTTGTACATCCTATATACTGGTCAGCAGAAAATCCCTCAGAAACAAGTTCATTCCAGCAATCATTTCGTTTACCAACAGAGGTTTATCTTCCTACAGCTTCTATACCTCAAGGAGAAAATGAAAGTATTGAAGTCCATGAGCAGACAGCACCTGCGGCTGTTGCTCAAGATAAAACGCCTGACCACTCGGCTACTCCTGCAACACCTAGAGCAAGAACAGATTCGACAACAAACAATCTTTACTCGGCGCAGTTAAAGCCCTATTTACAAGTAGCTATTCCTTACAAAAGGGAACGGCAAAAATGGGAACCTGTTTTGCAATTAAATGAATTTTCGGCAGGGCCTTTAATTTGGATTGTGCGATCGCTCTCTAAACTACTGTTAACCCTGAAATCCGAAAAAACTTGTACTACGCCGAGTTTAATGGCTGCTGCTGTTGGGATCAGCGAACAAGATTTTCCGCAGATTATCAATAATATTGCTGGTGTAATTTGTACCTGTCCATCTAGTTGGTCGGAACAATACCGCTTTAACGTGCGGGAAGCTTTACTCACTAGCAAACTTATCCAACATCCGCAACAAGTCTTTTTTGTAGAAGAAGCGATCGCTAGTTTACTCCCAGAACTTGATGCTGCTAACGGTGAGCAAGTAAAATTAAGCCAATCTCAAGGTTCTCAGCCTGCAAAAACCAATGAACATCCGATTGTGGGTAATACCCTGGTAATTAATATTGGGACAACTGCCACAGAAATGTTGTTGGTAGATGTTCCAGAAAGCTTGCTGCAACTGACATACAATGATTTTATGCTCCATAGTTTTGCTTATGCTGGCAAGGGAATTGAGCAAGATATTATTTGCCAGTTGTTATTGCCACCCAAATCTCGGCAATCACGCACAGAAACACAAAGCGATGGCAAAACTATCAGCAGTAATCCTTGGCAATGGCAACCATCAATTCCCGGTTTAGACCAAATGCATTGGCAGAGTTTAGGGTTAGAAGAATTACAACTACCCAGAGTCGGAGAACCAGATATTACCGCTCGGATTCGCCTCCAGCAGCGTCTAGAAAGTTCTCTACTGGGACAGGCGGTATTAGATGCGGCACTAGCGCTGAAGCTGATTTTGCAACACCAAGATTCTTTTACCTTAGAATTAGCCGATCAGCAATGGATTTTGCAGCGACGAGATTTAGAAAGCCAGGTATTTATCCCCTTTGTGCGCCGCCTCAACCGAGAACTTAACAAAATATTGGTAGCTCGTGGTGTCCCCACAGAATCTATTAATCAAGCTATCTTGACTGGTGGGGTGGCTTGTATTGGGACAGTCAACCGTTGGTTAAGGCAAAAACTCCCCAGCGCCAAGATTATTCAAGATTTATATCTCGGCGAAAATGGCGCTCCTAATTGCAGTCGGGTTGCTTATGGTTTGGCGATGCTGCCTTTGCATCCTCAGATATTAGATATACCCAGGCAACAGTACACTGATTATTTCTTATTTACCGAATTGCTGCGACTGCTACCAGATCGACCCTTATCTTTCGGTGAAGTTATCCAGTTATTTGAGGGTCGCGGAATTAATACTCGCACTTGTCAGCAACGCCTCCTGGCTTTTTTGGAAGGTGAACTGCCTTCGGGATTGATACCTTCAGTTACAGATTCGACTTGGCTAACCCAGAATTCCCAAGAAAATCCTGACTATCAGGCGATCGCCACAACACCACTTTTTGAAAAACAAGGGAGTCTCACTTATCGTCCCAATTCCCAACAACTGTTATCTTTACGTCGCTATCTAGATGCGATCAAGGCTAGTAACCAACAATCACTGGAGGAAGCATATACAGTGAATTTTGCTTTAGAGGTTCATCATTGAGATTAGTGCATAACGTTGGAAATAAGGATACTATTCAAAATTCAAAATGCTTACGTTATAAGCATTTTGAATTTTGTAAAGCACCACAAGTACTTCCTTTTTAAAAGTTTAGCTGTAACACTATCTTTTTTATTTGATGGGAAAAATATTGTAAATTTACAATATCTTGGTTTAGTTGAAAGATTTTGTAAAGTTTGGATTTTAAGTGTTTATTTTCTTTAAATTTTGTGTACATTCATACTCAGTAGTAAAGGCAAAAGCAGTAAAAACCCCCTAAAAATTGTCTCTATATCTAAACTACTAATGCAAAAATCCCTGGTAAAAGATAAGTTAGTCCTTGTGAATAATCTTTCTCTTTATTCAATTAATTGTTCTCAACAGCCTTTACACCCGTCAATTTTAAGCGTAAGAAAACGGTTAATTGACATTGTTGGAGCTATTGTAGGGCTGATTATTACATTGATGGTAGCAATTCCTGTAGCGATCGCTACTTTTATTCATGAGCCAAGTCCAATATTTTATTCTCAAATTCGCTGTGGTTTGAACGGAAAAACTTTCCGCATCTGGAAATTCCGTTCCATGATCGTCGATGCCGATAAATTCAAGCATTTGGTTGAAAACCAAGCTAAAGGTCACATCTTTAAATCTGTTGACGATCCTCGTATTACTCCTGTAGGTAAATTTTTGCGGCGTACCAGTTTAGACGAATTTCCCCAATTTTGGAATGTTTTGGTAGGAGACATGAGTTTAGTTGGTACTCGTCCACCCACTCCTGATGAAGTCAGCAATTACGATCCGCACCACTGGGAGAGATTACGAGTCAAGCCAGGTATTACCGGAGAATGGCAGGCTAATGGTCGTTCGAGTATTACAGATTTTGAAACCATTGTCAAAATGGATATAGATTATCAACGCAAATGGTCTGTAACTTACGATCTAAGTCTAATTATTAAAACTATCTGGGTGGTATTGAAAAAAACTGGTGCTTATTGAATTTGTCATTTGTCATTTGTTTTTCTTCATCTTCAGTTTTTGATTCAACCTTTGACACCGCTACCAGTTTCAGTGGGAACAATGTAACGTTGCAGAAATAAAAATAATAATAATACTGGGGCGATCGCAATTAGAGAACCCGCGGCTACCAACCTCCAGTCAAGAGAAAATGTCCCTGCTAGCTTGGCGACTCCTAAAGGAAGAGTATATAAGTTTTCGTCTTGGATGACAATTAAAGGCCACAAAAAGTCACTCCAAGCACCAATGAATACAAAAATAGCTAAAGTTACCAATGCTGGGCGAACTGCGGGTAACATTATATGCCACCACAATCCTAACTCTGAACTGCCATCCATTCGAGCGGCTTCTTCTATTTCTTTCGGGACACTCATAAAAGCTTGGCGCAAGAGAAAAATGCCAAAGGCAGAAGCTAAACTCGGAAAAATCATCCCTAAATAACTATTTGTCAAACCCAACTGGACTGTCAAAATATAAAGGGGAATCATCACGATTTGGAAGGGAATCATAATCGTCGAGACAATCGCTACAAAAATCCAGTCTCGCCCTACAAATGACAATCTTGCCAAGGGATAAGCAGCTAAAGCGCAAAACAGTAGATTTAAGCCAACCGTCAGCACTGACACCAAAGTGCTGTTATACAGGTATTGCCCAAAGGGTAGAGAGTTCCACACACTAACAAAATTATCTAGTGTCGGTTGACTAGGTAATAACTGTGGCGGCGACTGTAAGATATTTTCCGTAGGCGATTTCAAGGCTGTGCTAACTAGCCACAGTAAAGGAAAGAGCATCACCAGTGCGATCGCTCCCAATAGCGCATACATTAGCAGATTTTGCGATCGTGATTTTTTCCAGTTC
The DNA here is from genome assembly GCF_034530675.2 of Nostoc sp. DedVER02. Taxonomy (NCBI): domain Bacteria; kingdom Bacillati; phylum Cyanobacteriota; class Cyanophyceae; order Nostocales; family Nostocaceae; genus Nostoc; species Nostoc sp. DedVER02. Next base: position 143,046 of record NZ_JAVRCP020000002.1, read on the forward strand.
AGCATTTGATTAATAATTTTCTGAGTTTTGTAAATATTTCTTACAATTTTGTTGGTAACGTTACAACTTGCTTTTTGGATTTCAATTAAGGTTCAAAGCGCTACTTGTACAAAATCGTGGGTTTTGAGACGCGATAAATCGCCGTCTCTACAAGTATTTTGGTCTTATCTGAACTGTATTGTTCTATATTTTTCACTTGCTCAAATATTTGGTGGATGTTCACCCATTCTCACCCACATTTTCCGCACACGAGTTAATTGCAGACGATTCATTTTTAAAGTAGAAATTGTTGCTCTCCCAATGGTTGTAAGCCCTAAAATTTCTGTAGTATCTTCACTCCAGGTAAAATGGTCTGCCCACAATTGCTGTTGTGGATTAAATAATTTAACCTCATTCTGAGTATTAGGATCAATTGCGGTTTGACGAGTTGCTTTATAACGATTACAAGATGGGCAAGCCAAGCAAAGATTTTCAAACACAGTTTTCCCACCAGATGATAAAGGAATGATATGCTCAAATTCAAAAGTAGTGACTGTTAAAGCTTCATCGGTATGACAGTAGGCGCACAAATTATTAAAATGACTGCAAATTTTATTTTTTAATTCAACAAAAATATAAATACTTACGTTGCATCAGATTCTTTTACATCACTCCATGTTTGACTATTGTGAATCATATCTTGTGCATCACAATAAGAAATACTCAAAGCCTTTTTTAAAATTCCAATTGATTTGGCTTTTGAATAATTACTCAATCTCAAGAACTTAATAATAGATTCTTTATCTGCGGATTCAATCAACATATTATTCAGCTTTTCAGTTAGTTCACTATCTTCATTCATGGTTTGTCTTCAATTCTTAAAAACTAGATTCCTGACTTCTTAGAGAAGTCGGGAATCTGGGGCTTTCAAATTTCAATAATCAGATATAATTGCTAGAAACTGAGATGCTGTACACACAGATGTCAAAGATTTATCTTGCAGTCTGAAGCTAATTTACAGAGGTTAATCTGCAATCGCCACATAAGGTTGTGGTTCCCGCAAGCGTTGGGCAATTTGTTCTCGTCTATACTTTGCAAGTTCGCTATAAAGCCTCTTACGAGAGAGATTTACACTTCCAACAGGCTCATGATCTAACAGTGTATGCCAAGGAGAAAACAACAAACCCTCGTCTAAACGTTTGCGTTCTTCAAAATCAAATTTCTGACTGAAAATGCGGACAGTTGCAACTTTAATAAATGGTGAATCTGCTTCTTGCCATTCTTTAACATGGTCTTCAATTGGCGTTTTTTCGTCATCTACATAAAACTGAATGAAGAAGTCAAAAAATGCTTCTTTACTTTCTTCAGTCAAATATTTGACTATTGCTTCCCGGAGGTAATTTTCTGATTCGGGAAGTGTTTCGGGTGGTTGTTCAGGCTGTTGAGATTTGACGGATAATTTGACAATGCGATTCCCAAACTTAAAGGGAGCCATACTCCAATATTGAATTAAAAGCGGATTTCCTACTTGATTGCTACCAATTTTTTGCAAGATTGCAAAGGCATAACCAAGTTCCTGCAAGCGCTCTGGGCTAAGTTGTCCACTCCCGGCTCTGGAAAGATCGGCGTAATCACGAACATCTTTGGTCAAGAAAATCGGATAATTGTTGAGGATAAAATCTTGAGTTTTTTCTTCATCATCCAGTACTTTTTGCCCGTCCACATTCATCACCTTGATGGCGATACCGCGAACATCCGGCTGGCTGTCGGAGTTGAATTCACCACGCTTTTTAGGCGAACCACCACTAGAGAAACGAATCCATGCAGGATAGGTTTGTGGTGTTTTAAACAAACCTACTCTCAAATCTTCAGGAAGATTGGGTTCAATAATAAACTCTCCTGCAAGAAGTCCATGACTTTTGCTGTGAATTTGGCGCAGGTCTGGGCCTGTTTTTTGTTGAGCTTGCAGGCTAGTTGCTATAATCTCATCGATTATTGCTTCCTGCTCAGTGGTAGATGATGTTGGGTTAGTCATAAATATTTGATGATGTGTCTTCATCATCCTGAACCCTTAGTCTTTCCGAGTCAATCCGGTTTCCGTAGAAACAGCTTGTAGTGGTTTATCCCAGGATTCGATAGGTATTTGGGATAAATAGGCGAAATCAAAGACAATTCCGATAGTCGGCTTTGTCTGCCACTGCGGTAAACTAAGCAAGCGATCATAATATCCGCCGCCATAACCCAAGCGATATCCTTGATAATCGCAAGCTACACTAGGGACGAGAATCAAATCTACTTCAACAGCATCTAAGATTGGAGTGTCGGAGTGTGGTTCAGTAATGCCATAAGCGCCACTTTGAAGAGAATCGCCAGGTGTCCAAATATGCCAACACAAGGATTTATCAACGCAGCGAGGAAATCCCCAACGATATTTGGTGTTTGCAAATAGTGGACTGAGGTCAGGTTCTTGGCGAAAGCTAAAATACGCAAGTATTGTTTTTGCTTGGGTGAATAAAGTAGAGTTTTGTAAATGAGAGCATAAGCGATCGCTTTTTTCTCTCCATTCTCCAACGGACATTGATTGACGTGTTTTAAGCAGAGTTCGGCGTAGTTCTGTTTTATTTAGTTGATGACTAACTTTGTCCATGAGAATTTATCACATCAAACAAATAAGCTGGGCATCGCCCAGCTTATAACATCCCAGATTAATTAACTAATACATCGCTATGCAGCGTTTTGACGATACCACTCAATGGTATTCTTTAATCCTTCCTCAAAGCCCACTTGAGCAGTGAAGTTAAAGGCAAGCTTTGCCCGTTCAGTATCCAAACAACGGCGGGGTTGACCATTAGGCTTGTCAGTTTGCCAAACAATCTCACCCTTAAACTCCATCAATTTACAAATTAGAGTTATTAAATCAAGGATAGAGATTTCATAACCCGTTCCCAAGTTAACTGGTTCCGATTCGTTATAAAATTGAGTCCCCATAACAATCCCTCGTGCTGCATCTTCTGAATACAGAAACTCGCGGGTGGGACTGCCATCACCCCAAACTGGGAGTTGCTTTTCTCCCTTAATTTGGGCTTCGTGAACTTTGCGAATTAAGGCTGGAATAACGTGGGAACTTCCAGGGTCAAAGTTATCTTCTGGGCCATATAAATTCACTGGCAGTAGGTAAATTCCATTAAAACCGTACTGCTGGCGATAAGATTGCAATTGGACTAAAAGCGCTTTTTTTGCAATTCCGTAGGGGGCGTTGGTTTCCTCTGGGTAGCCATTCCAAAGATCGTCTTCTTTAAATGGTACTGGGGTAAATTTAGGATAGGCGCAGATAGTACCGACACAAACAAATTTTTCTACTCCAGCTTGATAGGCAGCGTGAATCAGGTGCGTACCCATGATCAAGTTATCGTAAAATAACTCTGCGGGTTTTTCGCGGTTCAAACCGATGCCACCCACATGAGCCGCTAAGTGGATAATTATGTCTTGCTGGTCAACTGCCCGTTGGCTATTTTCCCATACACGTAGATCGCAATCGCGCGATCGCACTATCGTAATTTTCTCACGATCAGCCCCTGCTTTACACAGTTGATCTATCACCTGACGACCTAGAAATCCCGACCCACCAGTGACGAGAATTCGTTGATTTTTTAGTTCTAAGGCGGTCATATTTTTATCCTCTGTGGTGCAAATCAGAAGTGCAAAGCGCCCAGTTCTTGACGAACAGTAGCAATATCTAATGGAAATTGCGAACCATTTCCATTGGGTGAAGTGTGGCCCAATGCTTGTAAGTCTGCTTCTACCATTAAGGAAACTAATTGTTCAAAGGTTACTGATGGTGTCCAACCTAGCTTCTGACGCGCTTTGGTAGAATCGCCAATCAATAATTCTACCTCAGATGGACGGAGGTAACGCTCATCAAACTCTACGTAATCTTGCCAATTGAGATTTACGTAACTAAATGCCAGTTCCAAAAACTCTCGCACTGAATGGGTTTCACCAGTAGCAATTACGTAATCGTCTGGCTGATCTTTCTGCAACATCAACCACATTGCTTTCACGTAATCTTTTGCATAGCCCCAATCTCGTTTTGCGTCTAAATTACCCATATAAATCTTTTTCTGCTTACCAGCAACGATACCAGCTACGGCTCTAGTAATTTTGCGGGTTACAAAGGTTTCGCCTCGTCGTGGTGACTCGTGGTTAAAAAGTATGCCGTTACAAGCAAACAAATCGTAAGACTCACGATAATTTACAGTTTGCCAGTGGGCGTAAACTTTCGCACAAGCATAGGGACTGCGGGGATAAAAGGGTGTTGTTTCAGTTTGAGGTATTGCTTGTACTAAACCGTACATTTCTGAGGAACCCGCTTGGTAAAATCGCACCTGAATTCCAGTCCGGTGTTGGTAATCTCGAATTGCTTCCAACAGACGTAGCGTACCCATTCCTACGGCATCCACCGTATATTCTGGGGAATCAAAGCTGACTCTGACATGGGATTGAGCGCCGAGGTTGTAAATCTCTACAGGCTTGACTTCTTCTAAAATGCGTCGCAGCGTTGTACCATCTGTCAAGTCACCGTAGTGAAGAAACAACCGCACCCCATCTTTGTGGGGGTCTTCGTAAATGTGGTCGATGCGGTCTGTGTTGAAGGTAGAAGTCCGGCGAATGATGCCATGAACCTCATAACCTTGTTCCAGCAAAAACTCACTCAGATATGAACCATCTTGACCAGTGATACCAGTAATCAACGCTCGCTTCTGTTGCGTCATGCTCAATTATCCCTTATTCTCTTTGATTAAAAAGTTACAGCCAATCTGATACAACCTAGCAGCTACTCGCTCAATTTCCTAATGGGAAACCTACGAGTTCTTGTTGTTATGAGACTGTTTAGCGTAAATAAATATACTTAATAAAAAATAATTTAACATCTAAGCTTAACCTTAGATAGACAAACATTGTTTAAGTATGTATATTTTCTTTTACCAGATAGATGAAGATTATTTTTATGTCCGTTGTTTTTTTAGTCAAAATTTCATATATATCTGGTTTTGTGAAGACTGAATAAAATCTAGATTATCTAGATATTTATGGTTTTTAGGGGCATTAACTGCCCCACAAAATCGGATATCAGTATTTACTCAGTATGCACCGTTGTTTTTGGGCAGAATAACTACATTAACAGTTTTCAAGATGATCCATAAATCAAGCCAGAAGTTCCTAAATTTGACATAATGCAGGTCTATTTGGACTCGGCGGGGGTAAGGAATATCATTACGCCCGGATACCTGCCACAAACCAGTAATTCCTGGACGGATTGTTAAAATCTCATCGATGTAACAACCATATTTTGGCAGTTCTTCTGCTACTAAGGGTCGAGGGCCGACTACACTCATGTCCCCTTTTAAGACGTTCCAGAACTGGGGAAATTCATCTAAGCTAGTAATTCGCAAAAATTGACCAATTTTGGTAATCCGGGGGTCTTGTTTTAGCTTAAAACTGCTTTCAAATTCTTGTCGCAATTCGGGCGATGTTTCCATCATTTGCATGAGGATTTCGTCTGCATTGCTTACCATTGTTCGGAATTTAATACAATTAAACGCTTTGTAATTTTTTCCTACCCGTTCCTGGACATAAAAAATCGGGCCTTCTGAGCTAAGAGCAATCAGCAAGGACAAGATTAAGTAGACGGGGAAAAACAAAATTAACACCGACAGCGAAAATACTATGTCAAACAGTCGTTTGGCAAACTCTCCGTTTAAACCCTGAAAAGATAAACCTTTGGGTTTAACTTTTGGCGTCTTTGTTTTTTGACCGCGTTTTAAGAAAGTACGCGTAGACGCTCTAGTGTCTTGCCGTACGCCTCGCTTGCCGGAGAGGAGTGAGCTCTGGGCAGTCATCATACTCCTTAATAATCCACACCACACATAGTCCCAATATTAAAGCCAAAATGATGTGCTTCTGGGGGGAAATTGCCAAAAGCCTAAAAAAATCAGACGTTAACCAAGACCATCATTCCGAAAACGGCCTTTTTCGTTGCATTTGTTTACAAAATCTAGATAACGATCTGCAAAGATTTGCGGTGAAAACTGCGCGGCGTGCGATCGCATATACTCGGAACTGAACGAACCCTCATACACTTCAAACTTTTCTACTGCCTCCACTAAAGCCGCCTCTGTTTGCGTCTTGAAAAATATACCTGTCCCTGTTTCTACACAAGAGCGGATATCTCGCACTGTTTCGAGAGCCCCTCCTGCACCGTAGGCAATTACTGGTGTACCGCAGGCTTGCGCCTCCACTAGGGCAATCCCAAAATCTTCACAAGCTGCATATACAAACGCCTTAGCCCTAGACATATATTTTTTTACCACATTATCGGGTTGCCATCCCAGTATTTGGATATTAGAGTTTGCCATTTCGCGGATCTTATTCATTTCATCTCCTGTACCAATGACCACTAATGGCCGTTTGAGTTGATTAAAAGCCTTGACAATCAACGATATTTGTTTGTAACTCACTAATCGGGAAACTGTCAGGTAGAAATCCTCTTTCTGAGACAGAAATGGAAATTCCGCGATATTCACTGGTGGGTAAATGACTGTTGCTTCTCGCCGATAGCAACGCCAAATCCGCCGAGCCGTATGTTGTGAGTTAGCAATGAAGTAATCAACGCGATTGGCACTCAATACATCCCACTGGCGCAAACGATGTAATAAATATCGTGTCACCCACCCAGGTAAACCACTACCCAGTTTGCTGTAGCGCAGATAATCAAAAGTCAAGTCCCAGGCATAGCGCATAGGGCTGTGACAGTAGCAAATATGCATCTGTTCGGGAGTGGTAAGGATTCCTTTGGCAACAGCATGAGATGAAGACAGAATTACGTCATAATGCCGCAAATCAAGTTGTTCAATTGCCAAGGGCCACAAAGGCAAGTATTTTTGTATACCGTTGCGAGCATAAGGAAAGTTTTGGAGAAACGTCTTGCCAATCTGACGCTTATATAAATAACTTTCTCTATTGCTGGATTCAAAATCGATCAGAGCATACAAATCAGCATCAATGTGATTCAAAATTTCTCGGACAACGAGTTCGGAACCACCGGTGGCTTTGGGTGTTAGCCACTCATGAACCAGAGCATATTTCAAGGGCACAGCTAAACAATTCAAAATTCAAAATTCAAAATTCAAAATTGAAGATAGTTTTTTTAGACTCCGACTGAAAAGTTTCCCCTTGTGATTAATTAACGGGAAGCGCCCCAGATTAGCACACAAGACGCAATCTTTCTTTCAGAGGTTCCAGATGGATGATAACCTCAGATTGGGGATGGGGCATTGGGCATAGGGTATGGGGCATTATCTCCTCCATCTACCCCACTCCCTACTCTTGTAATAACAACTGATATAGAAAGGGTGAATTTATGCGAATTCTGATTATGGGTGGTACTCGGTTCATTGGTGTCTATTTGACTCAATTACTAGTGGAACAAGGACATGAGGTGGTGCTGTTCAATCGTGGAAATCGGCCAGCACCTTCTTTAGAGGGAGTAGGACAAATTATAGGCGATCGCACTGACTCTACCCAATTAAAAGCAAAGTTATCACAAGAAAGCTTTGATGTCATTTTTGACAATAATGGTCGAGAACTTACTGATACTCAACCACTAGCAGAAATTTTTCAAGACCGAGTGCAACATTTTGTGTATATGAGTTCTGCGGGAGTGTATCTCAAATCCGACCAATTGCCCCATATAGAAGGCGATCCGGTAGATTCTAAAAGTCGGCACAAGGGTAAGCATGAAACAGAAGCTTATCTGACTCAATTGGGATTACCTTTTACTTCCATTCGTCCTACTTATATTTACGGCCCTCGTAATTATAATGAGTTAGAAGGCTGGTTTTTTGACAGGATTGTGCGCGATCGCCCCATTCCCATCCCCGGAAATGGTTTGCATATCACTCAACTAGGTCATGTCAAAGACTTAGCTAAGGCTTTGACTCAGGTTTTGGGCAATGAACAAGCCGTAGGACAGATTTATAATATATCTGGCGATCGCTTTGTTACTTTTGATGGTTTAGCTCGTGCTAGTGCTGTGGCGGCTGGTAAATCACCTGATGATGTTAAAATCGTCCATTACGACCCGAAAAAGTTTGATTTCGGCAAACGCAAAGCTTTTCCGATGCGGGTACAGCATTTCTTTGCTTCGGTGAATAAAGCGCAAACAGAATTAAACTGGCATCCTGAATACGATTTGATTTCTGGGTTACAAGACTCCTTGGAAAATGATTATTTGGCTAATGCAAAAGACAAAGCCGAAGTAGATTTTTCTGTCGATGAGGAGATTTTACAGGCGCTTTAGCAACAAGATTCCCGATTTAGTAGCGAAGTCGGGAATCTCAGCCTTAGCCAAAAGGAAGAGTTTTTTCTTTTACCTGGGGAAGATACAATCCATCGCGTCTTAAGTTTTTACTTAAATTTGAATAAAAATTTTTCCTGTTTTTATTGGTAAGGCAGACGTTTTTAACGTATTGCATCAATGCCACTGAAATCACCTTCCGTAAATGGTGCTGTTGATTGATAAAATGAACGAGTTGCAATATCCACTCCACAATGTTCTAGAAGCCCGTGCCCGCTTGGGTGAAGGCCCCATCTGGGACTCTAGCCGGAAACTACTATACTGGGTTGATATTTATAACCATCGGGTGCATCAGTTCAACCCTGCTACGGGGGAAAACGGCTTTTTTGATGTGGGAGATGTCGTAGGTGCGATCGCAACAGCAGGTGCGGATAGATTAATTATGTTGCTGCGTCATCACCTAGCATTCCTCAACACCCAGACAGGTGTAGTTACCCCCATTTTAGAAATTGAAGCCAATCTTCCAGATAACCGTCTCAATGATGGTAAATGTGACCCTCAAGGACGTTTCTGGTTTGGTTCAATGTGTTCTCTGGAAAAACCTCAAGCTAGCCTCTATCGCTATGACACTGATGGTTCATTGCATTTAATGGAAACGGGATTGACTATTTCTAATGGTTTGGGGTGGAGTCCCGATCAAAAGACATTTTACTTAACAGATTCTCCTCACCAAAAAATATATGCTTACGACTTTGATTCAGTAACAGGAAATATTAGTAATCGCCGGATTTTTGCTGATTTAACTCATGAATCCTTCCATCCAGATGGATTGACAATAGACAGCGAAGGATTTATTTGGTCAGCTATGTGGAATGGATGGTGTGTAATTCGTTTCAACCCTAACGGTGAAGAGATATTGCGGATAAAGCTACCTGTACAATTGCCAACTAGCTGTACTTTTGGAGGCGAGGACTTGCGAACACTTTATATTACAACTGCTTCAGTTGGACTTAGCCAAACAGAAATCGAAAAAAGTTTCAATTCTGGTGATTTATTTGCTCTCCAAACTGATGTTACTGGATTACCTACTTACTCTTTTTAAGAGTGATAATAACAGTTATAAATCATTCGTATTAACCTCTTTTAATTCCCTTCTCTGTGCCCTCTGCGTCTCTGCGGTTCGTTAAAAAAATAATTTATATCGACAGCAGACCATAACAACACAGCTAATTTAAGATTGCTATAGCAATTTTCAAGTAATTAAAACATTCTACTATTGCCTATTGTCTCCACAGTGCCACTTGCTGTTTTAATTCTCTCATATCTAAATAATCGCTAGCAAAAGCTTTTCGTAAAAGTGGATGAGGAATAAATCGATCGTACTTTTGAATTTCCGGTGCTTCTGAAGTACTGATTAAATCTTCTGAGGTAATTCTTTGTTCACAAAATGAAGCAATTTCATGATAAAGAGATTTAACTTTATTTTTACCTAATTTAATTGTAAAATAATAAGGATTTATTCCCCCAATACTTGTAATTTCTAACGATTCTCGACAGTAAGAATTTAATAATCTTTCTAAAGTGCGATAAGGAACCGTACCCATCCAGGGGAAAATACAGCATTTACCTTTTTCTAATTGCAAGATATTATGTTTATCTAATTCAACCTGCTGCACTAATTGGCGAACTTCACGTAAACGTTGTAAAGCATTTTTTTGCAAATAGCTATATTCAATATTTTCAAAGAGAACCTTTTGCATTCGTTGTAAAACTTTGGTATGAATAGTGCCACCACTCCCACGCCAATAAATACTAGCTTTACCCTCGGCTTGTTTAACAAAAATAGCTTTCTTTTTAAAGTCAACTTCTATTACTTCCCAAGTTCTCCCAGCTAAAGCAAATTGATTTCCTACAGCAGGTGGGGTGACGATACTGCCAATTTGGGTTGCACCTTGCTTAACAATATATTCTTGCTGTTCAGCAAAAACAGCATAAAACTGAAATTTTCTCACAATCTTTTCTCCTGCCAAACCCAGGATTAATTTATTTTGTTCAGTATGCTGAATATGACCAATATCAATTAAATAGCGGAGTAATAATTGAAAATCTTCTTTGGAAATAGCAGCAAAGGGCGGTAAGCTAAAAATTTGTTTAGCTAAGGCATTAGGCGAAAGTTCCCCCGTTGCTGTTAGAATACTCATTGTTTGGTGGTAAAGCAAACTTAAAGGATATTTAATCGGTCTGATTGGTTCAATCCATTGTTCTTCTAAATAAAGTTGAATAATCGCAATAGATTGCAACAGTTCCCAGGGTATTTGTTCAGGTAGCAAAGCTTCTGATAATGGTTTTTCTTCAGCACAAATAAAACGCATATCGGCAGCTTCGCCTCTTCTGCCACTACGTCCTAAGCGTTGTAAAAAGCTAGCTACAGATAAGGGTGATTCTAATTGAATAACTCGCTCTAAATAACCGATATCTATGCCTAATTCTAAAGTTAAAGTAGCGGCAGTAACGGCTGGATTATTGGGTTCGCGCATCGCATCTTCAGCAGCTTGCCGCAAGCTAGCAGATATGCTCCCATGATGCACATGATATATATCTGGTAGTCCTTGTTTTGTAGCAATTTGTCGCAAAGATGCAATTACAGATTCAGTGCGGGTGCGATTATTAGCAAATATTAGGCATTTCCGAAATTTGCTGAGGTTGAAAATATATTGTTCATAATCTGTCGCTTCTGATTCATCTACTTCATCAGTAATATAAAAATGTTCTACAGCTAGTTTTATTTGGCGTTTTATTCCGTCAGTTTGCGGTGTAATTACTGGCTTATCTGTCCCTGAACGCAACCAGTCTTCAGCTATTGAGTAATCACCAAGAGTTGCAGATAAACCAATACGACGCGGTTGCTTTTGCGTTAGCTTTGCTAAACGTTGTAATTGGCAAATAATTTGACAACCGCGATCGCTTCCCATAAAAGCGTGAATTTCATCAATGATGACAAATCTTAAGTCACCAAATAAACGAATGAGGTCGTTATTTTTGTTTATTAATAAACTTTCTAGAGACTCTGGTGTAATTTGTAGAATGCCTTGAGGATTCTTTAAGAGTTTGTTTTTCCGATTTTGAGAAACATCTCCGTGCCAATGCCAAACGGGAATATCTGCTTCTTTGAGTAAGTCGTTGAGGCGTTCAAATTGATCGTTAATTAAAGCTTTAATTGGACTAATATATAATGCCCCTACACTTGCAGCAGGGTTGGTATGTAGTAAAGTCAAAATTGGCAGAAAGGCTGCTTCTGTTTTACCCGCAGCAGTTGCAGCTGTAACTAGTAAGTGAGCATCGGTGTCAAATATAACTTGACAAGCGGCAATTTGAACTGGTCGTAATTCAGTCCACTGATGATGATATATATATTCTCGGATGAAGGGTGCAAGTCGGCTAAAGGCATCGCTCATATTTTTTATAGACAAAATTTTAGCAAAACTACTCCTTAGTATTTCAGAACCCTCCAATCATGGATCAACTAGTAGTCTGCCAACCCAAAAATGCTAAGTAAGGGCTGGGGAAAGGGGAAAGGGGAAAGGGTAAAGGGTAAAGGATTTAAACCCTTTCCCCCTTACCCCTTACCCCTTACCCTTTACCCCGCCAAGTTCACTTGGCGAACTACTAGTTCCATGTTTGGAATTAGCGATCGCAAAACTTGCAAAAAAGCTTTGACGTGGCTCCAATACAAAAAATTGACCCCCTCCACACTTATTACAGCTTAGTGCATCAGTTATATTTATACTTGCAATCACTTTTTTCAATACTTTAGAAAACTTTGTCGATTTTTACTCCTATTGACTCAATGCAGATTAACATCCCTCAGTCAAACTGAAGTAATAGGGGCAAGTATGTAATGAGGCAAAACCATGAAGAAGTATAAGGAAATATTACGTGTCATCCTTGCTATATCGATCATTGTGGTTGGAGTGACACACTTTATTGTTCCCGGAGAATATGTCAAAATTGTGCCGCCGCAACTACCTTACCCTCTAGGATTGGTTTATCTGAGTGGTTTTTATGAAATCTTAGGTGGTATCGGCTTATTAGTCCCACCTGTAAGTCAAGCTGCTGCTTGGGGACTTCTTGCTCTTTTTATTGCTGTTTATCCTGCCAATATTAATATGGCGGTTAATCTTATTAAGATTGAACATATACCAAATTCACCTTGGGTACACGTAATCAGACTTCCATTGCAAGCAGTTTTAATTGCTTGGGCTTGGTGGTATACGAAATCTTCTGATGGAGAAAAACAAGTTTCTATTATTCCTAAATCACTCATTCCCAAAGAATTAGAATTGGAATAAGTGCGTTTTTCTATATCTGAATCATGCGTGTTGCAACTTTGTTTGGAATAACCCTCTCGTTAGCAATCGGTGTTGGAGGATTAAACCTTCCGGTGACTGAAGCGGTGCAGCTTAGAGATGGTACAGTGTACTTTGTCCAACCACCGACACTTGTGAATGCGACGACTACTTATAAAGATGTGAATGTTTGGGGCGGAACTTACTATTTCACTATCAATCTGCCTGAAAATGCTGGAGAATCCCTTCAGAAGGTAACGATCGCACAAAGGGAGGGAACAGAAAATATCCGCTATCATCTTGATGATACCCGCGCCTTTGTCGGAACCCGCGATCGCAAAGAATCTCGGCTAACACTAGGCGCAGTTACAAACGAACGCGACACACGAACCGTTACTGTGAACTTTGAACCGCCTGTAACTCCGGGACAGACGGTGACAATCGCCCTCCGCCCTGTGAGTAATCCCAGCTTTTCTGGTGTCTACTTAATGGGTGTGACAGCATTCCCACAGGGTGAGAAATCCCACGGACAATTTCTCGGCTTTGGACGGTTTCAGTTTTACAGCAATAGAAGTAACTGGTGGTTTCCATAAGCAGCGCGATCGCTTGCAAAAATTTGATAAATAGTAGAATTAGTGAGCGTATAAGGTAAGTGTTTTTATGAGCATCCCACTAGTAGAACAGCCCACAGAAGAAAAACTGGTAACTCTTAAGGATGTTTCTTGGGAGCAATTTAAAGGTCAGGAGTGGGTTTTTTCCAGATTTTGATCCAGCTTTGCTGCTCAATTATATCGCCATGCCTGACCAATACGACGCTGTTGTTGAATTTGAGCAGGTAATCCGAAATCAATAAATTTTTATCCCCAAATTATTTGTAGATTTAAAATAAATCCTGGTAAAATATCTTCTCCTGATAATTCTTGGGGGGATGCTAATATTTCTCCTGGTTGACCAAGACGATAAATTTCTACCTGATGCATTTTCGGATTAATTAACCAGCCTAATTTAACTCCGTTGTCAATATATTCCTGCATTTTGGCTTGCGTTTCTCGCAAACTATCGCTTGGTGACATTAACTCTAAAACAAAATCTGGTGCGATCGCCGGAAACTTTTCTTTTTGCTCAGGTGTGAGTGTATTCCATCTCTCTTTTCTTATCCAAGCGACATCAGGAGAACGGTTTGCACCATTGGGAAGTTTAAAGCAAGTGGAAGAATCAAAGCAAATTCCTAGTTTAGTTTGGCGATTCCAAATCACAAAATCTGCTGAGATTTCCGAGTTACGATTTCCAGTTTCTCCGCCTGTAGGTGGCATAATTAGTAATTTTCCCTCTGCATTCCGTTCAAATTTGACTTCAGGGTTTTCCCGACAGAGTTGATAAAACTGGTTATCGGTGAGTTGGATAATAGGGTTTAAGTTGACTGTGATAGCTGTCATGGGGGTTATCTTGAGGATGACATCAACTTTAGCTAAATTGTAAGCAATCATGAGTCAGAATATTGACGCAGCTAGAATTTCTATTATTATTCCGACTCTGAATGAAGCAGGGAATATCAAAGAAACAATTGCAACGACTCAACCTAATACAAATATAGAAGTAATCATAGTAGATGGTGGTTCTGAAGATAACACCATAGAAATAGCTCAGTCTTTAAATGTCAAAGTTATCTCATCATCTCCCGGTCGTGCTGTACAAATGAATACGGGTGCTGTAGCGGCTAGCGGTGAGATTCTTTTATTTCTCCATGCAGATACCCGTTTACCAACTGGGTTTGATGAGATGGTTCGCACAGCGCTACAACAACCTGGAATTGTGGCTGGTGCATTTAAGTTGCGGATTGATGCATCACTTTTGAGTTTAAGATGGGTGGAGTTGGGTGTAAATTTGCGATCGCATTTTTGCCAAATGCCCTACGGCGACCAAGCAATTTTTTTAACCAAAGAAGTATTTCAGCAAATTGGTGGTTTTCCTGAATTGCCTATCATGGAAGACTTTGAACTCATACGTCGATTAAAACGCATCGGAAGTATTGTAATTATTCCTACACCTGTTCTTACTTCAGCGCGTAGATGGTTGCAAAAGGGAGTACTCAAAACCACGCTACTTAATCAATTTATAATTATTGCTTATTTACTCGGCGTTTCACCTGAACGAATTCGTCACTGGTATCACCGAGAAAAATTTAAAAGAATTTAAGCTGTTTTTCATCTGGGTAATATATCTTAGGAGCAGTGAATTTAAGGTGTAGGTTTCAAACTTGAGCCTCAGAAGGTCAACGTCGAGCCTCAGAAGGTCAACGTCGAGCCTCAGAAGGTCAACATAGAGCCTCAAAAGGTCAACGTTGAGCCTCAGAAGGTCAACGTCGAGCCTCAAAAGGTCAACATTGAGCCTCAGAAGGTCAACATAGAGCCTCAGAAGGTCAACATTATAAAAATGAAAAAGCCTTTATCAAGTTCTAAACTCAAACTACTACTCCTAAGTTGTCTAATTTTCACCCTAATAATTGCTGCTAAACAGTTAAACTTTCAAGGACTTTTACAAACATCAATCATTTGGGTTCACAGTCTTGGCGTTTTTGGGCCTATCGCCTACATAGCCATTTACAACTTGGCAACATTACTGTTTATACCGGGTTCCCTCCTAACCCTCAAAGGTGGTTGTCTGTTTGGAGTATTTTGGGGTTCGATATATGTGCTAATTGCTGCAACAATCGGAGCAACCTTGGCTTTTCTTATTGGACGCTACCTGTCGCGGGATTGGGTTTCTCGACAAATGGACAAACATCCTAAATTTAAAGCGATTGATTTAGCAGTTGCTAAAGATGGATGGAAAATTGTCTTACTAACTCGTCTTTGTCCCGTTTTTCCCTTCAATTTATTAAATTATGCTTTTGGAGTAACACAGGTTTCTCTCAAAGACTATATATTAGGTTCCTTTGGTATTATCCCCGGTACTGTGATGTACGTTTATATTGGTTCTTTAGCTGGGAATCTTGCCATGATAAGCACATCTCATCAACCAACTACTCCAGAAACTCAAGTTTGGCAATGGATAATGCAAGTAGTTGGGTTAATTGCTACCGTTGCGGTGACTGTTTATATCACAAAAGTTGCTCAAAAAGCATTAGCTCAAAATGTGGCAATAGAAAAAATAACAATTCATGATCAAACTAACGATTCTTCAGATATTTAAAAGTATCAATTTGATAAATTTGCAGAAATTTTTCAGTCTAGGTGGATTAATATTAGTGATATTAATGAGTGCTTTTTCATTAAATACAGACTCGGCTTTCGCACAAGAATCTGTAAATCCAAATTCTTTTAATCCCCAAGCTATTTTACGCGAAGCCTTGCAGTGGATCGATAGCCTTGGTACTGTAGGAGCGATCGCTTTTATTGCACTTTACATTATCGCTACCATCGCTTTTTTCCCTGGTTCAATTCTCACCTTGGGAGCGGGTGTAATTTTTGGCGTAGTTTTGGGTTCTCTCTACGTGTTTATCGGTGCAACACTCGGCGCTACTGCTGCCTTCTTGGTTGGACGTTATTTAGTAAGGGACTGGGTTGCTCGTAAAATTGCAGATAATAAAAAATTTACCGCCATTGACCAAGCAGTTGGTAGAGAAGGATTAAAAATTGTCTTGCTAACGCGACTGTCACCTATATTTCCTTTCAACTTGTTAAATTATGCCTTTGGTATCACGGGAGTTTCACTGAAAGATTACTTCATTGGCTCTGTAGGCATGATTCCCGGAACCATTATGTACGTTTATATTGGTTCCCTTGCAGGTAATTTAGCCATGATTGGGACTGAAACTCAACCTAACAACCCGACTTTACAATGGGCAATTCGGATTTTGGGTTTGATTGCGACAATCGCCGTTACAGTGTATGTAACCCGGATTGCACGCAAAGCTTTAGAAGAGGAATTGTAGATACTCTAGTAGTGTCGTTTATTCAACCCCAAATTTCTGTAAATTCTCGATTGTTAAAACGTTTATACAGGAAAACTTTAATCGTATCTGTCAATTCCCAAACGGATAAAACAATTCAAAGGCTGTATTTATTATTAAACAAACATAAAAAACAAGAGACTGAGCAACCTAAATCTCTCAGGATTCTTAATTTTTAATCCTCCAAAAGGTAGTTGAGTTTAGTATTTTCAATTCTTAAAAGAGGTTTCGCCAATGACTAATTCAGATTTAGAGAGAGTCACAGTTCGCCCAACAGATGAGTATAACCAAAAGTTGGTATCTTACGTCCATCCGCCAAACTGGGTTAATCCTCAACCCGCAGATGTTTACGATTTGGTTGTAATTGGGGCTGGTACGGCGGGATTAGTTGTGGCTGCGGGGGCGGCGGGTCTAGATGTAGGCTTAAAAGTGGCGTTAATTGAAAAGCATCTCATGGGTGGAGATTGCTTAAATGTTGGTTGCGTACCATCTAAAACTATTATTCGTTCTGCCCGCACCATTGGCGAAATCTGGGATGCTAAAGACTTGGGAGTTAATATTCCCCAACATAATATAGATGTTGATTTTCCCAAAGTCATGGCAAGGATGCGACGAATCAGGGCTGATATCAGCCCTAACGACTCGGCGGAGCGGTTTCAAAAGTTGGGTGTCGATGTCTTTTTGGGTAGCGGTCGATTTGCAAGTAAAAATACTGTGGAAGTTGGCGACAAAACCCTAAAGTTTAAAAAAGCTGTAATTGCTACTGGCGCAAGAGCCGCACAACTGTCGATTCCAGGAATTGAAAAGGCGGGTTATCTAACTAATGAGACGGTTTTTTCCCTAATTCAGCGACCGGAACGTTTAGCGGTGATTGGTGGCGGCCCCATTGGTTGCGAATTGGCGCAAGCTTTCCGGCGTTTGGGTTCTGAGGTGGTACTTTTCCATAGCGGTTCGCATCTTTTGAATAAAGAAGATGCTGAAGCTGCTGAAATTCTCCAAAAGGTTTTGATTAGGGAAGGAATTCGCGTAGTGTTGAATTCCAAAGTAGAAGAAGTGGTAACTGTGACTGAAGGGAAACGGCTTTACTTTTCTTCTAATGGTCATCGAGATTCGGTGACAGTAGATGAAATTTTAGTTGGTGCGGGGCGATCGCCAAATGTAGAAAATTTAAATTTAGAATCAGTGGGTGTAGAATACGACAAGCGCCAAGGTGTGAAGGTAAATGATTACCTCCAAACGACCAATCCCAAAATTTATGCAGCTGGCGATATCTGCATGAACTGGAAATTTACCCATGCTGCTGATGCTGCGGCGCGAATTGTAATTAAAAATACGCTATTTTCTCCCTTTGGCTTAGGACGCTCGAAACTCAGCAGCCTGGTGATGCCTTGGGTAACTTATACTGACCCAGAAATTGCCCATGTTGGGATGTACGAACACGAAGCGCAGAAATCAGGTATTGAAGTGACAACAATCAAAATACCTTTTAGTAGTGTAGACCGCGCGATCGCAGATGGTGAAGAGTCAGGATTTCTCAAAATCCACCATAAAAAGGGGTCTGATGAAATAATTGGTGCAACTATTGTCGCTAGTCACGCGGGTGAGATGATTTCAGAAGTGACTACAGCAATGGTGAATAAGCTCGGTTTGAGTAAGTTAAGCAGTGTAATTCATCCTTATCCCACTCAAGCCGAAGCGATTAAAAAAGCAGCTGATGCTTATCGTCGAACACTCCTAACATCAAATACCAAAAAGTTGTTGGGATTCTTGACAAAGTTATCTTGATCAAAATCAGTGAACAGTTGTCTGACTGTTCACTGATAACTAATAACTGTTATGTCACACGATCTCTAAACAGGTCGGAAGCGTTTGATTGCGCCTCCTGTCAAGTCTGCATAGTACAGATAACCATCGTCTTCAGTGGTAATTTGTACAGGCACTCCTAGATTAGGTGTGTCTTCTGTAGAAGCAAACCGATTAACAGAGATAAGTGTGTAGTTACTATCGAATTTTAAAGCGTCGACAACTCCCCTACTGAAATCACCCACAAATAAGGCATTATCATAAATTGCAGGGTAAGCATCGCCTGTGTAAAAGTCACCCATCGTAATCGAAGCAGGCCCATTATGCTTGTAAGTGTAAACTGGTTTTGTAACAGTTTGTCCACTATTATAAAAGTCCTGCGCTGCTTGTAGGGTAGCGTATTTTGGTTGTTGCAGATTGACGATATTACCATTGCTATCAAGACCACCTTCATAGAATGGCCAGCCAAAGTTCGCTCCTGGTTTTCCGATATTCACCTCTTCATAACTCTCGAAGCCAACATCACCAATAATAGGGGTATTGGTTTTCTGATCGATTGTTAAGCGGAAAGGGTTACGCAGACCCAAATTATAGACCTTGGAAATGTTGCTATTGGGATTGCCATTATAGAAAGGATTAGTTGATAAGCCTTGACCAGTAATGGCATCAATATGCAGAACCTTACCGGACAGATTATTTTTATCCTGGACGCGGATTGCTCGCGGATCTATCCCATTGTAAGAAGTGCCATCTCCTAAACTTACAAACAAATTACCATCGGTACCAAAGCGCACAGTACCAACTGAGTGAGATTCGCTATCATTAGCGATAAAATTGTCGATATTTTGGACTTTATCGAGATTATTGAGATAATCCTGCAAGCTGGTAAACCGCTTACCAGTATCTTTGTTGATAATTCCTGATGGTGCATAACCAAGTGTGACATCTGTGCTATTTCCATCTGGGTGGCTGATATTATCCCAATTGCCATTAGTACCTAGCAGCACAAATTCGCTGCCAGCAATAGCAGTAGTGTAATTAGTGTTGGGATCGGCTGTCACGCGAGTTAGCCGTGCTGTCCTATTGCCGAAGGCATCGCGATCGTCCAATGTGGTATTGGGATTGTTTTTAGGATTGTTTGGATCGGTTTCTGGTGGATCGTAGGTATATAAGAGATATACGTAGTTATTACCGTTGGGGTTTTTACCAAAATCTGGATGCACAGCAATGCTTAATAAGCCGCGATCGCGCGTACCATTTACCTGTGCAGAAATATCGATAAATGGTGTTGCTAATAAGGTATTGTTGCTCAAGACTCGCACTACCCCATTTTTCTGGGCAACGAACATAGTCTTACCGTCAGATGTCGTGTCAAAAGCTGTGGGTTCAGTCAAACCAGAAGCTATTGTATCTATAGTAAATTGACCAGAGTCATTATCGTAAATAGTGATGGTTGTCTGTTGAGTATTTAGTGCCACTCCCACTGGGTTATTGAAATTCAAAGTAAAGGTTTCATTTTCTTCCCCAACATTGTTATCAAGAATGGGGATAACAACAGTCTTAGTGGTTTGTCCTGCTGCAAAATTCAAGGTTCCAGATACAGCCTGGTAGTCAGATCCCGCTTTAGCAGTCCCATCCACGGTTACGTAGTCCACACTCGCAGCGCCTGTACTGTTACCCCGTGTAACTGTCACTGTAGCAGTACCGTTATCCTCATTCACTGCTGGCTGAGTGAAAGTCAGACCAGAGCGATCGTTATCTTGAATCGTAACTCCCAGAGTTCTTTGCAGTCCTATTGTTGCCCCTATTGCCTGATCGATGACAAAACCAAAGGTTTCATCTGTTTCTCCGATTGAATCGTCATTGATCAAAATAGATACCTGCTTGCTGGTTTCTCCTGGTGCAAAAGTAACTGTTCCAGCGCTTTCACGGCCTTCACTTCCGTAGTCAAACCCTGCTGTAGCAGTACCAGCTATGGTTGCATACTTAATTGTCGATGTATTGGTTAAATCACCACTTCTGAGCAAAGTGATACTTGCACTACCAGCCCCTTCATTTACAGTTATGGCAGACGATCCCAGGGTGATAGTGGCTTGAAGTGCTGATGAATAAAGTTGAGACTGAGGAATAATTTCCTTGGTCTGAGAGTCACTTGACCAAGACAGTTTGGAAACGGCAGTGTAGCCATTTTCATAATATTCCAGTTTAATATCGTACTTCTGACCCGCAACTAGCGCGATCGAGCCACTGTACTCCGTGCGAGATTGATCGACAAATTTATTGATGATTTGTTGACCATTTACCCACAACCGCACACCATCATCAGCAGTGGTGTAGAACTTGTAAGTCTCGCTGTACTTAGCTTCTACCTGACCCGTCCAACGCGCTGAGAAGGTATCCCCACCGATGGTAGGATCTGGAGAACCATTATCCCAGTCGAAGTTTACTGTTGCATCTGTGCGAGTTACCTTCAGGTTGGTAAAGTCGATGTTGTCGTAATATTCTGCTTTTAGTCCATTGCCATTACTAGCAACTGTATTCGTCGGACTATAAAGTTGAGACTGAGGAATAATTTCCTTGGTTTGAGAGTTACTTGACCAAGACAGTTTGGAAACAGCAGTGTACGTATTTTCATAATATTCCAGTTTAATATCGTACTTCTGACCCGCAACTAGTGCGATCGAGCCACTGTACTCCGTGCGAGATTGATCGACAAATTTATTGATGATTTGTTGACCATTCACCCACAACCGCACACCATCATCAGCAGTGGTGTAGAAATTGTAAGTCTCGCTGTACTTAGCTTCTACTTGACCTGTCCAACGTGCTGAGAAGGTATCCCCACCGATGGTAGGGTCTGGAGAACCATAATCCCAGTCAAAGTTTACTGTTGCATCTGTGCGAGTTGCCTTTAGGTTGGTAAAGTCGATGTTGTCGTAATATTCTGCTTTTAGTCCATTTCCCACAGAGGCTGCGACTGCGTTGGCGCTAACTGCGCTGGCGCTAGCCCGAGCAGTATTAGATGGTAGTGAGTCAATGCTTTGCAGAGATGATGGAGTTGTTATACTTGCTGATGCTGATGACTGTTGATTAAGATCCTGTGAATCATTCATTGAGATATATGCCTCGCAATAGTCTAAAACTAATTCATCATTAATTCTTATGAATTAGTTTGATGTGAATGTTTTCAAAAAAATTGAGATGATTTTAGCTTAAATATATTGATAAAAAATCATTGTTTGCTTATCAATATATTTAAAATTTATTAATGCCTATACTATTTCACTCAATTGCCGATACAAATTATTTGTTGGTATCTATGCTCCTTTACTGTTTATTTGTATCAACCTTAAAATAAAGCAGCATGAAATTATATACCTCGCTGCATCTTTATTAAAAGCAGGTAAATAGAAAAACGTGTATAAAAAACGCTAGAGACTACCTTAAGGGCTTATTAGTCCTTATGAATCTTTGCCTTATTTCGACAAAATTCTGAGTTTCTGATGCATGTAATTTCGGTTTGGTGAATTTAAAAAAATAAATCACCTTTCTTGAAAGCTTCTAATCTTACTGTTATGTAGGTACATAAAGTTAAGGTGAAGCAACACCCAATTGCAGAACATATACTTAACCATTAAAAGGTGTAACTTTACACAGTTTTTTTTGCATGTTTGCTTTAGGGTTAATCAATTAAATATTGGACACCATAACACCGTGTTATGTCTATCTATTTTGTGAAACCTTGTTCAAATATTTACATTGCTTTATAATTTCATAAAGCAAAACTAAAGTTTTAATTATTTTTTGTTAACTTATAAAAGTCTAGGACTTACGTACTGGACAAAATAATCATGTTGTGGATCAAGATAAAGTCGTCACCGCCTAGAACAACAGAGTCGAACAGAACCCCAAGCTACAGCCTAACTATTAGATTATAAAGCTGATCCAGACTAGAGAGAAGTTGCCAGTTAATCCAAAGATATAATTTTCTGGCTGTGCCTGTGGTCGCTCGAGCATAGCCTTGAGCAAGTATTATCACTGTCCATGATGTCATTTATATTCTGCAATAGGAAACCACGGAAGATATAGATATCTTCCGTGGTGGTGTGCAATCACCTTATGACACATATTTTCAGATAAATTTACTGGAAATTGCTCGAAAGCTGCTTGTGTGGTTACTGGTTTTACTTATAACCGATACCATTACAGGAATGATTATTAAGGTCGCAAGAGGATCGCTACTACCTGGGCTTACTTGCTACAAGGACGATTAAAAGTTGCGATTGCTATAGGCACTAGTTTAGTAGCCATTTCTATGTTTAGCGCCTATCTTTGCTTCAGCACTGCCGTTTCTATTCCGCTACCTCTGTTTATCAGCCCTTAATCTCTGCACCATTCATAATCACAGCAGTTGATGTAGTAGCGTTTTGATTTACTTCAATTTAGCGCGGGTAATTTTAAAGTTATGAAAAGAGTCATTGATTAATAAGAAACGTAAGAATTCAGGAGTCAGAATTCAGAATAGTTAAAGAATCAGGAGAACATTTGATGACTAAATATACCAATCATTCTAGATTCCTGATAAATTCTGGCTCCTGACTCTTGGGTGCTGAATCCTTACTAAGAAACTACAAATGACTAACTTTTACAATTCTGATTCCGTTAGGGGAGCAACAATTTCGCCAGTGCCTAATTCCAGTATCAAGTCTTGGTCAGTAATTAATCCACTGAGTTCTTTCACTTGTAAGTTCATATCTTCACAAGCCTGTCTAAGTTCTCGGGCAAATTTGTTGAGGTCTTGACCATAGCCACATTGATAAGCAGCAGTTTCAATTCCTTGCTTGGCATTTGCTCTAGCACAATCTACTAGTTCTGTGCCCTGAAGTGGTGTAGGAGATGCCATAGACTTAGTTATTGTTTCTTAAATGTACGCTATTTAGTTAGATTATCAATATTTACATTTTGAATCATCCCTCCAACGGAAGACCATGAGGGTAGAGTTAGGAATTGAGAGTTAGGAGTTAGGAGTTATAAATTAAGAATATATCGTTTATAACTCCTAACTTAGAACTTTTTCACCTACCCATTAACAACTTCTCCGCCATTAATATGTAAGACTTGTCCAGAAACATAAGAAGCATCATCAGAAGCTAAAAATACATAGCTAGGTGCAACTTCTTCTGGTTGTCCGGCTCGTTGCATTGGTACTTGTTTACCAAAAGTTTCAACTTTTTCTTCAGGAAAAGTTGATGGAATTAAAGGTGTCCAGATTGGCCCAGGCGCGACAGCATTAACGCGAATTCCTTTTGATACTAAATTTTGTGATAGGGAACGAGTAAAGGCAACAATAGCACCCTTTGTCGAGGAATAATCTAGGAGTTGGGGGCTACCTTTATAAGCTGTTACCGATGTGGTATTAATAATAGAACTGCCTGCTTGTAAATGCTTCAGTGCAGCTTTAGTCATGAAAAACATCGAGAATATATTAGTGCGGAAAGTTCGCTCTAATTGTTCTTTAGTAATTTCCTCAATGCTTTCTTTGGGATGTTGTTCGGCGGCATTATTGATGAGAATATCAAGTTTGCCAAACTCACCAACTGTTTGTTGTATAGCTTGCTGGCAAAAAGTTTCATCGCCAATATCACCTGCAATGGTTACTGCACGACGACCTTGTTTTTCTACCAAATGTTTTGTTTCTTTGGCATCATCATGTTCATTGAGGTAAAGGATGGCCACATCTGCACCTTCTTTAGCAAATGCGATCGCTACAGCACGACCAATACCACTATCAGCACCAGTAATCAATGCTACTTTATCTTTTAACTTGTCACTACCTTGATACCGGGCATCATCTGCTTTCGGTTTAGGTGTCATTTCTGATTCAACACCTGGTACTTCTTGCTGCTGTGGCGGTTGTAATTTTTCCTCTTTTTTATCTTTTGATTTAGCCATAGTTCTCCCTTTAGTAATTGGATTGGGCATTGAAAATTTGGCATTGAGATTGCTTACAGTTCATCTCCTCCAAATCCCTATTTTAAAAAGTAAACCTTGGATCAAAAATTCAACCCAAGGTTTATTTTTTGCTTTGGCTTTTTATAGCAATTTGCAATCTTAGGTACTGATACCCCGAATGCTATTGCCTAACCTTTTGCTAGCAAGTTTATGTGGCTTATCTTGCATAAGTCGGGAAAAGGGTAAGGTCGGGGCCCCTCTGGGGATAAGGGGAAAAAGTTCTGTATCGTCACCTGACCCTTTAACCTTTACCCTTTCCCTAAGAGTGCAAAAAGCACTTTTGCAAGAGGTCTATTCTTTATCCTCACACCTGGCCACGAAAAACAAATACACAACTTTGATCTGATGAATAATTTATCTTTTCTATCTGCTTTTAAGTTAACTATTACCTTGCTGTACTTTATCGCTCCACAGAGGTAAAGTAAGCTGAAATCTGCTCAACCTTAAGACGTAAAAAAATTAAATAAATCATTATATGTAAGATAAAGAATTCAGATATTTTCAGTACAGGGATATACTTACTCAATTTTTAATTGCAAAGTACTTACATTTATGATACACATTTTTAATATTAATATTTATTTAGAATAATATCTGTATAACTACCTTCTGATAAACTAAATTACTTACAAAAGAACTTGAAAACTAGTCCCGAAACTAATAGACCAAAAGCCTACATGGTGCGCTACATTGGGATCATTAGAGAGCAGGGGTTATGGCAATACTAAATATTTCAGAGTTAGAACAGGCTGACAAGTTTCGCCACTTACAATTAACTCTAAGCGATCGCTGGAAAACGAGCGAGTCATTTGACAATAGTGAAGCGGATATTTTAATTATTCCCTCTTTAAGTCTCGACCAGCGCGAACTCCAAAAGATCGAAGGCTGCGAGCATTATGAAGAAAGATTACTATTTTCCTTAATTCGGTTGCAGAATCCCCAAACTCGGCTGGTTTATGTAACATCAGTACCGTTGCATCCTAGTATCATTGATTATTATCTGCAACTTTTGCCAGGAATTCCCTTTTCTCATGCCCGCAATCGCTTGCTGCTACTTTCTACTTACGATTCCTCCCTTAAGCCTCTGAGCCAAAAGATTTTAGAACGCCCCCGCCTGCTAAAGCGGATTCATCAAGCTTTGAGGCTAGACAAATCGTTTATGATCTGCTACAACTCTTCGCAGTGGGAAGGCGAATTATCTGTAAAATTAGGTGTCCCACTGTATGCTGCTGCACCAGATTTACAGATTTGGGGAACAAAAAGTGGCAGTCGGCAAATCTTTGCCGAAAGCAGTGTACCGCATCCAGATGGTAGCGAAAAGATTTGGAACCACACAGATTTGGCAGAAGCAGCCAGTGATTTGTGGGAACGACAACCGACATTAAAACGGATAGTAGTGAAACTCAACGAAGGCATTTCGGGAGAGGGGAATGCATTGTTGGATCTTAGACCGATTGAGAATTTAGCACCGGGAAAAGATACTCACGCTCAAAGGGTAGCAGCAATTAGCGATCGCTTCTTAACAATGCGCTTTCAAGCAAAACAAGAGACTTGGGATAATTTTTCAGGAAGAATCCCGGAATTAGGGGCAATTGTCGAAGCATTTGTGGAAGGGGAAATTAAGCGATCGCCCAGCGTCCAAGGAAGGATCACACCCACCGGCGAAGTGGAAATCCTTTCAACTCACGACCAAATTCTTGGAGGCCCAGATGGTCAAATTTATCTCGGTTGTCGCTTTCCCGCCGATGAAAGCTATCGATTGCAATTGCAGCAATTGGGGCTACAAGTTGGCAGAAAGCTGGCAGAGAAAGGTACTTTAGAGCGATTTGGCGTAGATTTTATCGCCGTTGACAAGGGTAACGGTGACTGGGATATTCAGGCGATCGAAATTAACCTGCGTAAAGGCGGTACAACTCATCCATTCATGACCCTGAAATTATTAACAAACGGTCGCTATGACCTTTCCACAGGCTTATTTTATAGTCAGCAAGGTCGTCCTAAATATTACATTGCCACCGATAATCTCCAAAAAGAGCGCTATCAGGGATTATTGCCTAATGATTTGATGGATATCATTGCTCATCATAGACTGCACTTTGACAGTGGTACAGAAACAGGCACAGTGTTTCATCTAATGGGTTGTCTTTCGCAGTTTGGCAAGTTGGGATTAACCAGTATCGGTGATTCTCCACAACAAGCACAAGATATTTATAACAAAGTTGTCAAAGTTCTGGATGAAGAAACCCGCAGCGAAAATCATGATTTATCGGCATTTTCTTCAGATTATTCCTTTCCCGTCGCTTGGGATGAATATAGTTAAAGGATATGCTTAAGGACTTCCAGTAAAAACATTCCTTCGTAGGGGCGCATAGCTAGCTGTTCGCCCCTTACAAATTTACAAATAATTTGGGATGATTTATTTTGTGCAAATCCTTAATATAGCAACAGTCAAGGTGGTTAGGACATCAACAGATGATGAAACTTAGACACAAAAAGACTTTTCACCCAGTCCCCAGTCCCCAGTCCCCAGTCCCTTGCTATACTATTGGTTAGCCTATTCATGTAGCCTACAGCCTGTAGTTTTTAATCAGTTTTATAAGCGCATCTTCACACAGAAATGGTATGAGTTCTAAGTCAATACAGTTCAGATAAGACCAAAGCACTTGTAGAGACGGCGATTTATCGCGTCTCAAAAACCAAAAATTTTTTACCAATAGCCCTTAACTGAACCGTATTGAGTTCTAAGTAATTACGAGTTACAGATTTTTAAATATCGGTGTCTGTAACGGACTATGGATAGTAGAACGATTAACAATATAAGCCCTTTGATCATTGATGGCTCTACTACCTTCTTTACTTCTGTAGGAGGTTTAGGAGTGACATTACATGGAACCTCAATGATCTGTGTGTGATTGGAACCATTACCACCAGAATTTAAATCACATTCGCCTTTATTGGTAAGAGACAAAGGTGTAGTTCCTGGAGCAATAGATGGTTGAGGTGAAGAAACAGATGCCTGAGCAGAAGAATTATCGCCATCAAGTAATAGAAGCAGAATTGCAATAAGACCCCCAGCCCCGATTATTGGCCACAGTGGAAAAGAATCAGGACTGTCTGGTACAACGACCTCTCCCTCAGTACCAGGGATATCAAGAGCTATTGTTTCTCCATCCAATGGTGCTGGACTATCACTCACCAAGATATCTCCTGGTATATCTTCTCCCAAAAGCTGATTAAATTCCTGTGGAATCCCGTTGTTAGGTCGTCCGAGTTCCCCACCATCTTCAGAGTATGGATAGGATAGTAGTTCAAAAATCCTCTTTTCGAGTTGGTTCTGATCTCCAGAATTCAATGCATTCAAGCCTGTAGAGATTTTATCTACATAAAAATTCGTCATCTCTGGTGACAGACCTAAAGATTGAATCTGTTCTTGAATATTGGAAATTTTTGAGGCTTCTTCAAACAACAATCGTCCGTATGAGAACTTTAAGTCTAGTAATCCATCACGAAGGCTGACCGAGTTATTGACTCCTGAGTATGGTGTCCAGTAGAACTGGTTGGTTGCAAGTCCGAGTCCTTGTACTGGATTGCGACCAATATTTTGCCCAAGAAGGTATTGAGAGCTATCCATGATAGCGGGAGACTCATTTTTCCAAAAAGAGGCGTAAGGAACCGCAGAGAGATTCGGATTGTTACCGTAAAAGCTAGCGAAATTCTGGAAGTTTTTTTCCCCACCGGCTGCTCGGATCAGGAGGTTTTCATAGCTACTCCCGCCGTTCAACTCTACTAACCGTTGGATTACCGCTCCAGTTTTATTACAGGTCAGACCAAATCCCACATCACATCCAGGAATGACTCGCATCTGGCTCAAATTCTGGTTATTGATTTGGTACTGAAGATACTCAGACTCCAGTCCTGGTTGGATACCATAGCGTCCAATATTAAGCTGTGCAAAAGCAGACTGACATGTAGTAACTACCACCGCTATAGATGAAAATGCGATGGTTGCAAAACGAACTGCCTTCAACATCGCAATCCTTTGAAAAATTGATTTAGGCAAAATGCACCTCCCTTGAACGACAACAATTTAATTGAGTATTGGGGATTGGTTTCGGTTTTTCTCCCCAATCTCCAATTCAACTCTTAGGTAAATAAATATTGATCGTGATTCCTGTACCTTTGAGGTTTCCTGATGAGAGTGTGTGATACAAGACTAATGCTCGGTTTGGTTGATCAAAAAGAAACGCACGACGTGTAGGTTTGATCTTTCCTTCCTTTACTAAGGAAACGAAGGCTTCTAGATATCGACGTATACCTTGACGGTTCTCCTGATTAGTATTCAGATGATGCTCAATTAGCATCATGAAGAAGTCCAAGCTCCGATTTTCCTGACCCTCAATTAGACTGCCTTCATCTAGAAAAGAACTAGCGATGAGCCTGTTATCAACTTGTTTAACCTTGAACAGAGTAAAGTAACGCCCTTCTTTTTTTGGATCGTTCGCATAACAGACCCAAGAACCCTCTTGATTTTGTGTGAAACCCTGTTCTGCAAGGTAAGACAGCAAAGGATCTTTAGCCTTAGTCTGTATTGGAGGTAATAAATCTTCAATGGGATCTAAAGAGCAAATCTTCTGTGTTGTTTTCTGTGGAGAAACAGCAGGAGTCTCTTGGATACGGAGGCGCAAGGGCTTGTCATCAGACATGGCCATGCCAGACATTGCAACTAATGCAGATACTTGGAGAGCGATCGCACCAAACAAACGAACAATAATATTCATGTTTTTCCTGTTACTTTTGCTTATGTTGTCAATAATCAAATCGTTACTAAATTAGGATTGGTTAGGAGTGCTAAATCATTTGTTCAAAGTCTGCTTAAGTTTTGATCAATGAAATAGGTTTTACAGCAGATTGGAACTTGGTGAGGTAGAGGTGATCTTCAGGGCACAGCACTGCTGTGCCCCTACCTGTGTACTTCATTTACCTGAAGAACGCTGTGTATATAGGTGACTAAGTACAAGAGAATAAATATCTAAAGTAAATACACAGTTTGAGTGTTTTACAGACAATACAAATTGGGCTTTTTGATACTTTTACATATACAAAAAACGATTGATATTGCATCAACACTTTTCTATTTACTCTTGCTTAATTTTTGACCATAAATAAGACATATAAATGTCTGATCTACGGCTGTTATAATTCCTAAAAAAGGGCTTTGTTAGCTCTTTTTTATCTTAATAGCAGCAGAATTACAAAAGCTCTATGCGTTGCATAGTATAGCTTTTGGTGATTTTACCAGTGGGTTGAATATTTTTTTGTTTTTGGAGGTAGCACACCTAACTAGCTCTTTCAGCATGGTTGAAATTTAATGTATAAAATAATATCTCATGACAGTAAAATAATATTACCATGAGCTTGAGACATGCAACACTATTGTGGACAGTTGTCAAAGTTGTACACAGGAAATTGTAACTACCTCTTCTTCAAATTTTATGGCAAATAGCTGAGAGTCGAACTCAATTTACTTGTATATATAGTTAGTATTTTTAAGGTTAGTACTTTTGTTCTAAGATAATTTATTTTTAGTCTTAAATATTACTCATATGTAATATACTTACGTAGGGTAAATATTACATGACTTACAGAAGCAATAGTCAACACCCTGATTTTCTTTTTAAAGCGATTAATGAATTTCCTCTACCATGCATAGTTTTGCGTAAGTCCTATATTCTGAGTGCTGGATAAGCTTGATTGTCTTAGCTTTAAGCTACAAGCGATCGCATCAAACTAAGTTTAATCAGATTACTAGTATAAAATTTACTATTTAAGAAGCTATTGTTGAGCTTTTATCAGCTTTCAAGGATCGTATTTCTTAATATAGGAATCCGGTTTGATTTGGAGAAAATATACGTTTGATGTGTTAGCGCAAAGAGTACGGCATCAAACCCTTGGTAATAGTGCGTTACGAATTCCGTTCTAACACACTCTACAATCTACAATAAATATCTAATTTCGTTCAAAAATCAAATAGTAATCCTATATATAGAAATAGTATTACTTAAATTTACGCTATAGATAGAGAAATTTATTGGTAAAAATTAGTAGAGTTTAAAATTTTATGAAAAATATTATTTGACTATAATTAAGATATTAACCTGGTGTTTTTATAAGCTTTGATAAGATGAATGTGGAATTTTTTAGTAGGATTCCTTTAATGCCTTTAGTATTACTATGGGTGGCTTACACTCTCCTGGGATGGTATCTTGCTGCTCATCATATTGTTTGGTTGGTAGGAGCTTTTGTAGCTACTATGGTTATAGCTGTAGTGCGGAAAAGTATTTCTTGGTTAGAGCGCTTAGTTGAATTTGGCTCTAAAGCCTTAGTTGTTATATTATTTTTAAGTATATCAATTGCTTTAGTTGCAACTTGGTCGTTATTATTAAGACTTTTTATTATACCTTTAGCAACAACGCTTTTAGCTGATTTGGAAATGCGATTTTCTGGTTTCACTAAGCTAGGTTCATTTTGGATATTAACAATTTTAGCAGTCTTGGGTTTGGTTGTGGGCGAATTAATAGATATTCTACTTTTTCCTAGTAGTAGGTACTAAAGAATTGAGGATAAAACAAAATTAGATTTTTATAAAAAGAATTCAGAAATCATGAGTCAGAAAAAAGCCGTGAATTCTGTACGAGGGGTTGATAGCTTGCGGAGTGCGAGTTCACGAGCGTCTGAATATTGCTTTAAAACCGATCTTTTTTACGAGACGCTACCGCGAACGCCCCGTAAATAAAATTTGCATATTACTGGTAATAATTCGCACTTTCTTCTACTACGAGAAGATAAAAATACTGCCTTAACTTTGAACACTAACAAAATAAGAAACCCGTGCGATCGATACCAAATTTGTCATTGTAGACTACCGTAAGCCAGTACCAGATATGACCAAAGACTTTAATGCTGTTGAGAATGCAAAGAATATTTGCATTTAATCGGATAAAAAATTGGCCATTAATACAGTTCGCTACAATAAATACAGTTTTTGTTTTAATTGTCGAAGGAGTCTAATATTTAATCATGATTATGCGAAATTCCATCATTGTAGCTACATTCATGGCTACTAGTATTAGTATAGGTACCCTCTTGAGTGTTGCAACTCCTGCTTCAGCTGAGGAAATAATAACCTGTTCAAGCCAAAGCAATCGGACGAATACTTGTTCAATACCAGGTAGAGGCAGAGTCAGGCTTGTTAGGCAATTGTCTAACGCCAGTTGTAGAGGAAATTGGGGTTATAGAAGAAATCGTGTTTGGGTGAGAAATGGCTGCCGAGCCGAGTTCTCTGTTGGTGAACGCAGAAACGGCAGAAACGGCAGATATGACAGAGATGGTAGATATGACAGAAACGACAGATATGACAGAAACGACAGAAACGACAGATATGACAGAGATGGTGGATATGACAGAAACGACAGATATGACAGAGACAGATAGTAAATAGAAGTTAAGAAACACCGGAGTTCTACTACGTAAAACTTAGGAGCAGATAAGCACAACAGCAGTGCGAAAGCTTCCTTTGTCTGTTGCCTAGTGGGGGATTGCGATCGTGTTGGAGACATCAATGAATCGAGAAGACTTTGATACTCTTATTACAAGTTCTAGTCTTAACTTAGACAGCATCTCACTTTCGTAAAAACACGTTTCCCTGGCGAATGGAATTCACGGCTATACGAGACTTTACCCACCTCCTCTGGTTTCAAATTATTAGAGTCCGCGTAGGCGGACTTTGTTTGTGTAGCCGCGATTTCTAATCGCCTGATATATTTACTTTTTATTATCAACTTAATGCACCTGCATCATCAAAGAGGATGTTTGAAAAGTCTAAATTGTTACTCATCTGGGCAACTTCTAGTCGCCCAAAACTTTTCAAACATCCTCTAAAGGCGATCGCACCTGCGGGTTAATATGAGCCTGAAAGACAGAACTAGGACATAATTCTCTGCTTCAGATTAAGTTGCCATTGTTCTGAAAAATATAAATATTGTTCAGCAAAAGAATTTAAAGCATCGCGTAGAGAGACTGAATCTAAATACGGATGGCGAGATCAATAAATAGAACAGATTTCCTTCTGCCTCCTATCTCCTGCCTCCTGCCTGAACCTGATTATAAATATTCACACCGACTTACTTATTACCCTTTGAAGATATATCACTGATGATTGTCATTTTTGAGTCACATTTGTTTTTAACCATAGAGATATAGGTAAAACAGTGCAAAAAAAGATGAAACAAAGCAGAGAGTCCCTACTCAATACTAGTAAGGAAGTAACGTGAGTAGACGTAAAGACTATAGTTTGCTTCAGCAGACAGCAACAACTGAAGTAGCAGCACCTAAACCATCGCTGACATTACCAGACGCAGTGGCTCTGATTGTGGGTATTGTGATTGGGGCGGGGATTTTTGAAACCCCGGCTCTAGTGGCAAATCAAGCAGGTAGTAATATTGCTGTACTGCTTTTTTGGCTAATTGGTGGTGTGGTATCTTTGGTAGGAGCGCTGTGCTATGCAGAGTTGGCAACTGTCTATCCCGATGTTGGTGGTACTTACTATTATTTGAAACGTGCATTCGGGCGGGGAGTCGCCTTTTTATTTGCCTGGGCACGGATGACGGTGATTCAAACTGGTTCCATTGCTCTGTTAGCATTTGTTTTTGGCGATTACGTTTCTCAGATATGGCGGCTAGGAACGTTTTCGTCTTCTATTTATGCAGCCATAGCGATCGCACTTTTAACTGCTTTGAATATCATTGGTTTGCAGCAGGGGAAGTGGACACAAAACTTGCTAAGTGCAGCAAAAGTTCTGGGTTTGTTGCTGGTAGTGATTCTTGGGCTTACCGCCATTCCTAATTCTGCCACCCCTATAGAATCTGCATCATCAGGAACCTGGGGACTGGCGATGGTGTTTGTGTTGTTGTCTTACGGTGGTTGGAATGAAGCGGCTTACATTTCCGCAGAAATTCAAGACGGACGACGCAACATTGTGCGATCGCTAATGTGGAGTATTGGGATCATCACTGCCATTTATCTGCTAATCAATCTGGCTTATCTGCGGGGGCTAGGATTAGCAAACATGGCCCAGTCGGAAGCAGTAGCCGCAGATTTGATGCGCTCTCTTTGGGGCGCACCGGGAGCCTTATTCATTAGTGTATTGATTGCGATCGCTACTTTAGGAGCAACCAACGCCACAATCTTTACCGGAGCGCGTACTAATTTCGCATTGGGACAAGATTTTTCGCTATTTGGTTTTATGGGACGCTGGAAACAACGCCCAAGTAGTCCTACCTATGCTTTATTTTTGCAAGCAGCGATCGCCTTAGCACTAGTTTTTTTAGGCACGCTCACCCGTAAAGGCTTTCAAACAATGGTGGATTACACCGCCCCTATATTTTGGTTCTTCTTCTTGCTTTCCGGCATATCACTGCTGGTATTGCGAATCCGTGAACCCCATATAGTGCGGCCATTCCGTGTGCCATTTTACCCTTTGACACCATTACTCTTTTGTGCAGTCTGCGGTTACTTGCTTTATTCCAGCTTGGTTTATACAGGCGTGGGAGCAATTGCAGGTGTTTTAGTTGTTGCAGCAGGTATCCCTCTGTTGTTCTGGAATAACTATCGCCAAAGTAGGACTTAGTACAATTTTGGATTTTGGATTTTGGATTGTGCAGACTAAATCTCACATCAGTTCTTTTACTAACTACTGAATGAAGGAGAAAATTCATGAACTTCAAGAAAATTCTGTTTTTACTGGTTACAGGAATTAGTATCAGCAGCTTGGGAATTGCTGGGTGTACGCCAACACAGCAAAATTCGGAAGCAGAGACACAAACTTCTACTTTGACCGGTCAGACTGAAACTGAAACACCAGTTGCGACAACTCCCACAACTCAAGCACAAGAACGTCCTGGTGATGTTCCTTATGTACCTACACCCCAGCCAGTGGTAGATGCAATGTTGAAAGTGGCAAAAGTGGGTAAGAATGATGTGCTTTACGACCTTGGTAGTGGTGACGGAAGAATTGTCAATACTGCGGCACAAAAGTTTGGTACGCGCGGTGTCGGCATAGATATTAATCCTGAACGCATTAAAGAAGCTAATGAGAATGCTCAGAAGGCAGGAGTAACCGATCGTGTTAAGTTTGTCCAACAAGACTTGTTCAACACTGATTTTAGTGAAGCAACAGTAGTCACACTTTATTTACTACCAGAGGTGAATGCTAAACTCCGTCCGAAGCTATTGAGTGAACTCAAACCTGGTAGTCGCATTGTTTCCCACGCCTTCGATATGGGTGATTGGAAACCACAGCAAACTCTCAATGTAGAAGGCAAAACTATTTACTATTGGGTAGTTCCTGAAAAAGCATCAGCGAATTAGCGATAAAGACTAACTAATTCGTAATAACGCTCTCTACGAAACGCTGTGCGTAGCTTGTTTCTTTGTAGGAGTATGCGGACTCACTACTCTTACCCTCTAAACAAAGCTATGCCGCAGGTTTTACGTAATTCATAATTAAAAGGCATCAGATTCAGGTTGAGCTTCCATCTCTTGGATCTGTTGCCTATTTTTGAGAATTGATTTTAGAAATTCACATTTTTTAAATTTTAAATTATCTCCATTAGGGGTTGACAGTAATAATTTTAGATGTATCGAATAACCTAAAATTCAAAATTGTTTAACTGAGTTCAAATTCAAGCAAGGTTAGAAAATATGATAGGGTTAAAGGGAAAGAACGCTTTAGTTACAGGTGCAACTTCAGGTATCGGTCAGGCGATCGCTATTAGACTTGCTCAACAAGGGTGCAACATCGCCATCAATTACCGCAAAAACCCGGAAGCGGCGGCAGACACAGAACAGATGGCATTGCAAAAAGCCTGCGAAAATATCGAAAATTGTGGTGTGAGGTCGTTGCTGGTTCAAGGAGATGTCTCCCAAGAATCAGACATTGTTGAGATGGTCAACACTGTAGTAAAGGAATTTGGCAGTTTAGATATTCTAGTTAACAATGCTGGCATTCAAATAGAAAGCCCATCCCACGAAGTTACTACAGCAGACTTTGATCGGGTAATTGCAGTCAATCTCCGGGGTGCTTATCTTTGCGCCCGTGAAACTATTAAACACCTCCTATCTCTAAAACGTTCGGGAGTGATTATTAATATTTCCAGCGTTCACGAAATTATTCCTCGACCGATGTATATTAGCTATTCCATTAGCAAAGGCGGTATGGAAAACCTCACCAAAACTTTAGCGCTGGAATATGCAAGCCAAGGTATTCGTGTCAACGCCATTGCGCCCGGAGCAACAATTACACCAATAAATCAAGACTGGATAGATAACCCTGAAAAAAAGGCCATCGTGGAAAGTCACATCCCGATGAGACGGGCTGGTTCCTCTGAGGAGATGGCAGCCGTAGTAGCTTTTTTAGCTTCAGATGAAGCCGCCTACATCACCGGACAAACCCTATTTGTAGATGGTGGATTGAGTCTGTATGCTGACTTCCGGGAAACCTGGTCAGCTTGATAAAGAGGCAAGGGGGCAGGGAGCAGGGAGCAAGGGGGACAGAATAGAAAGGGGATTCGACAGTTTACCCAACTCTTAAAGAGGCTGCGCCCTAAGTGTAGCCTTGCCGTAGGCTTTATGGCAGAGCTACGGGCAACGCAAAGCTATATCGCCTGTTTCGTTAGCTTCTCGTAGGGTACGAACCACGCTTGTAGAAATGGCGGACTCAGACGTTCTGCTCTGCTCCACAGCAGTTACTGATGAGATCATTTCCCCCTGCCTCTTTGTTAAGGTAAGGCTAGCGTACTTTCCACAGAGCCGATACATAACTATTAGTGGAATTAAACGCCCATGACTAGCGCGATCGATAAGAACAGTGAACTGGAAGCACAAGCTTGGGAATTGCTTGAAAAATCTATAATCTACTACCAGGGAAAACCCATTGGGACTGTAGCTGCCCAGGATGCAGAGTTAGATGCACTCAATTATGACCAGTGCTTTCTCCGTGATTTTGTGCCTTCTGCCTTAGTGTTTCTGATGCATGGCAAAGCAGAAATTGTCCGCAACTTCTTGGTAGAAACACTTAAATTACAAAGTCACGACAAGCAGATTGATTGCTTTGAACCGGGAGCGGGATTAATGCCTGCCAGCTTCAAAGTACATTCTAATGGGAATGAGGAATTTTTGGTCGCTGACTTTGGTGAACTAGCGATCGCTCGTGTTCCTCCGGTTGATTCCTCTATGTGGTGGATTCTCCTACTACGGGCTTATGAAAAAGCTACAGGCGATTTGTCCCTAGCGCGTCAGCCAGATTTTCAAGCCGGAATCAAACTAATTTTGGATCTTTGCCTAGTACATCGGTTTTCCATGTACCCAACAATGTTAGTTCCCGATGGCGCGTTTATGATTGACCGTCGCATGGGAGTCTACGAACATCCCCTCGAAATTCAAGTGTTATTTTATGCATCTTTGAGAGCAACTAGTGAATTGCTCTTACCAGATGGGGATGGCGATAGTTACCTCAGCAAAGTCAATAGGCGATTGGGAACTTTGAAATATCATATCCGCAACTATTATTGGCTCGACCTGAAGCGATTGGGGGAAATCTACCGTTACAAAGGTAACGAATTTGGTAAAGAAATTGTTAATAAATTCAATATCCACTCAGAATCAATCCCCAGTTGGTTGACTGATTGGTTGCCCCAAACTGGAGGATATTTAGCCGGAAATCTGGGGCCGGGACGGATCGATTTTCGCTTTTTTGCTCTGGGAAATTTAATGGCAATCTTAGCTTCCTTAGCAAGTGAAGGTGAATCTCAAAGCATTATGAATTTATTTTCCCAACGCTGGCAGGACTTAATTGGCTATATGCCCCTTAAAATCTGCTTTCCCGCTTTAGAAGGTTTAGAGTGGAGAATTGTTACAGGATGCGACTCTAAAAATAGTGCTTGGTCTTATCACAACGGCGGTAACTGGCCCGTTTTGCTGTGGTTCTTTGCGGCGGCGGCACAGAAAGCAGGTAGAACAGAACTTGCTCAAGCAGCGATCGCTATTGCCGAAAGGCGTTTAGTTAAGGATAAATTTCCTGAATACTACGATGGTAACAATGGTCGTTTAATTGGTAAAGAAGCCAGAATTTATCAAACTTGGAGCATTGCTGGATTGCTGGCTGCTAAAAAGTTCGTGGAAAATCCAGAGTATTTAGAGTTAATCAGTTTTGCAGAGGGTCTTGAAGGCCCTGGCTGTAGCTTGTAGATACTGAATAACACCAAAAATAATTTAGCAGTGTAATTATCAGGGTGTCTCTGCTAACTATTTTCTCAGTCTCCAGTCCCCAGTTGAGCGGAAATTAGCCTTCTTGTTTGTTTGTAAGAACAGAAAAGTAAACTCAAATTCTCAAATACTCAATAACTGATACACTATATTGTAAGAGGTATCTGAAGTGTCATTATTAGTAATATCATCAGATAATCTTTGCATCTTTAACACGTTTTAACGTGTATAACACATGAAAACCACCTCAGATTTAATTCTAGAATTTGAAAAACTATTCAGACAAAAGCTACAACTAAATAATTGTAAACTCAGAAAGAAAAGACAAGAGAATAATTATGAAATTATTACTCCAGCTAAAGACATTTTTTTGATGTATTGGTCTGAATTTCCAGAAATTAACTTAACATATCAGGCTGTAGGGGTACGCACTCAGCAGACTAGTGTGTATGAGCGAGCTATCCGTTCGCACATTAGTTCTTGTTTGAGTAGCATTCAGGATAATCCTACCTCTGAATCACCATTATTGGTGAAATAACTAATACTTAGATAATTCACATAATATTTACTAAGCTCTCGCTAGTTTTATGAAATAACTGGCGAGAGTTTCTATCTAAAATCTGTTGACCGAGAGATAAAAATGCAATCCGAAGAAAATCACGATCGACTAGATTATAAGCTAAAGATTCCTTTAAGCCAATGGTTGCAAGGATGATAGGAGCTTCAATACTCTACGGGATAGTATTAAAAGTAATACCAATTGGAAAAAGGAATGCGACAAATAGACCATTTGTAGAGACGCGATTCATCGTGTCTTGACCCAAGTATGTGTTGCAATCATTAATTGAATTGGTATAAAATTCAGATTCAAGACGGTGAAGTGAGAATCGTTGCTCCAAATGGTACTCCTAAGTTCACATTCACAGGTAGTATGATGACTTTGAGAGATTTTATTCAATCCCTCAAACAAGACCCAATCTTGGGAAAGTTTTTTACAACTCAAGAGCCAAATTAATGAAAGACTTTGGCTAGAAATAGAAAGCTATTCATCTTCATCTCCTGGTGGTCTTTCGCTCTCGCTTTGTTGGGCGTTCCACTCTAAAATAATGCGTTCTAACATCTCCGACTGCGTGCAGTTATTAACATAGGCGTACATTTTAATCAACTGCCTCACTTCAGGACTAAGGTGGCGGATCTCTAGTTGGTTATTTTGTAGCATGTCGATTAACTTTTAGTGTCTATTACATTATGTTGAACCATTAAACTATGTCTGCTGCAATAAATTTTGTTAATGGCAATCGCTCCTTGTCGCTTGCTATGTATTTTAGAATCCCTTAACCAGGCGGGGTAACTTCTTCAAAGGGACGGATAATTGCAGGGGTTGGTGTAACTTCTGGTTTAAAAATTGCCTGCAATGCTTGTTCTAAGGTTTGGGTCATAACAATCCGGTTTTCGTAAGCCACAACTACCCGCACTAAGGTTGGTAAGCTATTCTGTGTGGCTTCTATATAAATTGGCTCGACATATAGCAGTGATTCTTCGATGGGAATTACTAGTAGATTGCCCTGAATGGCTCTCGAACCCTGGCGATTCCAGAGAGAAATTTGCTGAGAAATTACTGGGTCTTGGTTAATTCGTGCCTCAATTTGCTCTGGCCCGTAAACCAGTCTTTCTTTAGGAAAAGTATATAACAATAACTTCCCGTAATTAACACCATCGGATCGCGCCGCTAACCAAGCGATTAAATTAGTCCGTTGTTTGGGAGTATAGGGTAGAAGCAGAATAAATTCTTCTCTAGGAGATGCTGCGCCAACAACAGGCGCAGTGGGTAGACTAGTAATCAAATAGTACGGCTCTACAGGACGGGGTTCACTGCCATAGATTTCATTAGGAATCTGCCACTGGTCTTCCCGATTGTAAAATACTTGGGGATCGGTCATGTGGTAGGTCATCAACCGCTCAGATTGAATTTTAAAAAAGTCCACCGGATATCGGGTATGACTGCGGAGATTGACTGGCATTGTACTAAGCGGTTGAAACATTTGGGGAAATATCTCTGACCAAGTGATAATTATCGGATCTTTTGGATCGGCAATATAAAAGTTAACACTACCGTTATAGGCATCAACCACTACTTTGACAGAATTGCGAATGTAGTTGATATCATCCCTACCAGTGTCAGAATAAGGATAGCGATCGCTCGTCGTATAGGCATCAACAATCCAATAAAGATAACTGGGATTATTGGGAAAATCTTGATTAGCAGCAGCAGCGACTAAATAAGGATCGCTGTCAAATTTCAAAAAAGGTGCGATCGCTTGAATTCTTTGCTTAACATTTCGCCGCAGTAGCAATTTTGTCTCTGGCAAAAAATCCTGCGTCAGCACCATCTGCCAATCTTTCAAATGCATGGCAAATAACCAGCGTCGCCATGCTGAAGCGATTTCAACGCCACCTAGACCATCATAAGAGTTGTAAACATTGTCGCTACCACTGGGGTAATCTAGCTCCCTCGCTTTTGTGCCAGTCATTACATAAGTATTAGTAATTTCCCCGTAATAAATTCGAGGTTGCCCAATAGGAATGCTTTCACGAATGGCTGCACTAGAAGTTGTGAGGGCGCTACTATCACCGCTA
Organism: Nostoc sp. DedVER02; assembly: GCF_034530675.2. Taxonomy (NCBI): domain Bacteria; kingdom Bacillati; phylum Cyanobacteriota; class Cyanophyceae; order Nostocales; family Nostocaceae; genus Nostoc; species Nostoc sp. DedVER02. The sequence continues at coordinate 183,451 of NZ_JAVRCP020000002.1, forward strand.
ATATCTTTAACAAAATATTCTGGTAGTCCACCCGGCCCAACTGTATTAACTGGGCTAACAGTAAACCCGAAACCGTGAGTATAAATTAAATGGCGGTTAACCCATGTTTGAGCTTCTTGTGGTACAGCATTGTAGTCTAATTCTCGCGCGGCAATTAGTACCTGCTGTCGTTCTGTTGATTCAATTGCTTTTTGCTTCGGTTCAGATGGTTTTTGGGGCGCTGATGGTTGGCGTGAACTTACATCTGTTTTCAGAGTATATCGATCGATATCGGCATCGGGAAACCGATAATACGGTCGAATTTGTTGCAGTTGACGGTTAGTTTCTAACAGTGGTCGCTGATCCCAAAGGCGAATATTGCGAATTGTCAAGTCATTCTTTTGAATATCAGCTTCAGTCAGGGTTCCTTGAGGGTTGAAGCCTCTGGAATCGATCGCTTCTAAATCGAATGCTTGACGAGTTGAGGCGATAGTACGCTGAATGTAGGGTTGCTCTCGCTGCAACTCATTAGGTTGGACAATTAAATATTGCACTACTCTAGGTAAAACAACGTCAGTCACTACAACTAATATTAAATAAATCCCTAATCCGTAAAATACCAAGGGGCGATATCGAGATTTGGGTTTCCAGAAAAACGTTCGCCAAAGTAGGTAAAAGGCGATCGCCACAGCCACAATGCACAAGAAAGTGTAAGCTGGCAACTGGGTTGTCACATCTGTATAGCTAGCACCATAACTAACACCACGGCTAGAATACACAAGTTCATAGCGACTTTGCCAATAGCTCAAAGCCACCACCAGCATCAACAAGCCACCCATACCGAATAAATGACGCTGCTGCTGGGGCGAAAAACCAGGAAAAATCCCCTCACTCAAACTGTCTGCGGACAAAAGATAAGTAAGGGTAACGGCAACGAAGCCATACAAACATAATCCCATCAGCCAGAGTTCTAGCAGTTCCCGAACTGGTAAGGAAAATATGTAAAAGCTGATATCTCGACTAAATAAGGGGTCAGTGCTGTTGAAAAGGGTGGGGTGGAAATATTGCAGTACCTTTGGCCAGTGTCGGAATATGATAAAAGCAAAAATAAAACTGAAAAAAACCGCGATCGCAGTTAATAAAACTTGGTGATAGATTAAGATGGCGATCGCTACTCCCCCAATTAAGCCAAGCTGCCAAACATGAGAGAAAATCTGCCTCAAGAGTTGCCAGATTGTCTCCGGTCGAAATAGGGCGGGAATGGGTAAAATACCCTGATTAACTGGAGAATTCCAGTATAAAAGAGCAATTTGACCATAGTGAGCCAGCATTAACCCGATTAACAAACTCAGTATTAGAGTTAGGGGTAATAACCAGTGCAATCTCATTTTTTGTAAGCGTTGCGGCGCAAGTGTCGGGCTTTGGTTGCGTCTTGGATAATTAGGACTGAGAAAATTTGTTAATTCACTGCTCAGTTCTACTGACTCACGCCTGACTTCTTCAATTTTTAGAGACTGGGGATATTTTAGCCGTTGCGCTAAAGCCAGATTTAGCAGTAGATAGGCAGCAGTTATCCCACCTACCACTACCCACAAAGCACCACGAGTCACTACCCTCAACAAAAATACCTGGAGGTAGCCGACTTCCTGGAACCAAAAAATCTCTGTTCCCACGCGGGAACCTAGATCCAAGAATAGCGACAGCCCAAATAATACAATTAATAGTCTAAAGCCCCATTTCCGATACATTCTGTGGCAGCCAAACTATCTGCAAAATTAACTTTACTGCATCAAGAAAAGTATTTGATATTTTCCTAAAAATTATTACCGAAGAAGAATTCAGAATTCAGGAGCCAGAATCCAGAATGGATTCTGTACGACTGGATGGAGAATCGAGGTTTAAAGCCCTCGATTTTAAACGCGCGTGAAGAAAAAATTCTTTCCGTGACCGTTACCCCTGACTTCAGGCATGGGGTATTCTGAATTCTGAATTACTCTACCCATAAAGGGATAGAGTATTAATAAGGAATAATTTTTAAAATTTGTTTCGCTTGACTTCGGGCAAGGTTTTAAAGCAATATTCAGACGTTCGCAAACTCGCTAAGGCTATGCTATCACGCAGTTGTACAGAATTCATACTGGATTCTGAGTTCTGAATTCCTCTTGATAAATTAAGATTGCGATCGCTACTCCTGCAATGAATTAGATTAGATACTTTTCACAATATAGGATTCCTACTTGATTTTTGAACAAAACTCAGTACAACTTTATTCTTTCTTCCCCATTACCCATTACCCATTCCCCATTCCCCATTCCCCATTCCCCGTCTCCACGAGTGATTCAGTAATCAAATCGGATTCCTATAGTTGAATTCAGTAACGTCTTAAAGTCTGTATCCTAAACTAAAATAAAAACCATGATCCTGAGCGTTTTCACCACGATCGTCCAACTCAATTAAAGGAAGACCATAGTCTAGCCGCATATTTAGATGTGGTAAAGGTTCCCATAAAATTCCTAGCCCCACACCTGCTAAAAATTGCTGTTTCTGTAATTGGTTGGGATTATCATTCACATTCCAGATAACTCCTGCATCGAAAAATGGAGCAACTTGGAGTATAGAGTTTCCAGATTCATCTTTTTGAAGTGTGATGCGGTCTTCTAGAGAAAATCGTGCCCCATTATCGCCAGCACGAGCATTTTGTCGATAACCACGCAAAGATTGACCACCACCAATCACAAACTGCTGAGAGGGTAATAAACCATTGGGTGAGAGTTGTAACTCAGCTTGAGCAATTAAAAAATTAATATCATTTAACCGTTGTACCCGTTGGAATTGTGCTAGCCAACTGAAAAAGCGACCATCGGGAACAGGGTCAGAGTTGATGGTGGCATCAAAGCTACCAAGACCTAAACTAAATAGCGATCGCAATGCCCATGCACCGCTTACATCTCGTAGTACATAATCTTGACCAAACTTAATCACACGGGTACGGCTATTACCTTCTGTGTCGGGGCCAAAGCCAAAGGCTGTTGGGCCTGCAAAAGTAAATGTCTGACCATTTTGGACGCTAAAGCCTAACGATAAAGCCAATTCTTCACGGGGCGATCGCACCAAAGGCTGACGATAACTGATTTCATATAGCTGGGATTCTCCCCGAATATCAAAACTCTTAAAAGGTTCTTGGATGACTTCGTTATTGCTAATAGTAGTATGTAGTTGTAAAGTACCATTCATTGCATTCAGAGGTAGTAAGTAGCTCAAATCATAAATACTTGAGCCTCCCCCAGTTGTGCGGTAAAACGCTGCTCTAAGTTCATCACCAATACCTGTGAGGTTTCGATAACTACCACTAACGCCCAATCTTTCAGAACCAACGCTAGGCGGAGAATAATTATCAACGCTTAATCTTGCATTAAAAGCTTCAGCTTCAGTAACTCTGACTATCAAAATACTTTGACCAACTTCTTTACCTGTGCGTAAGCTAGCTTCTACATTTGACAGTAAAGGGTCAGTTCGCAATAATCTTAACTGGTCTTCTAAATTAGCTGTGGAAAGAGGTTTGCTAACACCTAGAGAGAGACGCGATCGCACATAATTAGGATTGAGGCGTTTTGTTCCTTGGATTTCAATTTTTTCTAGACCACCTTCAATTACCTGAATTTGTACTACACCAGCAGTAATGGCTTGGTCTACCAAAATCGCTCTTGAGGTGATATAGCCGCGTTCAAGGTAGAGTTGGGTAATAGCATCAGCAACTTCTCTGAGTTCTTCTAAACCCACCGAACGTCCTTCCACTGCTCTAGTGATGGAATTCAGTTGCTCTGACTTCAAAATTGTACTGCCCGTAACCCTAATTTTTTTAACCTGAATACTTTCAACAACAGGCACAGACGAGGGTTTTGGGGTAGGAATCGGCTGCACAGGTTTTTTAGTTTCTGGTGGTAGCGGTTCTGGGATTGGTGCAGATTGCGGAAACCTTTGCCGATTTGGATCGCCTTCTGGATTTGGTGCTTGCGCCAATATCTGTGGTGATTCTAAAAATATAAATGAACTACCATAACTTGGCGATATGGATGCCAGCAATAATACACCAGGAACTAAAAATACACACTGCACCCTAAACTTCAAATACCAGCGCATACAATTACTACTCTCTTTTTGATTTGTCTACGTAGATAACTAGGAGGTTTCCAAGTTAACACACGACTTTCACTCTGATGTAGTGTTGGCTGAACTTTATGGGCTTTTACTCTAATTAACCAAAATAATTATCATCTGCTTAAGTAACATATAGCACCTAAGATTTACATATATGACCTGAGAAGCTGCCACTTATTAGTAAAAAAATCAACATCTTGCTGAAAAATTATCAAGTGCGTACTTAGGTAATACCTCTATACTCAGTTAGATTTATTACAGGCTAAGGTGGACGAGAAATAGAAACAATATTTCTTAGGAGACAGTTTGATGTTGAGACAATCTTTAGCTATTCTGAGTGGAGTTGCACTTTTAAGTGGTTTAGGAGCAGTTTTCAATACACCCAGCTACGCAGGAGGGCCCATTCAGTTTTCTTGCGATACTAGCAAAGCATTACCTGCGACGAAGGCCACCAACACTGTTACAGGTGCAACATTGTCAGTAGTAAACTGGTACTCACAGTATTTTAGTGGTTCTGGATATGACCCCGTGACCCGTTGCCAGCAAGTATCTGCAAGATTTCAGCAAGCTCACAACAATGGTTCTTTAGATTACATCACCGCAGGCGTAGTTAACGGACTGCCTGTAGTTTGTGCGGCGACTCCAGGGGGCAGTTGTAATAGCAGCAACCTGCTATTCACCCTCAAGCGTGGTGTGAATGCGGCAGAAACCTTGCAGAGACTCTTTGATGTACGTGATAGTGCTGGCCCTGCTTTGTATGAATCAAAAGGTCGGACTTATATTAACTTGACAAAAAAATTGGCTCCTCTGAACGCATCGGGAGGAGAAGCTCGATCTAATGGTGCAGCAGCTACATCAAGCAAGCCTGGTCGCGCATTCTAAAGAATTTTTATTCAGTACAAAATGAAATTTCCTATTTTTTGTATGTTTGCTTGTGTTGCTGGTTCAGCGCTTACACTATCAACACAAGCATTTTCTTCAGAAGTAGCTTCCCAGCCGAGCGTTTTGAGTACTAATTTAACTCTTCAAGCAAAAGCGCAATTGTCATTAAAGCAATTACGCGATAAGGGCCGTGCAATTACCGTCAAAGTGCTTGCAGGACAAGGTTGGGGTTCAGGAATTTTAATTAAAAAACAAGGTCGAGTTTACACAGTTATAACTAACGCCCACGTCCTAAGAATTGGTAAGAGTTATCAAATCCAAACTACCGATGGGAAAATTTACACTGCACAACCCGTTAAATCTACTCAATTTCCAGATGATGATTTAGCATTACTAAGTTTTAGGAGTACTAATAATTATGCGATCGCTGCGATCGCTAGTTCATCTCTATCCATCGGCGATGAAACCTTTGCAACTGGTTATCCTGATGAACAACAAGGCTTAGTTTTCACAACCGGTAAAGTTGAATATTTATTACCAAAAGCTTTTCGGGGTGGATATCAAGTTGGTTATAGCAACGACATTTTTAAAGGGATGAGTGGTGGCCCATTACTAAATCGTCGTGGTGAACTTGTAGGAATCAACGGCAAACATAAGTACCCTCTCTGGGGCAATACTTATATCTTTAAAGATGGTTCCACCCCTGTTTTGCAAGTCCGACAAAAATTTGATGCATCTAGTTGGGCTGTTCCAATCCAAACATTTTTACAACTTGCTCCCCAATTTGCTACTGAGGTAACATCTCCACCTCAAGTACAATCTTCCTTTTCCATTGTTCCTGAAGTTCCTCAATACCCATTATATCCAGAGGAATTACCAAGTTTTCCAATCCCAGCAACCAATCAAACCTCTCCCAGTTCGTTTTGGTAAAGAAGTCAAGAGTCATTAAGGAATCAGCACCATGTTAAATCGATATCTCTTACCAGGTTGCATTGTTGGTGTAGCAATGGTCATGCTAGCCAGTCCAGCGACGGCTAAACAAGCCTTACTACCGACTGATGTCGCTCATATTGCGAAATCAACCGTAGTGCGGATTGAACCTACAGTTAATTCTCCAGGTTCAGGCGTGATTATCGGGCGATACAAGGAAGGAGGAACAAACGTTTACGTGGTACTGACAGCGACTCACGTTGTGCAATACGACGATGATGAATATGCCGTTGTTACACCTCTGCCTGAAGGAGGTAGAAAACGCCAAAAAATTGCAATTTCTACTCAGAAAGACATTCAGAAATTGCCTGGTGTAGATTTAGCGGTTGTAAGGTTTCGGAGCGATCGCACTTATGAAACAGCTGCTCTTGGTGATTCTAAGTATACGACTGAAGGCGCTGGTGTTTATATTGCTGGATTCCCTAACCCTGGTGCAGCGATTAAAAAGCGTGTGTTTCAGTTCACCTCTTCTTTGGTTTCTAGTCGCTTAGATGAGAGTTCAGTTGAGGGCGAACAAGAACCAACAGACGTAGAAAATGGATATGCGATAGTTTATACAAGTGTTACCAGAGTTGGGATGAGTGGCGGCCCTGTATTTGATGTGTCAGGAAGGCTTGTAGGTATTCACGGCAAAGGCGACAGAGAGGAAACCAGTAGTCGCCCAGCATTACCTGGAGAAAATCAAGAAAGTGGCGCTCAAAGCATTACCGATAAAACTGGATTTAACTTGGGTATTCCCATTCAGACTTTTCTGAAATTAGTACCGAATGCTGTTCAAGAATTGGGTGTAAAATTTGATAACTCGGAACCAGGGTTATTCAGTAACCTGATTGCTTTGAGAGGTGGTAGTAATAATTCCTCAAAAATCCCACCTAGTACAAATATTAGCGAAGAAGAAGATGGAACTACTGAGGTTGTAAAGAACCAATCGGAGAATAACACACCATCACCATCTCGCCCAGCTTCCATTCAGCCTGTACCTACCCAAAATATTCAGCCAGCGCCCACCCAAAATACTGCTCCTAGTTCCTCCGGTTCTCGTGCGTGGTGATTCGCGGCTATACACCCTTTTAGCGGACTAAGAGGGTGTGTAATACAGAACTTGTCGGTTAAAGGGAAAAGGGGAAGGGGAAAAGGGAAATAAAAAACCTTTAACCTTTTCCCCAAATCCAATTCCGAGTTAAAAATGCTTTACCCGAGCAGTATTGAGATCGGTGGGTATTTGGTTTTTGAACGCCTTTCTTGAACGCACATAAAACCTCAAATCAAGATTGGTAAGACTATTGAAGGTATTTGTTGTTTCTTGAATAGAAAGGTTTTATAAGTATTATACCGTAGATTTTATCTTATCTTTGAGGAAACTTCCATACTTGTACTGATGTCGCTTATGTTGTTGCATAGGCGACATTGTAATGAAATGGGAATTTTATTTATACAAGGATTGAGATGAATTCTGTAGCTCAAAAAATTGGTTTATATTTGCTAACTCAAGCGATCGCCCTGGTTGCTGTTTTCCAGGCGATCGTTCTCGTGAAAGCACAATCTATTACACCAGCTACTGACGGTACAGGTTCTCTTGTCATCCCCAACGGCAACCAATTAGATATCAGTGGTGGTAGTCTTTCTAGAGATGGCGCGAATCTCTTTCACAGCTTCCAAAAATTTGGACTAGACTCCAACCAAATAGCAAATTTTCTTTCTAACCCGAATATTCAAAACATTTTAGGGCGTGTGGTTGGTGGCGATCCTTCAGTAATTAACGGACTATTACAAGTTACTGGTGGGAATTCTAACCTCTTCTTAATGAACCCAGTCGGTATTATTTTTGGTGCCAACGCCAGCTTAAATGTACCTGCTGATTTCACCGCCACCACCGCCAACAGTATCGGTTTTGGGTCAAATTCCTTTAATGCAGTTGGTAACAACAACTACACCAGTTTTGTCGGAACCCCCAATACCTTTGCTTTCACAACCTCTCAACCAGGGAGTATTGTTAATTCTGGCAATTTAGCAGTTAGTACTGGCAAAAACTTAAATTTACTTGGTGGCACTGTCATCAGTAGCGGACAGCTATCAGCACCAGGAGGTAATATTACCGTCGCCGCCGTTCCAGGTGAAAACCTATTACGCATCAGCCAACCTGGACATCTGCTAAGTTTAGAAATTCAACCCCCGTCAGCTACATCCGTTAACCCCGCAAGTCTACCGCAGTTGTTAACCGGTGCTGGTGTGGGTAACGCCAATCAATTGAAAGTTAATAGTAATGGACAAGTAGAACTCTTAGGTTCTGGAATTAGGGTGAATTCTGGGGATGTGGTAGTCAAAAACGTCACATCTGGGACAGCAACTTTATCAGCTGCACATAATTTGACACTACCAGAGAGTCAACTGACGACAACAGGAGATTTAAACCTGTTAGCTAAAGACACAGTACGGGTACGCGATAGTGTAGCAAATTCCTTTTCGGCACAAGCTGGCGGGAATCTGAAGATTCAAGGGAATCAGAATATTGATATCCTGGCGCTAAATCATCCGCAGACACCGTTTGTCAGTGGTGGAAATCTGAGTTTAGTTAGCGATGGTAATGTTTCTGGAGATGCTCACTTTTTCAGTGGTGGGCAATTTTCAATTCAGAATTTGGCGGGAGGCGCGGGTAATTTTGTTAGTTTATACGACCCGATTATTCGGGCTAATGGCGATGTAGAGTTTGGGAATTACACAGGTGCAGCGCTAAAAGTTGAAGCGACAGGAAGTATTAAGGGTGGCGATATTACAATTAATTCGCCCGATATAAGTGGGAGTATTCCGGTTTCCGATCCAGATTTTACAACCTTAACTACCAGCCGTGCTTTAATTTTGCGGGCAGGTTTGGCTTCAGTTATACCTGAGAATTTTCCTTCATCTCAAGGTTCGCCAGCAACTACTTTCCAATCGCCAATAAGTGCGTTGGGTTTACCATCTGGAAGTATTCAGGTGGGGAATATTCAGACAGATAACTCAAATGGTGGTGCTGGCCCCATTAGCTTAACTGCTACAGGGGATATCATTACAGGAAGCCTTCGTGCAACAAATACCTTTACCGATCCGGGTAAGGGTGGGGCGATCGCACTTAATGCAGGTGGTAAAATTTCTGTCACAGGTAGCATCGCCTCTTTCTCAAATGATGGCGGTAGCCCAATTTCTCTGACAGCAAACGGCGATATCTCCCTGAATTGCACTTTAGCCAGTTACTGTGTAGAAAGTTTTGCTGGAGGGGTTCCCAATGTTATATCTACTGCTAATAGTGGCAATATTACCTTTATTAGCAATAACGGCAATATAAATACTAACTTAGGCAATTTTTCATACATCAATGCGTTTGCTCCAAAGGGCAATAGCGGCAACATTACTATTACTGCTAATAACGGTACTATTGACATTGGGAATTTATCAGCCAGTTCCCTATCAAGTAATGGTGGAACTGTTAATATATCTGCCCTTGGAAATGTAAAAACAGGATATATTAATTCATCAGCAGATAATGGTTCCAACCCTATTCCTGCAAATGGCAATGGTGGCAACATTACAATTACTAGCAATAGCGGTACTATTCAGACTGGCTTTATAGCCGCCGACTCCGATTTAGGTAATGGTGGAACTGTTAATATATCTGCCCCTGGAGATATTAAAACAGGATTTATTACTTCATTCTCAGATCCTTACCCTATAAATGTTTTAGGAATAGGTAACGGTGGTAATATCTCTGTTAGCAGCAGTGGTGGTTCTATAACTACAGATGAACTCAAATCTTATAGTGTAGGTGTTGGGAGTACAGCAGGTAATGTTAGTTTAAATGCTGCTAACTCTATAACTGCGGGTTTTGTTCGCGCTCAAGCCAATGATAATGGTGGAATAGGTGGTACTGTTACTTTCACAGCTGGCAGTAACATCAATACTGGTGCAATTCGTAGCTTTGCTGGGGCTAATGCTGGTAATATTTCCATCACCAGCACTAATGGTTTTGTATCAGTTAATGATTTTACTTCTGCTAGTGGTGAAACTTTTACCCCCCATTTAAATGCTGTCTCAGGTAGTGGCACTGCTGCTAATATCAATGTCACCAGTGCTGGTGATATTACGATCGCAGATTATGTGGCATCTCAATCTAGTTCTGGGGCTAGTGGGGCAATTAACCTAACTAGTAAAAATGGTACGATTGGTGTTAAAAACGAAATTACTAGTGGTCAAGTAGCCGTATATGCCCCTAATGCTCCAACAGGTAACACAGTAACTCTGCGTGCAGCAGGAAATATTAACACTGGCGCAATACATGCAGGCGGAACTAACAGTAGTGGTAATATCGATGCTCAAACCACTGGTGGTTCAATTAATATCAGCAATCTGACAACTAGTTCCACTTCCGGCAATGGTGGGTTTGTTACTCTTAAAGCTATAAGCGATATTATTACAGGCTCCATAGATGCTAATTCTACCAATGGAACTGGCGGAGCGATCGCACTTACTGCTCCTAATCGCATTACTACTGGCAATTTAACCACCAAGGGCAACGACATTAACTTGAATGGTAAAGTTATCCTTGGCAGTGATGTCACTTTTAGCACTGGTAGCAATAGCCCAGGAAATATTAACTTTACTGATACAGTTAATGGAGATAACAGTGGATATAACGATTTAATCCTAACTGCCGGGACAGGTAACATTAACTTTGGTGGCATTATTGGTGGGATAACTCCACTCACTAGCCTTACTATCACCAGTGCTGCTAACACAAACGTCTCTGGCAACATCACCACAAATAGTAATATCAGTATTACCAGTCCACTGAATCTTAACAATGATGCCATTTTCAACGCAGGTTCAGGTAATGCGATCGCGTTAAATGGTACGGTTAATGGTTCTCATAACTTGAAACTTACCACCGGTGCAGGTGTCGGCGACGTTGTACTTAAAGGTGATATTGGCAACACACAGCCATTGAATAGTTTTATAGTTGAGTCAGCAAATATTACCGCCCCCAATAATATCACCACCGCTAACGGGGATATCGACCTAAGTGGCATTATTACTTTAACTGGTAATACTATCTTCAATGCCGGAACAGGTAAGATTGCATTTGGTGGTAAGCTAGACGCTGGCAGCAATAATCTCACTCTAACGGCAAATGAGATTAATCCCAATTCATCATCATTGGGAAATCCAATTATTGGCACTGGTAATTTACTACTGCAACCCTTCACGCCTAGTCAAAATATTATCCTTGGCGGAACTAGCGATAGTGGTACTGGAACATTAGACCTCACTACATCTGAACTAGCCGTCTTACAAAATGGTTTCAATTCCATCACCATCGGCAGTAATAATGGTAGTGGTGCAATTACAATCAACCCCGTCACATTCAACAACCCTTTCACAATTACTTCTCTCAGTAATATTTTTGTTAACGGTGCAATTACAGGTACAAATAACGCTTCAGTTACTCTCAATGCTCCCACAACCACCCTGAACGCAGGTATCACTAACAATAATCAACCCATCAACTTCCTGAATAAAGTCTTAATTGGCAATGGGGCTAATGTTGCGCTTAACTCTGGTAATGCTAACATCAGCTTCGCTAATACAATAGATGGGGCTGGTAATTTGAGTCTTGCTGCTGGTACAGGCAATATTAGCTTTGGTAATAACGTTGGTAGTACAAATCCTCTAGCTAGCCTCAATATTACTGGCATAAACACAACCGTCCCAGGTAACATTACCACCACTGGCAATATCAACTTTAACAGTCCACTAACCTTGACTGGAGTAGGTACTACAACCATCAATGCGGGTAACGGTTCAGTCACATCAGGTCAGATTACATCAGCAGGGAAAAACATCTCTATTCTAGGAAGTAGTTTATCTCTGGGTAATATTTTTAGCAATCTAGGTTCCAGCAATAGTGGCAAAATCGGCTTGACTTCCAGTACAGGCAATATCGTTGCTAGTGGTTTATTCTCTAATGTTTCTTATAACAGTGGGAATGGCGGCGACATCAACGTTCAATCTGCTGGCAACATTAATATTGGCGATGGGATCAATACTGATAGCAATAACACCAGTGGAAATGTAACACTCCAGGCAAATAATGGTATAGATGTCGCAACGAGTATTAGTGCAGGTTCTCCCACTGCTACAAAAGGAGGGAATATTACTCTCAATACTACTAGCGGTAATATTACAGTTGGGGGACAACTGGATGCGATCGCTAATACTCCTGGTAATGTTTTGGTAAATAGCGGTGGTGGAATAAATATCGGCATAGCAGCAGCACCATTCCCATCAATAGATGTCTATTCACCAAACGGTTTTGGTGGCAGTGTCAATCTTAATGCTCAAGATGATATCAACACTCAGGGTATTCGCACTGATGGGACTACAGGTGGTGGTAACATTACTATTAGCAGCAACAATGGCAGCATTAATTTTACCAGTGGAGGTTCAGTTCTCGCTGGCTCTGGAAACATTACCCTAACTGCTAATGAGATTAACCTCCTGGGAGGGGCGAATTCTTTCAACGGAAGCGGTAATTTTTTACTTCAACCCTTCACGCCTAGTCAAAATATTAGCCTTAGCGATTCCTCTGACACTGGTACAAATATCTTAAATCTGACTACAACTGACTTAGCTGCCCTACAGAATGGCTTCAGTTCCATCACCATCGGACATAATGATGGTAGCGGTGCAGTTACAATTAACAATACCACATTCAACGACCCCGTAAAAATTCAAACTCCAACTGGAGCAGGTTCAATAATAGCAACTGGGTCAATTACAGGTACAGATAATGCCTCAATTAATCTGTTAGCAAATCAAAAAATTACCACTGACAGCATCACGACCGATGGCAAAAATATTGATATTACCAGCAACAACGGCGGTATTGAAACTACAAATTCTATCCGTTCCTATTCTGACTATAGTAGTACTTCTGGCAACATCACCCTCAAAGCAGGCAGCGATATTAACTTATCTGATGATTTCAGAACAGGCGAACAGTTAAGCGAAGTAGCAACAGCAGGAGATATTAATATTACCGCCACTGGTAATATTAATACTGGTAGTATGTCTGCAACTGGTAATACCAAAAGTGGTAATATAACTCTCAATGCTGTAGGCGACATTATTACAGGCAGTGATTCAATAAACGCCAGTAGCGAAAGTGGCCAAGGTGGTAACATTTCCCTCACTAGCACCAACGGTAATATTTTTAGTGGGGTGGGTTTATTCACTCAAAGTAATGTTGGCTCTAATAACGGTGGCAATATCACCCTCCAAGCTGCTGGTAACATTACTACTGGTGATATCAACGCTAGTGGTGACAAAGGCAAAGGCGGCGAAATTCAAATAGTCAGTAGTAATGGTGGAATCAACACTATTGGCGGTTTAGTGTGTGGAAGTTATAGTTCCTGCGAAATAGATTCATCAGGAGGGACTGGTGGTAAAATCACGCTCAACGCTTTTAGCAACATTACTGCTGGTGGCATAGTCTCTGATGGTTCAACTGGTGGAGATGTTTCCCTAACTAGCACCAACGGTAATATTGACATCAGTAATCTCGTTTATAATGGCGCAGAATCAAAGGGTGGTTTAGATGCTTCTAGTATCGGTGATACTGGAGGTGCAATTAAGCTAGTTGCTATAAATGGTACTATCACCACCAGCGACCTCAGCAGCCATTCTTCTAGTAGTAGTAACGGCACTTCTGGTAATGGTGGCGCAATCACCTTAACTGCCAAGAATGATATTAAGATAAAGTCCGCGACTACCTCTTCTTATGGTAGTTCGTCTTATGGCGCTGGTTCAGCTGGTAATGGTGGTGTAATAAACATCTTTAGTACTGATGGTGGCATTAATACACTTGACCTCGCATCAGATACAGCAGCAAATGGGGGTAAAGTAGGTAATGCTGGCAACATTACGCTGAATGCTAAAAATGATATTGTTACAGGGTATGTATTTTCTGGCACTGAGGGTAGTACAACAGGTAATGGTGGAGCAATAAATTTTACTAGCACAGATGGTAGTATCACTAACGATTACATAGAGACATTATCTTATTCCAGTAACGGTTTGGCTGGTAATGGTGGTGCAGTTAGCTTGAATGCAAATAACAGCATTACAACTTTTAATATCAATACTAAAGGCGGAACTAGTGGTGGAAATATTGATATAACTTCTACCAACGGCTCTATCCTCACCTATTCGTTATTTTCAGACGCTACTAACGGAAAAGGTGGAATAGTCAACCTCATTGCACCTTTGGGAGTTACTACTAATAATATTGTCACTAATGATAATAATGTCACCCTCCAAAGCTTAAGCGGAGTGGTTACAACTCAAGATATTACAACAAATGGTGGAGGAATTAATTTTGAGGCCAAAGACAGTATTAAAGCTGGAGTATTAAATTCCAGTTCTAGTACTGGTAATGGCGGTAATATTACCCTAGATCCAGAGAATGATATTGAGGTTACTTCTATCAATGCCCAAGGTGGAATTAATGGTACTGGCGGTAATGTAGATATTACAACAAATAGCTTTTTCCGAGCTATTGGGACATTTAGCGATCGCAATGGCATCAATGCTAGTATTTCTACATCTGGTGGAACTAGTAGCGGTGCAGTTACTATCCGCCACGGGGGTAATGGTACTACACCCTTTGTAGTCGGTAACGCCGACACCAATGGCACTGCTGGAGCCATAACTACTGACTCAAACAATGCTATTTTGCCTAACAAATTTTATACTGGTAATTACACACAAGGTAATATTCAAATAATTACCTCATCATCTGTAAACACCGATCCTCAACCACCCGTACTGCCGCCTCTACCTAGCCCACCACCAATAGCTAATAACAATTCTTTAGCTTTAATTGACACAGCGTTTGCAGAAGTAGATGAACAAGCCACACGCCAGTTTGACCAATATCTAGGACAATCAAGGGGAAGTTCTCTCAAATCTTTGGCAGATGCACGCGCCACCCTAGCCGAAATTCAGGCAAAAACAGGTGTCAAACCAGCAATTATTTATGCCCAGTTTACTCCTAGCAGCAAGATATCGGCAAAAGATAAAGACATTCTCGATTTAGTTATTGTCACTGCTGAGGGTAAACCTATCCGTAAGCGGCTTCCTGGTGTGACTAGAGCAAAGGTTTTACGAGTGGCTCAGAAATTTTACAATGAAATTTCAGATGTTAACAAAGCTGCTACTACCAGCTATTTAATTTCAGCACAGCAATTATATAAATGGCTCATTCTGCCCCAAGAAGCAGAGTTGCAAAAGCAAGGCATTAAAAATCTGGCTTTTGTAATGGATGCAGGTTTACGTTCCATTCCCTTAGCTGCACTTCACGATGGTAAACAGTTTCTGATTGAAAAATACAGTTTGGGAATGTTACCCAGTCTCAGCCTGACTGATACTAGTTACGTTGATATCAAAAACTCCCAACTCTTGGCAATGGGAGCTAGTGAATTTACCAAAGACCAAAACCAAAATCCATTACAGGCTGTGCCTCTGGAAGTTTCTACCATTATTCAAAAACTGTGGCGCGGTAAATTCCTGCTCAATAAAGACTTTACCCTAAAGAATCTTAAGGGACAACGCCAGCAAAACCCCTATGGGATGATTCACTTAGCAACTCACGTAGACTTTGTATCTGGAGACTCAAGTAAATCATATATTCAGTTATATGATACCAAACTGCGCTTAGATCAAGTACGCCAGTTGGGATGGAATAAACCACCCGTGGAATTACTGGTTTTAAGTGCTTGTAAATCAGCTTTTGGGGATGAACAGGCGGAGTTAGGTTTTGCGGGGTTAGCAATACAGACGGGTGTGAAGTCAGCTATTGCCAGTTTGTGGTATGTATCAGATGCAGGAACTCTAGGGCTAATGACGGAGTTTTACAACGAGTTAAAGACTGCACCAATTAAAGCAGAAGCACTACGACAAGCACAGTTAGCAATGATTCAAGGGAAAGTGCGAATTGAAGGTAATCAATTAACTGGCGTAAAACAAGGTATATCTTTGCCACCGCAAATGGCAACCTACTTAAAGCAGAATATCGTTGGCAATCTCTCCCATCCGTTTTACTGGGCACCATTTACCATGATTGGTAGCCCGTGGTAAGTAGTCAGACAGAATTAATTACACATAGGATTTACGCACTGTCCAATATGACTATTATGTGCATAACGATTGATTCAGAACACAAGTCTGTTGGTTCAGAATACAAGTCCGTTGGTTCAGAATACAAGTCCGTTGGTTCAGAATACAAGTCCGTTGGTTCAGAACACAAGTCCGTTGGTTCAGAACACAAGTCCGTTGGTTCAGAACACAAGTCTGTTGGTTCAGAATACAAGTCCGTTGGTTCAGAATACAAGTCCGTTGGTTCAGAATACAAGTCCGTTGGTTCAGAACACAAGTCTGTTGGTTCAGAACACAAGTCCGTTGAGCCTGAAATAACTTATTCTCGTAAATTCATACCATGATTAATTTGTACAGTGCGTAAGTCCTAACATAATGTCATTGTGAATGAAGCGTTCGCAATGACTGTAAATATTTTTGTCCGACTACTTAAGGATTTAAGGAGGCAGGGGGCAGGAGGGCAGTTTTTCTCATTCCTTCTGCATTTATTGATAAATGATTTGATATCGCTGCGCCCCTTGAGAAAAATCACACATCGCGCTAGTCTTCATTGACGTAACTGCACGCTGTAACATTAGGCGATGACAAATCAACTTTCTCCGAAAATTCCCTCTTGCACTTGGAGCCGTCCTATCGGTTTAGGCTGGGACAAACCTTATACTGTTCGCTACGCAAGTAATATTGATGATGGCCCTTGGCATGGTATGCCTCTAGGTGGCTTTGGTGCAGGTTGCATCGGTCGTTCTTCACGGGGAGATTTTAACCTGTGGCACATAGACGGCGGTGAACATACCTTCAAAAACGTTCCCGCTTGTCAATTCAGTGTATTTGAATCCAATGGCACATCTTCTCAAGCCTACGCTTTATCTACTCAAGCGCCCGATGATGGCACTCTCAAAGCTTGGCAATGGTATCCAACACTTTCAGAAGGGACAGGTAATTATCACGCGCTATACCCACGTAGCTGGTTTGTGTATGAAAATGTATTTCAAGCACAGTTGACTTGTGAGCAATTTTCCCCTATTTGGGCAGGTAATTATCAAGAAACTAGCTATCCTGTGGCAACGTTCCTCTGGAATGCCCATAACCCGACAAATACACCGATTACTCTCAGCATCATGCTCACTTGGCAAAATATGGTGGGCTGGTTTACAAACGCTCTCAAATCTCCCGAAGTGCGGGTGCGCGATGATGGTAGTCCGGTTTACGAATACCAACCACGCTGGGGCGAAAGTCAAGGGAACTATAACCAGATAGTTGAAAATACAGAACAGTTTGCCTGTGTTTTAGGTCGGGTTGGTAATGATAAACCTTTACAAGAAGGTGACGGAACTTGGTGTATTGCGACGCTGAAGCATCCTCAAGTGGAAGTATTTCACCACACTCGCTGGAATCCGGAAGGAACGGGTGATGAGGTGTGGCAAAGCTTTGCGAAAGATGGTTCTTTAACCAATTATATAGATACAAATCCAGTCGCAGAAGGTGAACAATTAGGGGCTGCGATGGCTACGCCGGCCGCAGGCATCGCACTTCGTTTCACTCTCCAACCAGGTGAAACTCTTGAAATCCCCTTTGTCTTAGCTTGGGATTTACCAGTAACAGAATTTGCCGCCGGAGTCAACTATTATCGCAGATATACAGATTTTTTTGATAGAAGTGGTAAAAATGCTTGGGCGATCGCATCTACTGCACTACAAGAATACCAAACCTGGCGATCGCAAATTCAAAGTTGGCAAAAACCCATTCTCGACCGGGAAGATTTACCCAACTGGTTTAAAATGGCTCTATTTAATGAGCTTTACGACCTCACTAGCGGCGGTACTCTCTGGAGTGCTGCATCAGAACTTGACCCCATCGGTCAGTTTGCGGTGCTGGAGTGTCTAGATTATCGGTGGTATGAAAGTCTAGATGTGCGGTTATATGGTTCTTTTGCCCTGCTGATGCTGTTTCCAGAATTAGAAAAATCAGTGATTCGGGCATTTGCACGGGCAATTCCTCAAGGTGATGATACACCTCGGATAATTGGCTATTACATGACAATCAAAGCTGAAAGCCCGATCGCAGTTCGCAAAGTCGCAGGTGCAACACCCCACGATTTAGGCGCACCCAATGAACACGTTTGGGAGAAAACCAACTATACCAGTTATCAAGACTGCAATTTATGGAAAGATTTAGGTAGCGATTTTGTCTTGCAAGTATACCGTGATTTTCTGCTCACGGGTGCTGACGATGTAGAATTCTTAGCAGATTGCTGGCCTGCGATCGTTCAAACCCTTGACTATCTGAAAACTTTTGACCTTGATGGTGATGGGATTCCCGAAAATTCTGGTGCGCCCGATCAAACCTTTGATGATTGGCGGTTGCAGGGTGTTAGCGCCTATTGTGGGGGTTTGTGGTTAGCGGCGTTAGAGGCTGCGATCGCAATTAGCGATATTTTATTAACTCACAAACTTGGCGACCTTGGCGGCTTCTCCCAAGGGGAGACGCTAAAAGCGATGGCGGTTCAAAAATCCATCTATGAAACTTGGTTACAACAATCTCTTCCTATTTACCAAGAAAAACTCTGGAATGGCCAATATTACAAACTTGATAGTGAAAGTGGTTCCGATGTGGTAATGGCAGATCAGTTGTGCGGACAGTTCTACGCGCGTCTTTTAGACTTACCAGATATTGTACCGAGCGATCGCGCCCTTTCTGCCCTGAAAACTGTTTATGATGCCTGCTTTTTAAAATTCTGCAATGCAGAGTTTGGTGCTGCTAATGGTGTTCGTCCTGACGGTTCACCAGAAAACCCTAAAGCTACTCATCCCCTAGAAGTTTGGACAGGGATAAACTTTGGGCTAGCGGCTTTTCTTGTGCAAATGGGAATGAAGGATGAAGCCTTGAGATTAACACAAGCTGTAGTCCAGCAAATTTATGACAATGGTTTGCAATTTCGCACCCCTGAAGCTATCACCGCAGCTGGTACTTTCCGCGCTAGCACTTACTTACGGGCAATGGCAATCTGGGGAATTTACTTAGTTATTAATTGATTCGCTACAAAACGGTTCTCAATTGTATGAAATACACTTTGACCTCCCTTCAAACCCTTTTCTTAAAAAGAGAGAAGCTTTAAATCTTACTCCCCTTTCCTGCAAGGGAATGGCTGGGGGTTTGGTATGTATTTCATACAATTGAGAACCGCTATAATATGCGTTACCAAAATTAGCCTATCTTTATCTGAGAGAGCAAACTTAAATTTGTGATTTGATTTTCCGAGTGTTTCCGGAAGCGAAGGAAAATTTCAGTAATGGTAAGAGTTGAAGCATTGAGAATTCCAGACTACTTTATGCCAACTATATCTTTGTTTTAGACCGAGGTATTCTCGTTGAGCAAGGCACTCATCACAAACTCATAGCAATTGGTAGTTTTTTCTAGAATTTACCCCAACTGCCACAGCATTTGTAATCTCAGCTTGAGAAATGTTTTAAATATTAAGACACACATAAGTGAATCATAAATAAAATTAACGATATTATGTGTTAATTTTATCTGTCTATATTACTAAAGTTTCTAATATTTTATGAACTTAAACTACTATTTTTTAGTAAAAGCATCCTGACCAAATTATTATTTATTTTATTAATAAAAATTTTAGCTTACCATATATCTTATCACTAACTAGAAATTTTTTACACCTAAGCTAGCTGTAATTACTAGCTGATAATCATGAAATATTCATGAGCAGTTTGCAGTGAATTTATTTAGATAGGCTAAAGCTGTAGTTCTTGTAAATTAAGAAACATCAGGATAATCAATATCATTATCTTATTGAACCTATTATAAAATATGTTCAATGCTATAGCTACGGACGTTTTGAGTCTTTAAATTTACGATTTTTATAAGTTGTTTTACATCATAGTTAATGGTAATATTTTCTAGCGACTCGACAATAATAAAGTGTTTAAATTGAGATTGTATGGGGGGTCATACCCCTCATAAATTAGTAAAAGAGGACAAAATTCAAAGTTGCACAATACGCAAGTACATATCGAAATAAATTCAGTAAATTTGACTTACAAATCTACTAATATAGTGGATGACATTAACGACGAAAAATAGTATATATACGAATGGCGTTGTTAAAGCTCAAAGATAAATAAATTTTCTTAACTGCTAAAAAAATATGGAAACTTGCCGGAAATTGCTTAATGAAGCAGTAATAAGAAATACAGGCGTTTTAACACAGAAAATTTATTGAATTAGGAGTCGATAAACTTTCAAAGAACAAAACTGCATCTATCGAGAGCTACGCCGAGACTTTTGTCCTACCATTCAAATGAGAAGACAAAAGATAAATTTTACCTTTAACCTACTAACAGGATTGAGCAGCCAATAAAGTTGGTTAAAAACTCGATTGTTTTTAATCAAACGTTAGTTTATCAGAAAAATCATCAGGTCAAATGCAGTCGAAACCTCAAGCCAAGGGGACAGTTCAGCAATGAATCTATATAATTTATATCCCTACTACAAGCTAGCTCTTGTCAAAACTAGTTTACTAGGGGAGTTATCAGCCAAAATTACCAAAACTCTGCTCAACAGCGCCAAGGTAAAGCTTAAACAGCAGGGAAGTTACAGCCTTTATCTTTACCACTCAAAGCTGTGGGAGCAAATCAAAGTTTGGGAAAGTTATGTACGCATCTGTTGATTGATGGATTTGTAGCCATCATCAACATCCTACACTGCCAAATTGCTGATAATTTCCCGAAAGCGATTCAATGAACTGCAAAAAAGTTAATGCAGTTTGTAAACCTCAATTTAAACGTTAATAATCGCAGAAACTGAACTAGTTTACTTCATCCAAGATAACTAAACACTATGATGAATCAAGAAATGGCTGGTATTAGTAGTAACATAGATACAACAGTGAAGGCTCAACAATTTGACAAAGTAGTTGAAGCAATTCTTGCTGGAAAGTACTCCTGGGCATGTGTTTTAATGCTACGTTTTACTGGTTATAATCCTCTCCATTACATTCCGTATCGTACCTACAACCGATTGCTCAAAGAAAACTCTCAAACCAACAGAACAAAACAACAGCAAAGTGAGAATCTAAAAATGCTGAAACATGCTAATGATTCCAGACCTGCTTATCTTGAAGTTGTTGGAAAGCAAAAAACAGAAATCCGTGGTGGTAGTTTAGACCAGAGATTGGGATAACTAAATTAACCAACATCAATCAAGGAAATCGCTATATCCTTGAAATACTGTGGAGTCAATTAAAAACAATTTGGAATCAATAGGTTCTGCCCTAAACTTGATTGAATATCTGAAAGCCTGCCATGCTAATTTAAAATTTATAGCATGGTAGGTTTTCTATAGGAGTCATTAATTTTATATTTAAAAAAATCTGGCAAAATGGCAAATAAATACTGACGAAATTGGTAAACTAATAACAACTACAACATTAACTTAAATAGAGGTGATTACCGACAAGTAAGTTAATTAAAAAACTAAAATCAATGATTAGTTCTGACTATGAAATAAATCAAAATGATTACAAAACTAGTCAGGATTTCATGGAGTAAATAACTCCTATACCAAGACCAACTAAGCAACCGTTACTATCGGTGGTTCTTTTTCTGAGGAAGTCTGAGCAAAGTAAATTTGGGGAGGTGGATTCCCCCAATCCAGATTTTACACACCTTTCATCGACTGCAGACGATGTAAGTAAAGCTTATAAAACTTTCTATCCTGTGGTTGGTGTTGCTTTATTAACTAAAGCAAACGCTTAACACCAATAATAGGAGCGGAAACAGAAAAGTTACGGTTAAATCGTTGTCGTGGCTGGTAGAACTAATAGGTAATACGCTTCTCTTTCGATTATTGTAATCCTAGTCCTCCCAACTTGGATTACCTCTGCTTTCTAAATTTTTAATTTATTTAGTAAAAACTGGAAGTTCTTTAAGTTTTGAATTTCCAGTTTTTTTATATGCAAATAAAAATAGGGTGCGCTAATTGCTCACCCTATTTTTTAAAATGGTTAATCTAAAAATGAATTAAACTTTTGCTAATTCTGGGGCGGGACGCTTGCTGTTGCGAATTGATGTAATAGCCTCAGCATAATCCTTAGCGTTAAATACAGCTGAACCAGCGACAATTGCATTAGCTCCCGCTTCTAAAACTTGCCAGGTATTATTTGCCTTCAGTCCTCCATCCACTTCAATCCAAGGGTCAAGACCGCGTTCGTCACACATTTGACGCAGCTTGCGGATTTTGGGTAACACACCAGGGATAAAGCTTTGACCACCAAAACCAGGGTTGACGCTCATAATTAGTACTAAATCGCATAAATCTAGAACGTATTCAATTAGCTCTAGAGGGCTACCAGGATTAAGTACAACTCCAGCTTTCTTACCAAGCTCTTTAATTTGCCCCAAGGTACGGTGTAGATGCGGAGAAGCATTATGTTCGCAGTGTACGGAGATAATATCAGCACCCGCCTTAGCAAATCCTTCTACATACTTTTCTGGTTCCACAATCATCAAGTGGACATCCAGAGGCTTGGTTGTAACCGGACGAATCGCCTCCACAATCAGAGGGCCTATCGTAATATTAGGTACAAAACGACCATCCATTACATCAACATGAATCCAATCTGCTCCGGCCGCGTCTACAGCGCGAATTTCATCACCCAGACGGCTAAAATCGGCTGATAGGATAGATGGAGAAATTACAATGGGCTTTTGAGATAGGTTTTGGGTCATGGCTAGTGGGTTTTTAAGCGTCCTCGTCTGTAAGCATTGTAACAAAACATTGAGCAAGACTCATAACTTTGATCCCAGTCTTTTTGCACGAGTAGAGAGCAGAGAGAGAATAATAACTCTTGACCAATGACAAATGACAAATGACAAATAACAAATGACTAAAAAACTAACCTGGATAATTTGGGGATTAAGTGCTTCTTGTCTGAGTGCGCCGGTAATTGCTTCGGCTTTAGAATCTGCTTTGGGAACTAACGGTATTGATGCTCTGAAGCTACACCAAGCTCCTTATAATTTAATCGGTCGTAAGATTGCTATTGGTCAAGTGGAAATTGGTCGTCCGGGAATGTTTGGGTGGGATAAAGCGGTGTCTAAAAATCGCGCCATATCTTTAGCGGGAGTATTCTTACGCAATGGGCCAGCTAAGTCTAATAGCGGTGTTGACCCTCACGCCTACAATGTTGCTGGTGTGATGGTAAGTCAAGACAAAGCTTTGCCAGGAATTGCTCCAGGAGCAAGATTGTATTCGTCTGCCGTGGGTTCTACTAAAAGCATGGGTCAGCCAGAAGAGTGTTTATCCGCCCAGCACATAGCGCTACAAAATGGTGGCGATGTCCGTGCGATTAATTTTAGTTTTGGTGAACCTCTGAGCCGCGACCCTAGACCAGAGGCTATTTTAGACGGCAATGCTTTACTAACTTTATGTGTTGACTGGTCTAGCCGGGTTCATGATGTTTTGTATGCGATCGCAGGCAATCAAGGTAAAGGCGGTATTCCTATTCCTACAGATAATTTTAACGGAGTGAACGTGGCTTTTTCATCCCGCCGAGGGGGAGTTTTTAACAAAGTAGATGTGGCTAATCTGGCGGGTGCTAACCAAGGAGTGAGTGGAAGACTAGCTGGGAGGGAATTTGATATTGGTGGCCGTCGCGCTATCAATTTAGTCGCTCCTGGGAATAATATTCCTTTGCTCAATCCAGATGGCAAATTGAACAAGGTTACAGGTACTAGTTTTGCTGCGCCTCAAGTTACGGCTACTGTCGCTCTATTACAAGAATTTTCTGACCGACAAATACGGACAAAACAACCCAACTGGAGCATCGATTCTCGGCATCATGAAGTAATGAAAGCCATATTGCTGAATTCAGCAGACAAAATCCAAGATAGCGGTGATGGCTTACGCTTGGGAATGAGCCGGACGCTAATTGATAAACAAAATCAAAGCTGGCTAGATTCTGATGCTTATAAAGATCCAAAAATTCCTTTGGATGCTCAAATGGGAGCGGGTCATTTAAATGCATTTCGCGCTTATCAGCAATTTAGTGCTGGTCAATGGCAGCCATCAGCTACGGTTCCGGCTATTGGTTGGGATTATCGCCAAGTTAATGTGGGAGCGTCTATTGACTATGCATTAGCTAAACCTTTAAAACAGGGAAGTTTTGTTGCTGTCACCCTGAGTTGGGATCGATTAGTGGAACTCAACGATAAAAATAAAAACCAGCAATATGATGTGGGCGAAAATTTCCGCGATCGCGGTTTAAATAATCTCGACCTATACTTAGTAAAAGCTGATGCTCAAAATTCAAATGCTGGTGCTGTTTGCTCCTCAATTAGCCAAATTGATAGTATAGAACATATTTTCTGCCCCGTTCCTGCTAATGGCAATTACAAAATCCGTGTCCAGTTTCGTCAAAAGATAAATGAAGCGACTCAACCCTACAGTTTAGCTTGGTGGAGTGTACCTATAAATTAAAATAGGGGCGCACAATTTTTATCTGTGTCAACTTACAGCGTTTTTAATCTATGTTAAACAACGCATAGGTGTGCGCCCCAAAAAACTTTGGTATTTTGTGACCTGAGAAATGTGATTTTATCTTTAAAAAGTAAGAATAGTGGCTATTTTGTGATTAGGTAGTCTACAATACTGTTATTGATAAATAGAAAATTTCCGTCAAAATCGAAATTTTCCATAATTTTTCTGCATAGCCGCCTCAATTAAGAATTAGCAGCTTCAATAAGTCGTGTTTAATTCCTCTGAGCCATTAACTGGCTGTTACAAAAACTGTAACAGTCTAATTTTCTATTGGAGTAAATGCAATAGTTAATCATTGACACAGCGCCTGCGTCAATCATCAGCACAGATCGGGAATCTTTGGCAAGTGAGGTAGCAGAATGAATCGGCAAAAATTTAGTGATGCGAAAGAGTATTTTCTGCAAAGACGTTATGGTGTGAGTCTAGGCAGACGTTATGCTCTGGCAGCTGCAAGTGTTGTTCTATTCAGTGTATTAGGGTGTTCTCAAGTTGAGAGTAACAAAAGCGCCCTTGCCCAATCTAGTTTACCTCAACCAGAAACTCCATTGCAAAAAAAAACACTCAACCCTGATACAAGAATAGTTGAGTCTAGCAATAAGTTTGGCTTTAAACTGTTTTCAGAAGTTCTGAAAGATGATAAAGGTGAGAATAATATTTTTATCTCACCTTCAAGTATAGCGATCGCTCTCGCCATGACCTACAACGGCGCTAGCGGCTCAACTCAACAAGCAATGGCAAAAACCCTGGAATTACAGGGAATGAATCTACCAGAAATTAATTCTGCTTACGCGGCGGCATTGAAGCAGCTTTTAGACAATCAGGATGCAAAAGTACAACTGAGTATTGCTAATTCGCTTTGGGCAAATCAAGATGTTAGCTTTGTACCAGATTTCCTCAAGAGAACCCAGGATTTCTATCAAGCTAAGGTCAGCAATTTAAACTTTAAAGATGCCGTCGCATCTAGTATTATAAATAACTGGGTAACAGAAAATACTAAAGGTAAAATTAATAAAATCGTTGAAAAAATTGAACCAGATCAAGTGTTGTTTCTAATTAATGCCATATATTTTAAAGGAAATTGGAGTAACGAATTTGACAAAAAACAAACTGCTCAATACCCTTTTTACATCACACCTAGTAGACGAAAGCAACACCTGATGATGTCACAAGAAGGTGACTATAGATATTATGAAAATGAACAATTTCAGGCGGTTAGTTTACCTTACGGTAAAGATGGGAAAACCAGTTTTTATATATTCCTTCCCAAACAGAACTCTAATCTGAAAGCCTTATATCAAAACCTGAGTTTTGAAAACTGGGAAAAATGGATGACTCAGTTCAACAAACAAAAAGGGTTTATTAGGCTACCCCGCTTCAAAACAGATTACGAAGTTACACTCAATGATGCCTTGAAAAGTTTAGGCATGGGAGAGGCTTTCAGCAGCAAAGCTAATTTTTCTGGTATGGGTAAAAATTTTGCCATTAGCCAAGTTAAGCATAAAACTTTTGTTGAAGTAAATGAAGAAGGGACTGAAGCGGCTGCGGCTACTTCGGTGGGAATAGTCGCAACATCTTTAAGAGACGAACTAGAACCATTCCGAATGATTGTTGATCGTCCCTTCTTCTGTGCGATTAGAAATAATCAAACGGGAAACGTTTTGTTTATGGGTTCGATTATTGAACCACAATAAGGAGGCAGGAAACCTCCAGCCTCCTTAAGGTAATGTTGCTTCCGAAATACTCAGAGTGTTTTTAGGGTCAGTTTTTGGAGATTCGTTGGCTGCAACGGGTGCAGTTATTTCCCCCGTGCCGCTATCGTTTGGACGCAAGGCACTTAAAGCGGTTTTAATCACAACAGCTGTGGGTACTGCCACAATTACACCCAATAGTCCGCCAATTCTTGCCCCTGTTAAAACTGAAATTAAAATCCAAACTGGATTTAAACCTGTAAAACTGCCTAAAATTCGGGGGGCAATTAAGTTTTCGAGAATTTGCTGTACGATTACTGCTGCTATTAAAACTCTCACACCCATTGAGAAATCTTGCAGTGCTACCAATAATGTAGTCAGAGCGATGCCCACAGAACCACCAAAGGGGACGAGAGCCATCAAACCAATAGTTAAGCCGAATAGCAACCCAAATGGCACTTTCAGCCACAAAAAGGTAGGAATGAGGGCTGAAGCCATGCAGGTGGATAAAATCAATTGGGTGATGAAGAAATTTTGAAAGCTGAGACGGACTGTTTTAGAGAAAGGATCGCGGAATTTAGAGGGTAGCCATTCCACTAAACTTTCCCAGAGTTCGCTCCCATGCTGTAAAAGGTAGAAAGTCAAAACCATCGTCAAGAGGATATCTAGAAGACTTGTGACTGTAACTACCGCCAGATTTAAAACTTGTCCAGCGATCGCTTGCAGTTGTCCCTTGACGCGATCGTTGATTTGTACAACCAAAGCATCGAGGTTAATGGGTAAGCCAAAAGTCTCCGCTTTTTCGTTTAATATCATTAGCTGAGAGCGTCCAGAGTCGATCAACTCTGGCAACCGAGCCACCAGTTGTTGAGCTTGGGTAAGGGCTAAGGGAACCAGCGTCACACCCAATGCTAATAAAATCGATAAAGCCAAGAGAAATACTAAGATAGCGACTTGCTCTCGCCTAGCACCTTGATGTTCCATCCAACTCACAGGGTAGTTGAGCAGAAATGCTAAGACTGAGGCTCCCACTAAAATGACTATGAGAGAATGGAAATAATTGAAAAATACCGAAAGTGCCCAACCATTTAGAACTAGCAGCGGAACGAATAACGCGATCGCCACGATTCGCGCTATTGGTGTGAATGTTTGCCACCAGTCGAGTAGCTTGCGTGTCTGCATTTTGAGCTAATTGCGGGATAGAACTAGGTTAAATCTTTCTTTACAGCTTATTATCGCTAACTATATGAGTCTTATTCATCTTTCTAGCTATAGGAGTTAAACTAACCCCAATGAATAATTTTGAACCAAAGGCGACTGGGGAGCAGGGGAGCAGGGGAGCAGGGGAAGAAGAACTATTGATTATTACGCCATGCCCAATGCCCAATGCCCAATGCCCAATTCCCAAAACTCAGTTGCTTTTATATTTGATTCCGATCGTCGGCTTTTTTCCATCTTTGTGGACTCTCTATCGGGGACAGGGCAGGCGGGAACAAGTTGCTGTTAGCCGTCTGTCTATCACTTTGGCATTTACTTGGCTGTTGGGATATTTATTATTAAGTACCGGAGCCACAACTTCAGATTTTTTTTCGCTACGTTTATTTATCCTGAATAGTTTTCTCACGTCGGGTTACTTTATAGTGAGTGTCTGGTTGATTCTGCGCTTGATGCAGGGCAAATCTGGACGTTTACCAGGCTTTAGTACAATAGCCGAACGAGTGTTTGGAAAGTACTTATCTTAATTTTTTAGGATGATAATTTTTCAGTAATTTTACTTATTTCCTAAAAAATTATAGTTGATTTATCTATATATCTAGTCAAATCCAGTTTATTATTGCCATACTTCAGTAAAACATCTCTAAGTTGGCCCAAAAGAAGGAAAAATGCTGCTATAAGTGTTGTGGTTGACACTACATGAAAAAAGTTAGCACTGATAATTAAGAGTTAGTTATTATGGGTTGATTTGTTTGGATGTTTTTAGTTTACAAATTTACCGAATTTGATTATTGAGTAAGTGTGAGGAAGTCTGTGACCATTCAAAGAAGTTCGGCGGAAGAAAACCAGTCGGGAAAAGCCTCAAAGTCCAATAAAAAAATTTCTCAGAATTCTAAATCTGGACGTTGGTTGTGGTTTTGGGTAGGGATGAGTGGGATTGCAATGGTGTCAGCAACAGCAGGGGCACTTTTGGCGGTGTCTTTAACCAGTACGCCTTTGCAGCAAGCCCAGCTAAGTCCACAGGAGGAGGCAGCTTTTGATGGCGATCGCATTTCTGGAGGTGTAATGCGATTTTCAGAATTAACTCGCCCAGTCAATCTCTTGGTTATGGGGATGAGCGTACTTCCCCCAGATATCCAAAACCCTCCTGAAGACACGAAGAACCTGAGATATCTGCCCCAGGTAAACTCCTTTGATGGTCTTTCTGATGTCATGCTCTTGGTCAAATTCGATCCAGAGACAAAAAAAATAATTATGCTCTCCATTCCCAGAGATACCCGCACAGAAATAGAGGGGCATGGAGTGAAAAAAATTAATGCTGCCAATATGGAGGGTGGGCCAGCTTTAACTGCCAGAACCGTCAGTAATCTCTTAGGAGGGGCGGGAATCGATCGCTATATCCGAATTAACGTTTTGGGAGTTGCCAAGCTAATCGATGCTTTAGGAGGCGTAACAGTCTACGTCCCCAAAAATATGAAGTATCAAGATGATTCTCAGCATTTGTACATCAATTTGAAGGCGGGTAAGCAGCATCTCGGTGGTGAACAGGCACTGCAATTGCTGCGGTTTCGCCATGACGAACTCGGAGATATTGGTCGGATTCAACGGCAACAAATGGTTATTCGTGCTTTGATGGATCAAACACTCAACCCAGCTACCGTTGCTCAATTACCTAAAGTTCTGGATGTAGTTAAAGACCACATCGATACCAATTTAACGGTTGAAGAGTTAGTAGCGCTAATGGGTTTTGGGGTACGGACAAATCGCTCTAATATGCAAATGTTAATGCTGCCAGGTCGCTTTAGTGAGAAAGGCGAGTTTGATGCTAGCTATTGGTTGCCCAATAAAAATGGCATTGCTAAACTGATGGCTCAACACTTTGGTTTGGAGTCAGAACAGGAACAGCAGGCGACCGCGACTGACCCAGGCTCTTTGCGTGTAGCAATTCAAGATAGTACAGGTGGCGATCGCTCTAATCTCCAACCATTAATTAGAGCATTGGAAAAATCTGGATATCGCAACATCTATGTAGCTAAGGCGTGGGGTGAACCTTTAGATGTGACTCATATTGTCGCCCAGCAAGGAGATGGTAACAGTGCCGAATCAATTCGTGAGACTTTGGGATTTGGTGAAGTACGTGTGGAAAGTACTGGCAATCTTGGCTCAGATGTCAGTATTCAAGTCGGTCAAGATTGGTTGCAACAAAAATCTATTTTGGAGAAGGGGCTGAGTAAATAATTCGTAATTCGTAATTCGTAATTAATTGCGAATTATCTTAGCACTCTGAAGTCCCGAAGTGTTTATACTGACATAAATGCTGCTGAAAGGGAATTTACTGAGCAAAAATGCAAAGGATACAGAGCAACTGAATTTATTTATGGGGATTGTTATTTTGAATTTTGAATTTTGTTAGCGCAGCGTAAAATCTACGGCATGGCTTGCTTAGAGCGAGTCCGCGTTCGCGCAGCGTCTCGTAGAGAGCGTCATTTTGAATTCCTCAAAGGGGTTGACTGGCTGAGTTCTTTGAGTTTAGCTGCTACTGCGCCATTGGTGAATAATTCTTTTGCTTTCGCTAAACCCTCTGGCATATTTGAACAAATACCACTCCGCCATAAGTAGAATCCGCCATTCCACAAGGCTGTTTGCATTAGTTCGCCTGGTTTACCTGCTAAAACATCCTGAATATCTGCCACCAATTCTTCAGTAGTTCCAAGGGGTACGTTTTTGGTAGTAAAGCCATAATCTCGTGGTGCGAGGTGCAATCTTTCTACCTCTTGGGATGCTACAGATGGAGATAAGCTGATAATTGCAGTGCGATCGCGCGGTAAGTCGCAACTACCTTCCAATCCTTTCACTAATGTAAATTTGGTCACTCCCCGCAACCCTAGAGCTATCTTAAACATCCCTTCTGTCGGCGGATGAACAAACCCGGCAATTACATGAGCATCCCCAGCATAAGGACACCAAATTAGCTCCATTGTTGCGAATGGCGGACGTTTGCCAAGTTGGTCGCGGTACTCCCAAATACTTATAGTTAAGGGAAAATGCTGAGGTAAATAAATAAAGCCGATTCCTGTTTGCTCAAAAACTTGCTGGGTTTTTGCTAGTGGTAGAGTAGTCCAATCGACTCCTAAACCTTGCCAAATATCTATTAGGGGTAAGCCATACTTTGTTGGAAGGCGATCGCCACCGTGCATTATTACTGGTTGTCCAACTGCGGCGAGTAGTAAAGCTGTTACCAGGCTAATTGGTGCTGTGCGGGTTCTGCCATCATAAGGAATGCCAAGAGCGATCGCTGGTTGTCCAGAGTCGAATGGTTGCAGCTTTGGCCCCAATTCATCATAAGCATCCAACATTCCTGCTAACTCTTCCCCCGTAGGGCGTTTGATTCGATGAGCAATCAAAAACGCTCCGATTTGGGCTGGTGTCGCTTCACCCAGCAACATCATTTTAGTAGCGCTGGCTGCTTCAGCACGAGTTAAATTTTCGCCTGTGTGGTTTCCGCTACCTACTTTTTTCAGTAATTCCCTAAATACATTGCTCATTTGTCCTTTGTCCTTTGTCATTTGTCATTTGTTCATTGTCCTTTGTAAAAATGACTAATTACCAATGACTAATAACTAATGACGGTTCATGAAGCCGATCGCTGCTGGTCAATTTGTAATGGGATATTTTCGCACACGAGTTGCCAAAAGTGCTTGATGGGGGGAATTTGCAATCGGTCTTGAGTTGTTACCATAACTACCCGCCGAGTCAAACTGGAACCATCCACTAAACCACTAATATTATTATTTTCTAAGGAACGAATCGCTAGGGTAGGGTCAAAACGCGCTTCCAGTAATGCTGACTGAGGTAGCAAAGCGATTAGTTCTCCTTGGCGCACCACTCCCCGGAAGGCATCTAGGGTATTTACCTCTAAAGCCGCTTGGAGTGTAGCTTCCATTCGCTCAAATCTATCTTGGATTAAGCGCTGCATCCCATAACCATCTTTAAAAACCACCTGGGGATAACGAATTAGCTCCGACCAAGGGACGCATTCATATTGTGCCAGGGGATGATTGGCTGCGGTTAAAATTTCTATTGGTTCATCATAAAGTACTTCTACCACCATTTCTCTACCGGTGGTTAAAAAGCGATTATTCATCACAATTGCTAAATCCACCAATCCATCTTTAAGGACTTTCAAGGCGCGATCGCTTCCCAATGAAGTCACCCGCAATTGCACATCTGGATAAGCATGACAAAATTTTTGCAACACTGGAGGCAAGTAAGATCCACATAAGGAGTGAATCACCGCAATGCAAAGTTCTGGTTGCTTTCCGGCGATTAAATCAGCTAATTCTTGTGTAGCTGTCTCCCATTCTTGGCAAATTTTGCGGACACGGGGTAATAAACATTCACCTCCCAGCGTTAATTTTGCATGAGTTGTTCTGTGAAAAAGTTCTACACCCAAATCTGCTTCTAATGCCTGGATTTGGCGACTAATTGTAGATTGGGTAACACCAGATGTTCGCGCTGCTTGTTGAAAGCTGCCGGTTTGTGCGATCGCTAGAAAGGCTTGCAACTGCTCTAGGCGCATTTTATGTAGCCTGAATTACATTTATCGGTTTCATTAAGTTAACGGATTTTTAACCGCAATTTAGTAGGGTTTGTTACAAGTATTCTCCTCTAATTTAAATTTGTGTAAATCAGATTTTACAGAGTTTATCGTTAATTATCCGCTTTTTATGTAATTTATTGGCATTTTTCGCGGAAAATTACTTGACTATTTCCCTCTTAAATGGATCAATTTTTAGATAAAATTTTTAATTCATCACATTATAGAGTTTGAGCAACAGTTTTCTGTGCAAACTCAAGTGAATCTGTACAACGACTAAGTACAGCATTTCATTGATTCGTAGCCAATTATCTTGCGTAAAACTCTGCGTACCTTTGCGTTTACTTCGCGTGCCTCTGCGTTTAAAAACGCTACGAACTTATGCAAAGCTGTACTAAGATTTCTCCAAACCTAAATACAGCAATGGAACGATCGCAATCAGCTAAGGTTACAGAATTCAAATAAGAATCGCTATAGTTTTAAGGATGAATTTCTATTCTTTTCGCTCTAGGAAGTTTTTAGGAAAGGGGATAGTATCAATTTGCAAGCTTCCTTCTGATATTTTATCAACAAACTGTCCCACGATTTCGCGTATATCCTTAAACGACTTACAAAACATCAACTCTTTGTCCATTTGAATTAGTAAACTACGAATACTATCTTTATCGTCTGTTTTCTCATCTTTTAGTTTTTTTTCCAGTTCTTCTCTCAAAACATAATGAAGGTCTTTATGGTTAGAATCAATATGGATAGACTTAAATCCAGTTAAGTGATGTCCTGCTAAATGGTCAATCTCTTTGATCCAAAATTCTAGTTCTGGATTTTCCAATGCAGGACGAAGAAATTTATCTTCAATGTTTTTCCTATCTTTCTGTTTTAAAAAAGACAATGAACATAATTGATAATATTCTTTCTTTTTTACTTCCAAATTTTTGTCAGATTCAGAGGAATTTTTTATATACTGTTTTTTGATATTCTCCGTCACTTGATTGTGGAGGTATGCCCGAAGTTGATAGACTGCTTCTTTTGCTTCTCGTCGTGTTTCTGCTTCTGTGATATTTTTTTGGGTATTAAGGCGTTTGTATTTGGCGATTTGGGCGTAACTCATCCTGCCGTTCATCACCATATCCAGAACTTCGTAATAGGATGGTGAAAATTGTTGCAATAGATCTAGTGCAGCTTGAATTTCAACTAAGTCGTTTTCGATTTGCTTCTCTGTAATAGTGAACGTAGGCTCATCAGTTTTTTGTACAGAAATACTTTCTCCTTGTTCTGCCTTGTGTTGTAGTATTTTGAAGCTCATCCAACGCAGAAGAGGTGTCATGCTATTAATGCCAAGTTCGGGAATGCCATAGTTAATTACGGCAAGTGTAAGCATGGCACGCCAAAGACAATCTCCAACTATTTCTTTTTGCTGCTTCAGCCGTTCATCGACTATGTAATCTTTGAGTCCTTCTTCGCTTTCTTGTCTATGGCTTTCCACTAGCCCCAATTGTAATGCATAACGCCTTGTAGCCTCAGACCAGCACCACCACATAGAAATAGGCGCTTCTAAGAATGCTTTAAGACGGGAATTAATTGGGGTTTCCAACACGGATGCATCACGTCCAATCCGTTCAAGGAACTCAGAAGCAGATATACCTTCCCTTTATGTGACCAAGGTTATTATCTGCAAAATGCCAAATTGTTCCAAGATATTGCTAATATTGCAGATATAAATATCAGAATTAATGGTAAAATATTTAAACCAAATGATATAGCTATGGATGAATTGCCGGATATTGTGAAAAAACTTTTCCGTAGCAAGTACATGAATAACGGTGAGTTATTTATTTCTTTAGAATTAATCCAATAAAATGCGGTATATCCGATAATAAGTGGTTGCTTGACCAAATAATTCGTAATTTGTAATTAAAAGTTACAAGCCCCCACTGATTGTAACTACCAATTACGAATTATTTTGAAATCTATGTGCTTAAATTTGCCATAAAGTGTTTACAAACTGTTAGAGCTTCGCTCAACAATTCCCACTAATATCTTCATTAAAGCTTCTAAATCATCAGGTAATGAATAAATTTTTATATCTTCTATAATTTGTTGTGCTTTAACATCAAGCTTGCCAAATCGCCAGACATCACCAATGGTAACTGCTCCATATTGAAAAGACTGTTCTTCAATTTGGGATAAAGCAATTAATTCAGCAGCTAGTTGTGTAAATCCTCTGGTGATATCATCATTTTTTGCTTCCACAACTAAAAGATTCTGGTCTGCACGAAGAAGATAATCAAGATTTCCTTTAAGCCATTTAGTTACCGCCAATGGGTACTCAATTCTTAACTGACAATCACAATAGTATGTAGCAACTTCCAATAAAATTGGTGCGACCAAAGTTTCTCGACGTGCTGTTTCACTAGTTAAACTAACCCGTGGAAGCGTCCGTTCGATACGGTCTCTTAATTCTTCTAATCGGTCTAGAGGCTTTTGTGTTGTTGGTAGCGATAACCTTGACCGTACCAAAGCATAACCAAGCTCTGCTAAGATTTCTTCTGGCTCATAAGTCATTTCAAAATACGATCTGAAGGTATATTCACGATCTTCTTGAAGGATTTTAGGTTTTGCCATAATTCACTACAATCCCGCATTATTACTTCTTATTCTGATTGTGGCTTACCCACAATGAATTAACCAATTAACTGCTAATTGGATACAAATACATACAAATTACCACTCAGCTAAAGCGATCGCTATTCCTTGTTGCAAATCTGGTGTGAGTGCAGCATTATTGGCTAACTGCTGCAATTTTTGATGTGCAACTTCCCCATCCAAATTTTTGAGTGCAGCGATCGCGTGTAGTCTCACCGATGCATTAGAATCAGCTAGCAGCGAAATTAATGGTTCAATAGCTTGGATTTCGCCTAACTGTCCTAAAGATAAGGCGATCGCACTTTTGACACTAACAATTTCTGTGGCTGGATGCTGCGATGGCAATATTTGCAATAATATTTCTGCGGCTTGTGTAGTTTGGGGCTTTTGTACTCGCCCCAAAACTGTGACAATTTCTTGCCAAAGTGTCTCTGAAGTAATTTGATTAAATACTATTTGCAAATATTCCAAACTAGATAATGTCCCCATCCAACTTAAAGCGCGGATAGTTTCTAATTGCAACTTTGTCGGTGTTTGGGGTGAAATCAGCAAATCAAATAAATGTTTTACAGCGTTATCACTACCCATCCGAGAAAGGGAAACTGCGGCTGCACAACAAACATCAAGATTAAAGTCGTAAAGCTTGGGTTGCAACCTTGTCACCAAATCCAAGGTTTCGCGTAAGTCGGGGCGAAAACCTAAACCAAGCACTGCTGCACGCCTAACTGTAGCAGCGATATCATCCAAAGCATTTAACAAGATTGGCGGTACACGTTCGTCATGAAAACTGCTGAGGGCTTCAATTGCAGCAGTACGGATTGTTGCTTGTGGATCTTGCACTACACTCAACAGTGGTGTGATGGTTTCTGTTTGAGGGATGCAGGAAAGCGATCGCACTGCTAAAAGTCGTGTATCTTCATTTAATAAAAGTTCAGAGAGGGCAGCGATCGCAACAGTACCCATTTGTCCTAGTGCTGTAGCTGCGATCGCTTTAAGTTCTTCATCTTCATCGCTTTTCAACAATTCAACCAAGGGTGCGATCGCTTCTGGCTGCTGAAATTCGCCCAAAGTTCGCGCTGCGTACCAGCGTAATTCTTCTTCTGCATCTTCATCTTTTAAGATGTCAATGAGTGGTGGAATAGCAACATTTCCCAAGTGAGTTAACACCTTGGTGATTTCCCAACGTTGCTGAAAATCTCCCACCTCTAAAATTGAAAGTGCTAATGTCAGCAGATATTCTCGATTTTTAACTATCTCTGGATGTTTCGAGTCTGCCCCTAAAATTAATTGTTGTAAATATTGAATCAATGATGACCAATCAGCTGCATTGTATGCTGTCTGGGCTTGCACCAAAAGCTGGTTGATATTACTCACGATACCCTGAATTATATTGTTTAAGTTGGCTTGACTTGAACTGAATTACTCTCAATTTTGGCCGTGTAAGTTTTAAGCGCTTCTGTCGCTGGGCCTTTTAGCACTTTACCATCAACACCATATTCTGAACCATGACAGGGACAAGCGAATTTTTTGGCTTCGGCTTTCCATGCTACGGTGCAACCTGCGTGAGTACAGGTAGGGTTGACAGCTGTCAGACTGGCACTTTTAGATGTGCCCACTACCAACACAGGCCCAGCAGGTGAGTTTTTAGCCAGCAATTGACCAGTTTTATCTAAATCTGCCGAAGTCCCTACTGTTTGCCAATCGCCAGTCGCGGAAGTTGTTTGAGAAGAACAAGCTGCGATCGCTACAGGTAGAGAACTCGCTATCAAACCTAAACCTACCCAATTAATAAAATCACGACGTTTCATAAGTGCCACTCAATTTTGGATTTTAGATTTTGGATTTTGGATTAATCTATGGCAATCCAAAACCGCTTGGATCGTTTTAAACACTCTTCGTCAAGCGCTTTAAGTGGCTAATTAGCCAACCTTGATGCAAAAAATGCATATTACACATCCATTTTCAGCAATATTACCAAAAAATCGTAACAATTTATACGATTTTAACAGAAATTTCGTCTTAAGTTATGAGTATCGAAATTGTTACATGAACATTATCTAAACCTGCTTGACAGATTTCCAGGATGTATATGACTACAAGTTTCCCTTAACTAACCACGGGTTTTAAGTTTCATGTTGGAATGCTTTTGAGTAACAATAATCAGCCGTAATCGAATATTAAGTTTTTATTCCCGAAACCTCGTAGATACACCACTAATGGAACTACGGGTTGATTGATATTGGGCAATTAGCAGCAAAAATCTCACGAGAGTCAGACTCATGACAGACACAACAACTACGACTACCAGCCTCAATAAATTCGAGAAATTCAAGGCGCAAAAAGATGGACTCGCCATCAAGGATGAGATAGAGAAACTTGCCGCCTTGGGCTGGGAAGCAATGGACGAAACAGATCGCGATCATCGGCTCAAGTGGGTAGGCGTGTTTTTTCGCCCAGTTACCCCAGGCAAGTTTATGATGCGGTTACGGATGCCTAATGGTATTCTCACCAGCAGTCAGATGAGTGTTTTAGCCCAAGTGGTGCAGCGTTACGGTGATGATGGGTGCGCCGATATTACCACCAGACAGAATATTCAATTACGGGGGATCAGAATTGAAGATTTACCAGATATCTTTAATAGATTTCACGCAGTTGGTTTAACCAGTATCCAGTCAGGGATGGATAACATCCGCAATATCACAGGCGATCCAGTGGCGGGGTTGGATGCAGATGAGTTGTACGACACACGAGAGTTGATACAGCAAATTCAAGATATGCTCACCAACAAAGGTGAAGGAAACCCAGAGTTTAGCAACTTACCACGGAAATTTAATATTGCGATCGCAGGTGGAAGAGACAATTCAGTTCACGCCGAAATCAACGATTTAGCTTTTGTTCCAGCATTTAAGGAAGGGAATGGGGACTGGGTACTGGGTACTGGGCAAGACTTTTCCCAGCCCCCAATATTCGGCTTCAACATCCTCGTAGGTGGCTTTTTCTCAGCTAAACGTTGTGAAGCCGCGATTCCTCTAAATGCTTGGGTACTTCCAGAAGATGTGGTAAGTGTATGTAGAGCGGTTTTAGAAGTATTTCGTGACCACGGGCCGCGTGCTAATCGGCAAAAATCCCGCTTGATGTGGCTAATTGATGAATGGGGTTTAGAAAAGTTTCGAGCAGAAGTAGAAAGCCGTTTGGGTAAATCATTATTACCCGCAGCCGCAAAAGATGAGATCGACTGGGAAAAACGCGACCATGTTGGAGTATATAAACAGAAGCAAGCGGGATTAAATTACGTAGGTTTAAATATTCCCGTCGGGCGCTTGTATGCCGAAGATATGTTTGAAATTGCTCGTTTAGCTGAAGTTTACGGCAGTGGTGAGATTCGTTTCACAGTTGAGCAAAATATTGTTATCCCCAACATTTCTGATTCGCGGTTAGCAACATTTTTAACAGAACCGTTGCTAGAAAGATTTTCGGTTAATCCAGGTTTACTGGCGCGATCGCTAGTATCTTGCACAGGCGCACAATTTTGCAACTTTGCCCTCATCGAAACCAAAAACCGCGCCCTGGCAATGATTAAAGCTTTAGAAGAAGACTTAATCTTCATCAATCCAGTCCGAATTCACTGGACAGGTTGCCCCAACTCTTGCGGCCAGCCCCAAGTTGCAGACATCGGTTTGATGGGAACCAAAACTCGCAAAAATGGCAAAACCTTGGAAGGCGTTGATATATATATGGGCGGTAAAGTTGGCAAAGACGCTCATTTAGGAACTTGCGTTATCAAAGGCGTACCCTGCGAAGACTTGCAACCACTACTGCAAAATTTACTAATCGAAAACTTTGGGGCAAAACTCAAACAAGAAGCCTTACTAGTTAGTAACTGCTAGTACTTATCGGGGGTATTCAACATTGGGTAAAACTCATACTTCAAACTTTAAGGCTTAAGGTTCGACCTTAAAGACTTAACCTTCAAACTTAAAGACTTAAGCTTCGACCTTTAAGGCTCATCTTCTCGTACCTCTTCACCGTAGTTTATTCAATTAGAAAGATTGGAATGCTTAAAAACTTATTTTCATTTAGCGATCGCTACCGGATTTTACATCAAACTTGGTTTGCTTTCTTTCTCACCTTTGTTTGTTGGTTTAACTTTGCCCCCTTCGCTACAACCATTGGCAAAGAACTACATTTAGCACCTGAGCAAATCAAAACTTTGGGCATCTGTAACCTTGCCCTGACAATCCCTGCCCGATTAATCATTGGGATGCTTCTGGATCGTTTTGGCCCCAGAATCACCTACTCAATCTTGCTGATGTTTGCGGTTGTCCCTTGTTTAGCAACAGCCCTAGCCCAAGACTTTAATCAATTAGTTATCAGTCGTTTGCTGATGGGGATTGTTGGATCTGGGTTTGTTGTAGGTATCCGCATGGTGGCAGAATGGTTCCAGCCGAAGGAGATGGGAATTGCCCAGGGCATTTATGGCGGTTGGGGTAACTTTGGGGCTTTCGGTGCGGAGTTTGCCTTGCCGATACTTGCAGTTTCTACAAGCTTTTTCGCTGGTGGCGCTTCTAACTGGCGATTTGCGATCGCACTCACAGGTATCATAACTGCTATTTATGGCGTAATTTATTACAATACTGTCCAAGATACACCCACAGGCAAAGTCTACAAGAAACCTAAGAAAAATGGTTCTCTGGAAGTGACCAGCATCAAAAGCTTTTGGGCGCTGATTGTCTCGAATTTTGGTTTAATTTTCGCTTTGGGTTTATTAGCTTGGCGCTTGGAACAAAAGAACATTCACTTCCTAACCCTGAGCCAAATGTATTTGACTTGGTTGCTATTAGCAGGATTGTTTGCTTACCAAAGTTATAGAGCTTGGGAAGTAAACCGAGAACTTCTCATTGGCAAGAAAACTTACCCTGCATCTGAACGCTTTCAATTTGGACAAGTAGCTTTACTCGAATTCACTTACATAACGAGCTTTGGTAGCGAACTGGCAGCCGTTTCTATGCTCCCGGCGTTTTTTGAAAAAACCTTTGGTTTAGAGCATGTTATCGCTGGGATGATTGCCGCCACCTATCCTTTTTTAAATTTGGTTTCTCGTCCCAGTGGTGGCTTAATTTCTGATAAATTTGGTTCCCGAAAATGGACAATGACCATTATCAGCGTTGGTATCGGTGTTAGTTATTTAATGGCACATTTTATTAATGGTAACTGGCCGATTCCGGTAGCGATCGCAGTTACAATGTTTGCCGCTTACTTTGCCCAAGCCGGCTGCGGTGCAACCTACAGCATCGTACCCATGATTAAGAAAGAAGCCACCGGACAAATTGCTGGCAATGTGGGAGCTTACGGTAATTTTGGCGGCGTAGTTTACCTAACAATTTTTAGCTTAACCGACGCTCCAACGCTATTTAGCACAATGGGTATAGCTGCACTAATCTGTGCTTTTATGTGTGCCTTCTTCCTCAAAGAACCAAAAGGTTCCTTCGCTCCAGCCTACGAAGGTGAATCACCAGAAACTGCAAATCAAAACTCTATTTTCGTAACTGAAGAATAATCAACTAAAGGATGAAGTAGTAATAATCAGAATTTAAATTAGCGAACTCTACACTTCATCCTTCCATAGCAGTTTTTCTTCTCTCTGCGCTCTTGGCGTTCTTGGCGGTTCGATAATTATGAAAAACGAACCGCCAAGACGCAAAGAGCGCCAAGAAATAAGAGTTTCAAAGAGTTTTTGTGTAACAGATAAATTTCTCAAACTGCCGCTACATCTGAGGTTGCACAATCAAAATACCAAAATGGTACAACTGCCATGAGTGAATTTACCAAAACCCTCTGCCCTTACTGTGGTGTTGGCTGTGGACTAGAAGTTTCACCCCCAGCCCAACTAGGCAAAGCAACTAATCGAGATACTCAAGGAAATCCCACTTGGCGGGTGCGGGGTGACAAAGCCCATCCATCGAGTCAGGGAATGGTTTGTGTCAAAGGCGCAACGATCGCAGAATCTTTAGATAAAAATAGATTACATTACCCAATGGTGCGAGACTCTTTAGATCAAGAGTTTCGCCGCGTTAGTTGGGATGAAGCTTTTAATCTCATTACGCAACGTATTCAAACAGTCCGCTTTACCCAAGGGCCAGAAGCCTTATGTATGTATGGTTCCGGTCAGTTTCAAACTGAGGACTACTACATAGTCCAAAAGCTGATGAAAGGCTGTCTGGGTACTAATAATTTTGATGCCAACTCGCGTTTATGTATGTCTAGTGCCGTGGCTGGCTACATTCAAAGCTTTGGCGCAGATGGCCCGCCCTGTTGTTACGAAGACCTAGAGTTAACTGACTGTGCATTTTTAATTGGCACTAATACAGCCGAATGTCACCCCATCGTTTTTAACCGACTGGAGAAATACCACAAAAAGAACCGCAAGGTGAAAATGATTGTGGTAGACCCCCGTACCACGCCAACCGCAGAAGCCGCCGACTTGCATTTAGCCATTCGTCCCGGCACAGATATCGATTTGTTGAACGGCATCGCCCACTTATTGATGCGCTGGAACTACATCGATACCATGTTCATGGACGACTGCACCAGCAACTTTCCCGCTTATGCTGAAGTGATTCGCCATTATCCCCCGGAAGTCGTGGCTCGTCAATGTGGAATTAGCATTGAAGATTTAGAAACAGCAGCCCGTTATTGGGGTCAATCTAAGCGCGTACTTTCTTTGTGGTCGATGGGTGTAAATCAATCGTCAGAAGGGACAGCCAAGGTAAGAACTATCATTAATCTGCACCTGATGACTGGACAAATTG
Source organism: Nostoc sp. DedVER02 (assembly GCF_034530675.2). Taxonomy (NCBI): domain Bacteria; kingdom Bacillati; phylum Cyanobacteriota; class Cyanophyceae; order Nostocales; family Nostocaceae; genus Nostoc; species Nostoc sp. DedVER02. The sequence goes on from NZ_JAVRCP020000002.1 coordinate 225,153, forward strand.
GTAAACCTGGGGCAGGCCCTTTTTCCCTCACTGGTCAGCCGAACGCAATGGGGGGAAGGGAAGCCGGAGGTTTAGCGCATTTATTACCTGGTTATCGGCTGGTGAAAAATCCCCAGCATCGTGCAGAAGTTGAGGAGTTTTGGGGACTCAAGCCAGGACAGATTTCACCTAATCCCGGTTTGACTGCTTGGGACATGATTACTGGCTTGGAAAATGATGCTGTCGGATTACTGTGGATTGCGGCGACTAATCCAGCTGTAAGTATGCCAGATTTGGAACGAACAAAAAAGGCATTGTTGCGATCGCCTTTCACTATTTACCAAGACGCATATTATCCCACAGAAACCTCCGCCTACGCTCATGTTCTCTTACCAGCAGCCCAGTGGGGTGAAAAAACCGGTGTGATGACAAACTCCGAACGGATGGTAACTCTGTGTCAAGCATTCCGCCAACCGCCAAGAGAAGCTAAAGCCGATTGGGAAATTTTCGCTGAAGTTGGACGGAGATTAGGTTTTGAGAAAGAATTTGCCTTTGCTAACTCTGCTGAAGTTTATGCTGAATTCGTCCAATTAACTCAAAATCGCCCCTGCGATATGACGGGTATCAGTCATCAACAATTGACAGAAGGCCCGACTCAATGGCCTTATCCAGCCAAGAAAGTAGAGTCACTATTTATCGATACTGAAACAGGAGTTTTAAGTTCTCAGCCAGAAGAAGAAACTTTTTTTGACAGAGAAGCCGAGAAAAAGCGTGATTACCATACACTCAGAAGGGGAAAACGCCTCTACACCGATTTACGCTTCCACACCCCTGATGGACGCGCTCGATTTGGGGCATATTACTCAAAGGGATTGGCAGAACCACCAGACCCCGATTATCCTTTTGTGCTAACTAATGGCCGACTTTACGGACATTGGCACACTCAGACACGCACCGGTCGCATTGACAAAATTCGCAAAATGCATCCCGAACCGTTTCTCGAAATTCATCCCCGTGATGCTGCGAAGTTAGGTATTTTAGATAATCAATGTGTGGAAGTGCGATCGCGTCGGGGTAAAGCTCAGTTTCCTGCTAAAGTGACAAAAGCGATCGCGCCTGGTACAGTTTTTGTCCCTATGCACTGGGGTTCACTGTGGGCAGATAATGCCGAAGCTAACGCCCTCACCCATCCAGAATCTTGCCCCGATTCGTTGCAACCAGAATTAAAAGCCTGTGCAGTGCAGTTGATCCCAATTTCTATAGAAGTTACAGCCAAAGATTATCAACTCCAGTCCTCACAATGGTAAGCTGCAAATTGTCCCTCTAAAAAGGTAATTAACAATCATTAATAGGTAATTTAGTCAATATTGAATAGTCAATAGTTATTATCATTTTTTATGACTCTCTAATTTTGACTGTTACGAATTACCATATTCAAAGAGGCAAAATATTTAGTAACAATAGATTTTACTAGCATTGATTTTATTTATGGATAAAAAATAAAAAACAGCTAGAAAACTTACCAATTATCAGCAAGTCATGTTTTTTAACAACTTTGGGTGTTTAATAAATAAGCTTTCTTAATTAGTAAGTTTTTTGTCAAACTTAGGATTTACAAAACTCAATTACGTTAGCGTAGCGGTAGCGAGTCCGCGAGCGTCATTACGAATTACCTTAATCCTCTAGATTTATGATCTATGGGATTTTATTTTATTTAGAAATAGGGTGCAGAAAATGAAAAAGTTAATGAGGCGAATTATAGGAGCTACTAAAGATGAGAGCTTTATGCACATCATCGAAAACGTAGAAGTGCTAGTTTCTAAAGTTCTTTCTATTTTTATGGTAGTTGTAATTTTGGTAGCGATCGGGGACTTAGCAGTTTTTATTTTTAAAGAGTTATTTACAGTCCCTTACGCTAAGTTTAACACAACCTTATATAAGATTTTTGGCATGTTTTTGAATATTTTAATTGCTTTAGAAATCTTAGAAAATATCACAGCTTATTTGCGAAGACACGTTTTTCAGGTTGAATTAGTTATTGTGACTTCTTTAATTGCTGTTGCCAGAAAAATTATTATTCTTGACTTAGAAAAAGTCCCCGGTATTGATATAATAGGTTTAGGAATTGCTATTCTTGCTCTCTCAATTAGTTATTTGATAATTCGTCTAAGTAATGACAGAAAATGATAGAGTATGATTCAGATGTTTTCCTGTAGAATGCTTAGAAATATATCGTTTAGTCTGAATCTACCCACTAATAATAGAGTATACTTGATAATTAAGAGCAGCCAAAACTGTATTCTGGACAAATTATTAATCTGCGATCGCTACTTAAGTAAGTGGGTCGAATTAAATATAAAACCTCACCCTGCCTCCGGCTTCCCTCTCCGATACTTTGGAGAGGGATTGAGGGTGAGGTTTGCTCTTATATTTAATTACGCCTACCTACTACCCACTTAGCTATTGTTTTTAACTTACTAAGTTGTGTAACTTAGTAAGTTAGAAAATTATCAATATTTAAAGAATCGTTACGTTAATTTTAAACAATCGAATTTTGAATACTTTACTATGACAGATTTTTTTCAATTTGAAGCAGATTTTGTTGATTCCTTGCGTTGTATCCCCATGAAGGTGCGTTGCAATTTAGATACTTGTGGCATCAAGCTAAAATTGTCTGATTGGAATCAAATGACTACAGATGAGCGTCAAGCTTTAGTCGAATTACCTTGCACTACAGAAACGGAAATTCAGTCTTACCGCGAACACATCCAACAATTAATTGTACAACGCACGGGTATACCAGCGACGAAATTACCCATAGAGCCACATCCTGCATGGCTAGATAGCACTGTACCACCTAGCATCCAGGAAAAAGCTCAAGAAATAGGTGTAACCCTGACACAGCAACATTGGGCAGCTTTAACGCCCCTACAGCGCTTTGCCTTAATTAAACTCAGCCGCCCAGGACATGAGAGCAAAAACTTTAACAGAGCGATCGCCGAATTTAATCTGCTTTAATTACATAACAAATCAAAACTTACGCACAACTTTAGCCGAAACCCTAATTTTCTTCTTAGACCAATTCATGAATTGCCTCTACAGCCTACAGTTTTGCCTAAGTTCTATAAATGTGTAGAATGCATTACATTTTATTAAGTTACAGCCTAAAAATGATACATTACCGCAGAGTTAGTGCTGTGATGTGTCAAAAATTTGTGCAGATGCTCATGCCTAATGCACCAAACTCTAAATTAATATTTATTTTATAAACAACTGATAAATATTGACTCTAGACTATTGACTATTAATTAATAGATGGAGGTAAAAATATGGCTGCCAAGAAACTTTTGATGCTTGTTGGGGACTATGTAGAAGACTATGAAGTAATGGTTCCTTTCCAGGCGTTGCAAATGGTGGGACACACTGTACATGCAGTTTGCCCAGATAAAAAAGCTGGCGACAAGGTGCGGACAGCAGTTCACGACTTTGAAGGAGATCAAACTTACAGCGAAAAACCCGGTCACAATTTTACCTTAAATGCTACCTTCGCAGAAGTAGAAACTGCAACCTATGATGCCTTAGTGATTCCCGGAGGACGGGCACCAGAATATATCCGCCTGAATCAGCAGGTGCTAGAAATCACCCGTCACTTCGCCCACACGAATAAACCTATTGCTGCCATCTGCCACGGCTTACAATTATTAGCAACTGCTGATGTACTCCAAGGGAAGAGATGTACTGGATACCCTGCTTGTAGCCCAGATGTCAAAAGTGCTGGAGGGTTTTATATCGATATCGCTGTTGATGAGGCAATAGTTGATGGTAATTTGGTGACAGCCCCAGCTTGGCCTGCTCACCCTCGTTGGCTGGCAGAATTCCTTATAGTACTTGGAACTAAGATTGAACACCCAGAACTGGCTACAGCTGTTTGAAGCAAGACACCGCAAATCTTTCTATAGTAGTTTTTTCTCTACTCCTACTTTAAATAGACTGTGGCAAAAACAACTGATAACAGACCAGCAGAAATTATATATTTTCTGAATGAAACTAAATGCAGTAAAAATTACTGTTTTTTAATAAATTGCCGTGGGTTAAATTTGCAGCTAGGATGTCAAAAGCAGACAAACCATACAGTCTGATTCATCCGCTTGACAAGCCCATTTAGGACAAACTCTCAGTACATGGAATACTTATTAACATTAGGTGAAACAATTTAAAATTTCCCATCTATAATTTTAAATTTCTTAGCAGGAAGTGAAGCTATAGTGGATTTAGCAATGCTGCTGTTAATGTGGCTAAGGTTAATCCTGCTGCCAACTTATATGAAGAAGAATTAGTTTAGAAACGCACACTAACTCGATGACAGGCAAAAACGCAAGACATAATGCATTTCTGCGGCTAGTGTCTGGTAATGGGACGGCTTCTGGATCTGAATCTCGCTATTCGCTGCCCCCCAGTAAAGAGATGGTAATTGGACGCGACCCTAGCTGCCAAATTGTCTTGGATGCCATGATGTACCGAATGGTATCTCGTCGTCATGCGGTGGTTCGTCCCCTCTCTTTATCCCCAGATAGCAAATTCAGCTGGGTGCTTTGTGATTTAAATAGTGCGAATGGCACTTATTTGAATGGACAACGCTTATATGAATGTCAGGAATTGCACCCAGGCGATCGCATTTCTCTAGGCGCTGATGGCCCACAATACGTTTTTGAGTACGAGTTTACTTACCAAACCCCGGCCACAACAGTTAACCAAATTACACCATTACCTTCGGCGACAAATTACCACAGCCACACGCAATTAAAGCAGCCAGATTCTGTTAGCTTTACCCAGCTTTTCCCCATTATTTCCACTGGTAAAGATTTAACTCGCAAAGCTTACCTCGTACCGGGAATACTGACTGTAATTTTTGTAGTGTTGATGTTTGCTACAGTCGGTCAGCCCCAAGCTAATCAAGTTATTGTTGCAACGTACATCGCTTTTGCTGCCTACTATTTTGTTTACCAACTTTGCGGTAAAGAGAAGCCTTGGTGGGTGCTAATGGCTTCAGCATTGGGTACAACGTTGATTTTACTCAGTCCCCTATTGGATGTATTTATTTTCGTGTTTCGTGGCATCCTTCCTGGAAACTTACCCTCACCCCAGGAATCTACCACTTTCACAGAGTTACTGGTACGAATGTTTTTTGGTGCTGGGTTAATGGAGGAGTTACTCAAGGCATTACCTGTATTAGGAGCCTTTGCCATCGGCAGAATGTTGTCTTCACCTTGGCGGGAAAAGATCGGTGTCTGGGAACCTCTAGATGGTATTCTTCTGGGAACGGCTTCTGCTGTAGGCTTCACTCTGTTGGAAACTCTTGGACAGTATGTGCCAGATATCACTCAAAATGTCACGCAACAGGTAGGTATAGGCGCTGCTGGTCAATTAGCGGGTTTACAACTGCTAATTCCGCGAATTTTAGGATCTGTAGCTGGACACATGGCTTATAGTGGCTACCTGGGCTATTTTATCGGGTTGGCTGTTCTCAAGCCTAGTAGAAGTTGGCAAATTCTTTCTATTGGTTATCTGAGTGCCTCTGCACTCCATGCTTTGTGGAATGCTACAGGATCTATTAATGCCTTGCTGTTAGTAGTTGTTGGGGTGTTATCTTACGCCTTTTTGATGGCAGCAATTCTCAAGGCACGGGCGCTATCACCAACGCGATCGCAAAATTTTGCTACCCGATTTCTGGGCCCAAAATAAAAGAAGAGGGATCGGCAAAAAAGAATTATTGATTATTGACCAATGCCTAATAACTTTTGAATATTTATCTCTTGGGATAGATGGTATAATTTGAAAAAAAAGCGTACCTTGAATTTATTCTGGGGTGACTATAACTAAAACAAATAAAAAAGATAGTTTTTCTTTTTTATTTGGTATCACCTGTTACTCATCTATCAACCATCTATCAGGTCTTCCCTACTTATAATTCTGACTGAGAGTGGTTGAGTTGAGTAAATGCATAAGAAGCGATCGCTAAACTAACCTTTGCTTTCTCGACTTCTGATAAAGCTGTCCACTCGCTATTGTTAAGATTACTGATTGCAGATGTCGGATTTTTTGATTCGCTACTCCGCATAGCGTAAGCATAAGGGCGAGCTAAGACTAAAAGATCCTCAGTTCCCCAAGTTGGTAGTACTGTCTGAACGCACTCAACTAATTGTTCACCCATTGATTGCTGGGCAGCAAAAATCTCAGCAGCTTTGGTGGCAATGGTGTTGAGTAATGTTTGGGGGACACAGGCAGCAAAAGTATTACGTAGCGTTTCTTGCAGATTCAGCACTAGTGTGTGTTGCGGATTATGATTAGAGCTTGACGAAAGGGAGATATTAGACCAAAGTGTGTCTAGATTGTCATAAAAATCTTGCGATCGCGTCGTCAGTTCTTCCTCAAGTAAATCTTGCATTCCGAACTGTTGTTCGAGTTCTTGAAAATAAGCTTCTGACTCTTCATCAGCTGGATTCCAGGGATAGGTAGAATCATCTGGTTCTAATAGTGCTTCTAATAACTCTAAATCTACTTGAGATGGTAAAGAAGAGGAAGTGTCTGAGCCGTTAATTTTATTAGCCATTTTTTATTGCCTCACAATTATTTGCTAGTATTGACAACTACAATTTCCTGGAAGAGATTTCCGCAAAAATAGTTAATTTTTTCTCAAGTAAAAATAGATTTTCTAAATTGACACTGAACATCAAAATCAAAATCTATTTATGCAATAGCTCCCCTAAGAGTCTTCAAGAGTAAACTCCCAGGTTTCACCTCTAGCACTTCCAAACTTTAACTGCATTCCTGATTTCAAGGGGACTTCCTCTCGGAGGATTTGTTGCCAACCATTAGGCCCTAAAAACCAGGTTGTCCCGTAGGTAGAAAAATCTTGCAAATAATAAGTTCGCACCAATGTAGCATCAGTCAGAGTATTACGGCAGAAGATTTCAGCGTGGCGTTTAGATACAGATGGTTCGGCTATGACAATATCATTATCTTTCGTGCGACCGATGCGGGTGACTCCATTACGCAATAACCAGGTTTTACCTTTTGGAGTGAGCGATCGCAACGAAGCAGTGGGAAACGGAGAACCTATATCAGGAATGGCAGTATCTGGTAGTTCAGTAATACCTTCATCTAGATTTTTAATGAGTTCACCATTAAAATCTGGATGCAGGTAGAGAACAGGTAAAGTCCAAGCAGGTTGATTAAATTTATACAGTGTTAATAACTCCTGCCTAGCCATTGCTACAGCTTCATCAATAGGTTTGTGCGATCGCAAAGCTTCGGTAAAGGCTTGAATAAAACTGTGGCTTTCACGATCGGCGATTTCATCGCGCATCCCCAAAACCGCAGGCACACCATGACGAATCAGTACTTCTGCTAAACTGCTGGCAGGTATAGCTTGATGATTGATAGCAGCTGGTTGCGCGCCCCAACAGGCATTGAAAAGTGCTAATTTTACACCTGTACGGGTCAAGACTTGCGCTAATTCTATGCCATTCAGAGGCATGTCTGGTTGCAAAAATAGTAACCCTCCGTCTGCTCCTGGCAAACCATGTCCAGCATAAAAGAAAACGTTGTATGCTTTGGTTTCTAATTCTTGAATCAATTCCTGCGGAGTTGGTTGTATGAGTTGATTTACTATACAAGGTGCATATCTTTGGGAATTACTACCCACAGGTGTATCTACAAGACTTCGCTGTAGAATTGCAGCTTCTTGTTCTAGTTGCAGTTTTTCATCATGACCTAGAACCAGCAGGATACTTAAAGCCTGATCGGTTCGCAAATACGGTAAAGGGTCAACTTCGCTGCTAGTACGACTAAATAGCAAATCTTGAGACAGAGACATCGCCGATTGACCAGGCTCACGCTGCATAATTTCCCAAGGGAGAGCGATCAGATCCGGGTCACGAATTTCTAATCGAAAGCGCAAACGTGTATGCTGACCCATCGCAATCCCACGACTGCGTTCTAGACTACCGAGAATTTGCCCGTCAAATACCCAGCGCCATAAATTCATTCCTAAGTATTGCATCAGACGACTGCTGTAGGGGCCAGTAGTCTGACCTGAAGGGGGTGAAATTAAATCTATGGGGAATGGGTTCGACTTTTGAGATGTTGAGTTTGGGGAAATATCTAAGCGACTGTGGCCAGCAAACATCTGCTGCCATTCATGCCAAACTTGATTGAGTTCAACAGGCCATACACAGTCACGCAAAACGTAGCCACTGGGATAGGGAGCCTTGACCACCCAAATGGCGAAGTTGTCAGTGCCAGTATTTAGGAGACGGGCGATCGCCAAATTCAGGGATGGCATGGATTCATAAAACTAAAAGCTAAAAACAAATAATTCCAAATAAAAATTTTTAAAGGTAGAAATTGTATCGAAACAGAATTCAGGAGTCAGGAGTCAGAATTCAGAATAAATTCTGACCGAAAAAGCGGATAGCATAGCGTAAAGCCTGCGGCATAGCAACTCTTAGAGACGCTACGCCTAGCTTGCTTCTTTGCAGGAGTACGCTTAGAGCGAGTCTGCGAAAGTCTTGATTCTGACTCCTGAATTCTGACTTCTGAATTCTTCTTCAAACTTTTTTTACCTTGCAACTTTTTTACTTTGGTTGTTACTTGTTATTATTTCAGGTCTTTACCAGTTTATCGAGTATTTGACTAAGTTGGATTACTAGGGGTTGATTGATTAGCTGGCGGTTGCGGCAAAGTATTACATGAGGGCGACTGGTTTGCTTCCAACACCTCAGAGTTTTGAATTTGAGAGAATTTAATCCATATTTTTTTATTTGCTTCCTGCAAAGGCTTATTAGTATTAGGATCTAGAGGGTTCTGGGGATTTACTGATGTAGTGGCTGATGGATTCAAGCAACGCTGCAAAAAATGTACTTCAAAGTCCCCAGAAGCAGGTTTGGGATTTGGTTTGGTTTCGATAACTTGTAAAAAAGCTCCAGGGGGAAGCGATTGGTTGTTTCCCAAGGATACTTGATTTTTGGTTTTAATTACCCAACCAGGAGAAAGATTATTAAGCGATCGCGTTCCTGGTGTTGCTTCGACGGTAGAGTTGGGAGTTGGTGTAGGATTGGGAAAAAATGGAATTAAGCCTGATGGCGATCGCAATTCCTTTATAAATAATCCTAAAGAGCCTGCTAGTACCACAAATATTAAAGGAACAATCCACTGTAGCGGTAATTGGACACGTTTAGCAGGCTCAGTATCTGGAATCACCTGAGTTTTGTGGTTTGGCCCACCTAAAACTGTTGCATCTGTCCCCTTGGATGCAAAATCAACAGTTTTGGCAGAATAACTCTCTGGGATGAAAGCTTTGATGGTAATTTCTGGTTCCCAGTATTGGACTTGATAATGGACTAAAGCGATGGTGACATTATCGTGTCCATTTTTAGTATTAGCGATTTCGATTAATCTATCTGCAACATTGGCAATATTTGCTTCCCCAAGTAAAATCGGTAAAATTTCTGTCTCCCAGTATTCCTCTACCCGATCAAAATCGCTCAAACCATCGGATGTGAGCAGAAAAATCGCATCTTCGTCAAGCATAAACCGTGTTGATGTGGGGTGTAATGAAGTGCTAGGCCCCATACCTAAAGCTTGAACGAGAGAACCAGCAGAACTTTGTTGTACAGCATCGCGGTAAATGGCATAGCCTAGCCGCACCTCACGGGAAGCGACATCATCATCAAGGGTAACTTGATAACAGCCGTTGCGGGTAATCCAGTAAGCACGACTATCACCTACGTGGGTAATGTACATTTCGTGGGCAACAGGCAATGCCATGACTAAAGTCGTGCCCATGCGCTGCCGCCCTTGGCGGTTTTCACTATCATTGCGCTGACTGATTTTGTCATTGGCCATTGCCACTGCCTTATCGAGGTCATTAAGCAGTAGTGAAGGTTCTATGTGGTCGTAGGGAACTTTTGTTAGTTGCTGTACTTGCTGCTGGATGGTTTCAATGGCTAAATTTGAGGCAACATTGCCACCTTCGTGACCACCGATGCCATCACAGACAATTGCTAAAGCTGTTGGCTGGGGTGGTTTGCTCACCATCGTTCCACTGGGAGGGCTACAAGCGTCTTCGTTGCGTTGCCGACTTGGCCCGGTATCAGTTTTGGTGATAATTTTGATCGTAGGAGTTTGCGATCGCCCTAACTGTGCCAGTCCCCCATCTAAAACTCCAATTAATTGATCGGTTGAATTAATTTCTCCCTGAATCAAAGAAAGGCTAACGTGATTCACAAATTCAGTTATGGCTGGTTTGGCTTCATGTACTAACTGCTGCCAAAATTCACCTAATTGTGGCAATTCTGGTGAGATTTCGCCCTCGAAACGCAAATCCAACAAACGGACTAACGATCCTTCTACCCGTAATACATAAGAGTCAAGCAAGCTAGAAGCGACACCTTCACTTGCAAGAGGTTGCCACAGATGAGCTATTTGCCATAACCAATTGAGTTGGCGCATTGATGTTGCATCACGCCAAGCGGTAGTTAACTCGCTGCCCAAATACACTTGTTGGATTGTGTCATCTACGAATAGTGGCGGTTTTAAGAGTGGTGGTTTTTCTAAGAGTAATATTTCTTTTTCATGGGAAGGCCCGTCAGCTATAAAAATTACTCCATATACCTGTGGTACATGTAAGCGGTAGGGAATGAGTCTTAGATAAGCTCTTAGAGGCTGTAAGTTCTCTAACTCAGGCGTTAGCGCTAAAAAACCAGGCTTTGTATCTAAAAGAACAAATTTATCAAGGACTAAATAGCGATCGGCTAATATTTCTCCAGGGCTACCCACACTTGGGCCATCTACCACAGCCCAGAGGTAATTTTTGGGTAAGGGCGTGGAACATCGCTGGCAAAACTTGTGAGTCAGGGGGTTGGGAGCCTGACAATTTTCGTTTGGACAGTAGAGCGTTGCCGCGTCATTTTCCATAGTTTTCGCACCGATCAGCGATTGGCAATTTCTTTAACAGCATTAGTGGGGACAATCTAGACCGCTCATATTTCTTAAACTTGACATATCCAGACTTTAGATGATGATTTTAGCTGGCGGATATCAGCAGGTGCTAATACTTAAACTTATCAAACAGAATTCAGGAGTCAGGAGTCAGAATTCAGCAATGAATTCTTTCCGAGTGGCGGATGAATAACTGGGTTTAAGACCCCCACCAAATTTTAAATTTGGTGGTCTTCAATCAGTAGCGGGTCTGAATCCCCGATTGATTGATTCTGACTCCTGAATTCTGACTTCTGAATTCTTCTTCAACCAAAAATTCTGCTCCCCAGTCAACCCTACAGCCTCATCATAGCTTCTATTGCTCTGTGACTATCCATCGCCAAAGCAACTAGCTCCAACCCTGTTACCAAAGCATAACCCAAGCATAACTGCGCCCCAAGCTTTTGCTGAATTATCGCATCATTAACAGGCAGATCGTGTTGGCATTTATTTAGTTTATAAGTAAGATAGCAACAATTAACTTTAATTAAGAATTAAGAATAGCAAATATACTTTTGGCAAAAGTACCTAACCAACGAAGAAAACTTCTCTTTAAAATATCTCTCCTACTAAGAGAGATATTTTAAAATTTCCCCCTTCCCCATAAGGAAAGAGAGTTAGGTTTTTCGCAGGATTTTCCAGATCGCCTGGATTTTCAGAAGGTTTTAGGCAGTCTGCTTGTCGTCAATTGCAACTTGAGGGACTCCCATGCTGTAGTTGGTGACGCGGGCAGAAAGATTGTAGCTGATTTCGCCGAGTTGGAGGAGCGATCGCAGATAATGTTCTAAGTCTGACCCCAGACGGCGCAAGTTATAGTCCGTGAGGTCTTCGCCACTAGATGCTTCGACTAGTTCATCAAATTTTCGATAAACTTTTTGCAGCGCATCTTCATTCCAGTTAAATTCGTTATCTGGGTCAATATCTAAGGTTAAGACCTGTTGACTTGGAACTAGGTCGCCATCTCGGTCAATTTCGCCTGCAAAAATGCGAACATGCCGGGTTGTGGACTTGAGCAGCATCGGGTTATCCATAAAAAAGGTGTAAGATTTGGGTGAATTACACTGAAATTATTGTAAACGCTATATTCAACCTATGAATGCTCTCAATTTACAAGCTTTGAAGGCAGTTTCAAAAGGGTATATTGAATGGGCATAAGTAAAAATATCACCTATACTGATTAACTTACTACTTCTGTTAGGAGTTGAAGACACAATTAGCAGCTTGTACTGACAGTAGTCCAATTATTTTTCTGTAAAAATTACTGGGGAAAGTATTTTTATTTGGCGCATACAAACAAATCAAAGCGGTGTGTGAATCTTACCTACTGCTATGATTTTTGTACTTACGAAGCCTAAAAGCCAGTAACGTCAGGCACTCACCACAAATAATGTTATCCGTGTACATTTTTTTATGGAGAACAAAAGTTTTTACCTTAATAATTTTGCTCCTCAATTTATTCGGAATTTTCTATTGCAAAAAACGTACATCACGTAATTTCACTGAATAGTGCTACATCGACCTCTGGCTGTAATAAGTTCAGAAAAAATAAGCGATTTTACTTACGTATAAACACTAAAATTAGAGTAGCAAGTCAAACTTTTATTGACGTTCACATAAAGTTGATGTAAAAACCTTTAAAAAGGTTGCACAACTTCTTACAGAAACTTTATTGTGTAGAATCTTAAAAACTGAATAATAGTTATGGCTTACCATAAGCTACATCTGGTATCAGAACATCAAAATCTAGACAGTGAAAATTTAGCTTATAAACAAAACACAGGAGAGGGAAATGGAATACAAAAGTGATTGATGAAGAAAAATTCTTAATTCAAGCACTTTGGATTCAAAAGAGATATAACGAATTTTTGCTGGGCATCTACCTCCTTACCCTCATGACAACCAAGTAAAGGAATCTCAATAGTTATGAACTCCAAAGCATTACCACGCCAGATAAATAATCTCGAAGTAGGTGTTTATGAGTGCGAAATCCATCTCAAATTCCGGTTGATTGAGGAAAAGAGTCTATTAAGCGATCGCGAGCAACTCTTACAGGTGCTACTTGATGCTTTAACTGAAGGTTCTGATGACTTTCTAGAGACGCTACAAGCGTCCGTTAAAGCCCAGGAGGTGTCTGAGTTTAAAGCTTCTCCTCAAATGCGTCGTCAGCTTATGCGCTTACGTAATGCTGCTGAAAATCCCCAAACTTAAAGGTGTAATTTAAGTATTGAGAAAACATTAATTGGGCATTAAATCAAATGTTGATCCTATAGCTCCGTTGCAATAAAAACTAATCAGCGAGTAGAATTCATCAGGTATTGTGATTTCTACTTTGTGTGTGAAAGTCTTATTTAGCAGCACAAAGTCCCAGGAACAGTTTCCTCTATTAAAAACTTTGTAGCAAAGGGTACTGGTAGAATCTGAGAGAAAACTCAGCCAGGTGCATTTTACCGAGTTTTTATCAAAACATTGCAGGAAGAACAAATACTGTGTCTTTACAGATGGGGAATGGGGAATGGGAAATGGGAAATGGGGAATGGAAAAGAGTTTTTTAATATTTAATACTCAATGCCCAATACTTTCCCTTACTTCAGCTTCTCTATGAGATGTTACGCTACCGCTTAGTACAATTCCCAATTCCCAATGCCCAATGCCCAATTCCCAATTCCCAATACTTATTTAGCCAGACCATGTTCTAGAGCAAAACGAACTAACTCTGTACGGCTATTGGTTCCAGTTTTGCTAAACAAACGGCTAACGTACTTTTCTACATTGCGGACGCTGGTTTCCAAACGACGGGCAATTTCTTTATTCATCAAACCTTCAGCAACCAAATTTAAAACACTTTGTTCTCTGGGAGTCAAATCAATTTTAAAAGGGGCTGGCGATTGGGAAATGGCATTTCTTTGAGTTAACAATGCCTTGATTTGGGCAATCTGATTGGCTAGTTCGGCAAGATCGGGGGTTTCAAAATCATCTCCTGTACTTACAGACTTAGCAATTCGGCGGGCTAGCAAATTTTCGACTATGGCCACTAACTCATCTGGATCGAAGGGTTTCGGGAGATAGGCATCAACACCAGCATGATATCCTTGGATGCGATCGCCTGTCATACCCTTAGCAGTTAAAAATACTACCGGCAGTGCCTGAAAGCGAGGGTCTTCTCGCAGTTGCTTAAGGAACTGGTAGCCATCGACCTGGGGCATCATGACATCAGAAATCACTAAATCAGGTGTATTCATCTGCATCCATTCCCAACCTTCAAGGGCGTTACTGGCGACTTGAACGCTGAAACCGCTCTCTTGCAAATAGTCTTTCACGGCTTCCCGTATTCCTGGTTCATCATCCACCAGTAACAATTGTGCTGACATTTAAAATTCCCTTGAGTTTTCCTTTTTCCAATTTAGCGAAAGTTGACAGTGATTTAACAAGGGGATTGTTGTAATGCCTTGTGAAGGGGACTGGGGACTGGGGACTGGGGGCAGAATTTAGAACTCACTCCTTCTTGTTAAAATCCTTGTATGAGAACCCAAACTACCCCCGCAGCTACTAGAGGTACGCTGATGTTATCTGTACCGTGGGGTGAGACTGCTTCTGCTAGGGTGGCGAAAGTCGCAGTTATTACCGTAGTCAACAAAGCCCATTCTAAAGTCAAAGGTCTTGCCAGGGGAGTTAGTGAAGAACCTGGTAGCAGCAACAGCACTAAGAAAATTGCCACTGCACTCGCCACAAACATTGCTGCCGAACCTTCCCAGGAACGCACAGAGTTTCCTACTTGATACTTATGCTGCCCGAAGCGTCTACCGATTAAGGCTGCTAAGGCATCACCCCAGGTCATCGCCATTATTCCAGCTACAGCGATTGGGGCACTATCTACTGGCCCGTCTGGTCGCCACAGTAGTCCGAAAAGCAGCGTTACTGAGATAGCGAAATAAACTGTACCGGGTGAGCTATCTTCGCTATCCATTGCGCCAATAATTCGGTAGCGGTAAAACAGGTAGTTAAGTCCGATAAAGGTAGCAAAGGGTATAATTCCAATTTCCCACCGTTTAAAGAGTAGCAAGACACCGAAAACCCACATCCCTGCTCCAATATGAATCACCTTACGGGTCAAATCTGGCTTTACATTAAACAGCATACGTAGTCCCTCGCCAATAACGAGCAGACCAGTCGCGTAACTATAAGAAATTGCTAGCCCGATAAAATCATTTGTCATTTGTCATTTGTCATTGGGAATTGGGAATTGGGAATTGGGAAAGAGGAGGCAGGAATTCTTTAATTTTGAATTTTGAATTTTGAATTTTGAATTGATTTCTCCCCTGCCCCCTGCTTCTTCACTTGGGTCGATCGCTATTTCGTCTCAGATTTTTTTCTAGTAACGAAACGCTACCAATACCTTGAAGAATACCACGACCGATTAAACCTAAACCCCTACCAATTATTTGGGTAAGGATGAAAACTATGCCGCTACCTACAAAAGATAAGAGTGATTTTAAACGCGGTGCGATCGCGTCACTAAATTCTAGAAGCAATGTCACTATTAAAGGAATATTAGAAAGTTTTGCTAACTCCTGATTGCGAGGAGCATAAACTGAAGTGTTGGCAATACCGCGAGGCGCAATTACAAATAGATCGTAGCGGCTTTCAAAAACTGCTTTTGGCTCATTTATATAATTCCTTAACCGATATTTCCAGGACAAGTCATTTCTAAAACGCTCAATTTCTCTTGTAGAAATAAATTGCCGACCATATAAGTTTTGCTTAATCAATTCCACATCAGCTAAAGAATTTAACAGTGGTTGCACTACCCCATTTGCTATCTGAATCAACAAGTTCTCTAAAATCATTAAGTTTTGAGACTTGGCTTCAGCGCTCACTACTGGATATGAAGTATTATCAATGTTCAATTCTGTTTGAAATAGTAGATAAGAATACAACTCACAAACTAACGGTATATTATTAAGAATATCTCTTTGCACCACTTCTGTATTTTGTAACAATAAATTAACAATTTCTATATTTTTATTTCCTATTCTTATTCGAGAGAATCTCCCAAAGAAATCTGTAATTGCTGCTTGCCATAAGTCACACAATAAGGTAATTTTTACTTCATATAATTGATTAATTTCGATTTGAGACGCACGCAGTTCATCCAACTGTTGAGACAATTTTTGCAGGATAAGATAAAACAATTCTCGTTTTTTATCTTCACGAAAAATGTCAATCTCTAAAGGCATATCTGTGACATTTCGTAAAGGAAATTGAAGTTTGGTAATACAAGATGCAAACAATTCAGATTGTAGTGTTCCGGGACTAAGCAATGGTGACACAGTTTCCCTTTGCTGAATGGCACTACTCAATGAAGGGGTGAGCGGTTCATCAGCAGGCGGAATATGTTCCTCTTGCCTTTGTTGTGATGGAACCAATAACCTATTTAGCAACCAACGAGCCGCTAAGAGTTCTCGCCTCTGTCCAGCTAGAATTGCTCGATCTAGTACTGGTAATCCGGGAACTTGTAATTGTGCTGTGACTGCGGCTAGGGTAGCGTCAATGTAAGCAATACCTGACAAATGTAAATTATTTCGTAGTTTAGAAAAAGGGAGAGGGGAGCGAGGAGAGACACGATTAATCGCGTCTGTACTATTAGGAGTTGCGATCGCTTCGGTGTCTCTAAACCAATAGTCACCACCATCTGCAACTTTTTGCATGGCAGCAACTAACTCAGTAAGTGGTGTACCTTTGGGACAGTAGCCGTTTACACCAATAGATTTTGCAGCTAACAACAGTCCTTGTTCTCGAACAGAACTAAGAAGCAAAATTGGCAGGTTAGGATATAAAGCTTTGAGTTGCCGACAGAATTGTAAACCTAGCTGCTGGCTGGTGGTGGAGCGACCATTACCAAATTCCAAAACCAGTAAATTTACCTGTTTAGGGTCTTCTTGGGCAATTTCTGCTAAAATCTGCAAGGCGGTGGTATCAGTTTCTACTACTGCTGTTACTTCCAGATTAGGAATTGCTTCCAGAGCTAACCGTAATCCCAGACGAAAAATCGGGTCTTGGTCGAATAACAATAATTTTAAATGGCGATCGCTCATAGTCTATTCAATTACACAAACACTGTTTTTTACCAATGAGAAAACAACTTTGATACAAACAAAACTTTGTCTCCCTCATTGTTACCTGTTTTCGCAAACTGAGAAATCGATCATAATTGCCTTATGCAGCAGTCACTGTGTAATTAAATGAACTTGAGTATTCGGCACTGGTTGGCAGAACGCTATATTGCAACCAATCAAATCAGCGGGTTTTCGTCGGGACAATTGGCAGGTATTGCCTACCGGATTGTTCAGGATATGGAAGTCAAAAGCCTTATGCCTTTTGATATCTGTACTTTGGTAGAAGTTTTAGAACTGCCTTTAGGAATTGTCTGGGAAGAAATTAGTGTCATTTCCCAGTTGACAGAAAACCTGTTACGTAGTCTCAGCCAAAAGAAACCGTTAAAACGTAATGAAGGGACATGGTTAGCGTTCCAAATTGCCTATCTCCAAGCTTTGCAAGCAATTTTAAAGCAGGAAGCAAGCCTACAAAGACCGTGGCTAGATCGGGCAAGTATACCAATTCAAGCACAAATACTTAAAGAGGATGCAGCTAAAATCAACCTCCAAGATCCGCAACTGCAAGGATTGCTAAAAACTCTTAGTCCAGGTAAATTAACTGATACTCAAGCAGAACAAGCCCTATCTCTGGTTGCAGATTCATTACTGGTGCAACAAATAAATCATGCTGTCATAGCTTGGTTTGTTGCCAATGGTGCAGAGGAATATGAAGCTAAACTCTTAACACAGCGTTTGGTCAACTCACTTCCTGGTGACATGCTAATAGTGGTTACTGAAAATGCTGCCCCTTTAGCTCAACTGCAAAAATTCTTCCGTTTGGGGATTTCATTATCTCCTAGTTTGATCGCTCCAGAAGTTGGTTCTCCAGTTGGTGAGAAAATTGACTTGCATCGAGAACATTACCGTGCAAGTTTGATACAAAACCTCAGTATGCCTTTACTTATAGAATCCTTTACTCTCAAGGATATCTATGTGTCACAAAAAGGCTTACCAATAGAGGAAAGTATTTTTGATTTGGATAAAAAAGCTGTTAAAACAGTTGATTTAAAGACATGGGCACAACAACAGTTAGCTGATTTAGAAACGATCGCAATTATTGAGTCGGAACCTAGTTATGGCAAAACTAGTTTTTGCCAACTTTGGGCGGCACAGATAGCACAAGAAGTTTACCCGATTTGGATGCCTGTAATAATTAGGCTCAGGGATATAACTTATGGCAAAACTTTAATCGAAACTCTAAATTCTGCTTTTCCTATTAATCTTTCAACTTGGTTAGAGCAAGAAAATCTTCCTTGTTTGTTGCTACTAGATGGTTTAGATGAATTGCCCTCTTCTGCTCATGGTATAAGAGCAAAAGCAATTTTTATTCAGCAATTATTGAATTTTCAATCTCAGCATCGACACAAAATTGTGTTAACGAGCCGCTCGACAACATTACAGGAAATTGCGCCAGAGATACCCTTACCATTGAGGCGAATTATCATTCAGCCGTTCGATGTAGACGAATTGAAACAATGGTTTCAGCATTGGGCAAAAGTGCAATCGTTGGCGATCGCTCAAAATTTCTTTACATTCTTAAAAAAATCAGGCTTATTTGCCAGCCAGTCAAGGTTTCCAGAATTATCTACTCTTGTCCGTCAACCCCTAATGTTGCACTTGTTGGGCATTTTACACCGCGACGGACTGCTAAACGATGAAGTATTGCAATTGGCTGCTAGTACGCCAAAGTCTTCTCTGTTATGGGAAATTTATCATCGTCTGAGCCGATGGTTGTTGGGCTATCCGCTAACTGGTGGGATCAAAACGATGCTACTACGCTCAGGAACGGTTCATATCAACCGGACTCCAGAAGCGATCGCTAATTTACTCGCTAATCGTCATCCCCAAGATTTACTTGAGCAGATGCAAGCGATCGCTCTTAAAATTTTACACTCGCAACGTCATCAAATTAATTTGGCTGAGGAATCTAAAACTTTGCCAAGGTTTTACTTTAAAATTCAGGATTTAGAAAGCTCACACCAACGGCAGAGTCTAATTGAGTTTTCCCATATTAAGTTAGGAGAATTTCTTTGTGCTAAGGCTGTGACTGCCGAGTTAAAATTACTAACTCAGTGCCAAAATGAGCCTTATAGCCCGCTTACTTTTGTGCTTGATTCTCCCAGTAGCGCCGCCCAGCATATTTACAATTTACTGGGTTACGGCATACTTAGCCAAGAAATTGAAGAACTAGCGATCGCAATTTTACGTCGGGAGCAAAAGCACAAATTTTCCTTTGAAGTTTTGTTCCAACGGCTTTTGTCTTTCTGGCGTGCTTACTGTCAAGGCTATTGGTTAGATGAAGGAATAGCTCACAAAGCTTTGAGTCATTTCCATACACTACAAAACCCGGTGAATGTTGAGCAGTTAAATGCGGCGGTAGGGCTGAATGTGTTTTTATTACTCTGTGCTTGCTACCGAGAAACAAAAATCCCTTTTTGGCCTTGTGGGAATCCGCTCAATTTCACAGAATTCAATCCAGAGGCTTTAAATGTACTAATTGCGAGAACAACTGTTTTGCACAAAAGTGCCTTCGCAAGGCGAATCAAGTCTTTGGCTGGACTGAATTTATCGGGAGCATCTTTATTACAAGTAATGTTAGCTGGGGTAAATCTTGAGCAGACAAACTTATCTAATGCCGAGTTAATGGGGGCGAATTTGGCTGGAGTCAACCTGCGACAGGCGAATCTCACAGGCGCAAACCTTCAACAGGCAAATCTCGCAGGCGCAAACCTCCAACATGCGAATCTTGCAGGTGCAAACCTCCAACAAGCTAACCTGACGGAGACAAATCTTAATTCAGCCGATCTCACCAACGCCTGCTTATTTGATGCTATCCTCGGTGATGCTGGCAAAAAATTAGCTGCTGATAATGGTGCTTTGTTTTCCAAAGAGTCATTTCAAAGATTGAAAAATTTGCGATCGCAACAACCCTTCTTAAACACTGTCCAAATTACGACCAATCCAGATAATAATTGGAGCAAACTTCCTGCGATCGGAATAATTGAAAGCTCCGAAGGCACAATTTTGCCTGTAGATTTATATGATGATGTCGATGATGAAACTGTCTTTAGCAATAACTCTATTGGGGAATAGGGAATTGGGAATGGGGAATGGGGAATTAAAAAGAATATTCCTGACTCCTAACTCCTAATTTCCAACTTCCAACTCCTAACTTTCATCATTTTGCATGTTACGGTAGCCAACAAAATTAATACTGTATTCAGTAATCCGTACTCCTGTTTCTTCTTCAATTTTGCGGATCAAATCTTCTGGTAGTTCTACATGAACATCAAGAATTTGATTTGTATCCACACAGTTTATGTGACTGTGAGAGTCACTGATATTGCCGTACAAACGCCCATCACAGCGTTCAATACATTCAATAATGCCTTGACTAGATAATGCTTCTAAATTTTGATAAACAGAAGTATGGCCAATCTCTTTACCCTCTTGGTTCAAGCGATCGTAAATCTCTCTAGCAGAAAGATGTTCATTTGCTTGCCAAAGTAACTCCAAAATAAAGCGGCGTTGACGACTGACGCGCATACCGAGGATTTGACACCGATCTAGCGCATCTTCTAAAGAACGAATTGGTTTTGTAGAAATTGTTTGTTTTTGCATATTACAGCTTGTTAACTGTTAAGGGAATTTTCCCATTTCAATTTTTATTGGTTATTTAATATATGCAATAATATTGCACACCATTGTTCTACCTGTACTTATGTTTTGGCTTGTGATGCTGCGAAAGTAACAGGTGAGGATAAATTATGGTCTATTTTTTGCTTGTTGATGGCTACTTTGTCAGACCTTAATCTAAAACAAACTCATTACAACTTTAACTTAAAATTGTTGTAAATGTCCACATTGGGGCAGGCGTTGCCTTTCCCAAGTAGGCTGATGCTAATGGCATACTATGTAAGTTGGATAAAGAGTAAGTATAAAATGCAAGTTTAGTCAGAATTAGTATCACTAAATACTAATTGCTTTGTAAAAAAGACTTTGTGCTAGTAAGGGTCAATCTAGCGTCAATGCCTGAAAACTGCTACTGTATATTCTCGATCCTACAGTTGAGCAAAAAGAAAGTGGCTGCTGAGTCAAAGACAATTGCGATCGCACTCAATAATGACCTCATTAACAATCTGGATCTCTCGCCTGCCTCAACGGTGATTGAACAAATACTGCAAGATGGGATTGCATCCCATGAACAGCAACTACGCTTTGATATCAATTACGATCTCGAACCTGGCGATCCTCGGGAACTCTCAGAAATTCCAGAAGTACGGCTGTGGTTTGTGCGTCTAGATGCCAAATACCCCTGGTTAGCATTTTTACTAGATTGGAAAGCTGGAGAATTTGCTCGTTATGCCGCCATGCTTGTACCGCACCAGTTCAGTTCCAAAGATGGTATTCAGTATAATCCTGAAGCCTTAGAGATATTTTTGATGCACAAAATCTTTATTTTAGGTGATTGGCTCAAACAGCAAGATATCCCCAGCCTGTCGCGGTTGAAGTCTATGGCCCAAATGCTGGGTTATGAATTAGATGATGCTTTTTTTGAGATATTTTGAGACTGAAATAACCGCAAAATCTAGCTGTCACAACCAGGTTTTGCGGTCATTCAACAAACGCATAACTACATTGGATATCCCATAGACTAATTCCAGAAATTGGGGCAAACTGCTGGTTTAGCCACCCCAGATTTTCTCTAAAACTGCGTTTGGTGAAATATCTGCCGTTTTATCCGTGGGAGATTTAATCGGCAAAAATTTGTCGTTTTTCGGTAACAATTTAGCTGGATCAGTAGGCCCAAATAGGGCGATGGTATAGGTTTGGACTGCAACACTCAGTTGTAGTGCCGGATTATCAGTAGACAACATCAAATTTGCCCCGGCAATCATAGCAGTTAACTTGCCAATATCATCAGGGGCAGTCACTTTGATATCTGGAGAAGACCCCAGAAGCGATCGCACAAACTGCTCATCGTCAATTCCCTTAACAACCACCACAGGCAGATCCGGCTGCTTGTCTTGGAAGCCTTGAATAATTTGATGCCAACTTTGGACAGGATAGATTTTATCCAGTTCTTGAGCCTGGGTTAACTGCCCAGAACCCCCATAAATCAAGATATAGCCTGTTTCATGCACGCCTAAGCGTTTTTGCTCATTTTGTGCCCACTCAATATCCGGTTTTGGCACATTTACTGCTAATTCTGGAACAGGGCTATTTATTTCCAAAGGTTGCAGCAAATCGTGATATGCTGTCGCCGCATATTGGGATGCTTTAAATGGCACAGCATGGGTCAGAAAAACCGAACTTTTGCCTTGGTAGCCAATACGTATGGGGATTCCCGTTAACCAGAGTAAAAGACCAAGTAACCAAATTTGCTTCACAGCAATGACAACATCGTATTCGCGATCGCGAATTATCCCCACCAAATTACCCCAATCTGCCAGACTGTTACGGTCTTGAAAATCAAAGTTCAGCACCTCGTGAACTGACTTGCTCACTCGGTAGGCAGCCTTTGACCGGGGTTCAACAACGACATCTATCTGAGCATCAGGGTGATGGCGCTTCAGGTCATCTAGAGTCGGAAAGAAGAGAATTTGGTCGCCAATTCCGCCAGGTACAAGGGCTACTACTCGCATAATATTTATTGACGCTTACTCGCTCCCTATTTTAGGGGAAAATATATAGCTTAAAGATTGAGGAATTCTGTGTATTTACTAATTCCAGCTGCGGGAATAGGAAAAAGAATGGGTAGTAACCGCAATAAACTCTTGCTGAAAGTGCGATCGCAACCAATTATTGCCTGGACTCTATTAGCCGCAGAAGCCGCCAATACAATCAGTTGGATCGGGATTATTTCTCAGCCTAACGATTGGCCAGACTTCAATGCAATTCTCGCCGATCTCAAGCTCACGAAACCAGTGGAATTGATTCAAGGTGGTTCCACCCGTCAAGAGTCTGTTTACAATGGCTTGCAGGCTTTGCCAGCCGCCGCAGAACAAGTGTTGATTCATGATGGTGCTAGATGTCTCGCCACACCAGATTTATTTAACTCTTGTGCCGAAGCCATTCGCCACTGTCCCGGTTTAATTGCTGGTGTACCAGTCAAAGACACCATCAAAGTTGTCGATGAACAAGGCATAATTCAACAAACGCCCGACAGACAAAAATTGTGGGCAGCACAAACTCCCCAAGGATTTGATGTCAAGTTGTTGAAACAGTGCCACGCTGAAGGAGTCCGTCATGGTTGGGAAGTAACTGATGACGCGGCTTTATTTGAAAAGTGTGGTATTGAAGTCCGAATTGTCGAGGGAGAGGAAACAAATTTAAAAGTGACAACTCCCCAAGATTTAGCGATCGCAGAATTTATTCTCACAACTAGAGGTGTTTGAGGGATTGGGAATTGGGAATTGGGAATTGGGAATTGGGAATGGGGAATTAGAAATGAATTAACGTCCAATGTCCAATTCCAATTTGAGGGCTAACAATATTTTGACAATTTACGATATAATGCCACACACTTGTTGATTATTAGTTGTCATGTACTAATGACCAATGACTAATGACCAATGATCAATGACTAATGACTAAATGATTACAGCCACAGCGACGAAGATAGAAGCAATTCTGTATTTAAAGGGTAAACCCTTGTCGCTCGGCGAAATCGCCGAGTATGCCGCGTGCGATCGCGCCACTGTCAAAGAAGGCATAATTGAACTCATGGACAACTATGCCCACCGAGATAGCGCCCTAGAGGTAGTAGAAACCCCAGATGGTTACAGTTTGCAACTAAGGTCTGATTTTCATGATTTAGTGCAAACGATGATACCAGTAGAATTGGGAGTAGGTGCATTGCGGACTTTGGCAGCGATCGCCCTCAATAATCCCATACTCCAGAGCGACTTGATTAATTTACGCGGTTCAGGAGTATATCAACACGTTCCAGAACTCGTAGAACTTGGTTTTATCCGCAAACGCCGAGACAGCGATTCTCGTTCTTACTCACTCCAAGTAACCCCAAAATTTCATCAGTATTTCCAAATCGAACAACTCCCGCAAATACTTTCCACCGCCCAGAAGGAAGAACAATTAGAACTAGAACTAGAGGGAGTGGGGAGTGGGGAGTAGGGAGTAGGGAGCAGGGGGTAGGGAGCAGGGGGCAGGGAGTAGGGGAGCAGGGGGCAGGGGGCAGGGGGCAGGGGGCAGGGGGAAATTACTGAATAAGTCTCTCCCAAGTCTCCCTCCTCTTCCTTGTCTACCTTGTCTCTTCTTCATGCCCAATCCCCAATCCCCAATCCCCAATCCCCAATTCCCAATTCCAATGACTTAATACCCGTGGTAAATGCGCTAGCCTTGTACTATGGTTTAGAGTAGAGTTAGCAATTAAGCTAAATAAAACTGCCAATGGTGTTTAATCCTGACTTTTTAAATGACAACTCTGAGGAACACCCTAATCAAATTCTTTCCGACCACTCTGAGGAATACCCCAATCAGTTACTCAAATATCTACAACATCAGTCTCCTGATGTTTTAGCAAGGATTGCTCAGTCCGCTAGCCCTGAAATTAAACAAATCATCTCGCAAAATGTTCAAGGACTAGTGGGAATGCTCCCAGCAGAAAATTTCAACGTGCAAATCACAACAGATCGGGATAATTTAGCTGGGCTTCTAGCGTCGGCCATGATGACGGGGTATTTTCTGCGGCAAATGGAACAAAGAATGCAGTTAGAGCATTTGTCTAATGGTCAATAGTCAAACATTCTGGGATTAATGACTAAGTAATTCGTAATTCGTAATTCGTAGTTACAAGACACTCAAGAGCGAAGCGTTAGCCTTAGCGAAGCGGTAGCGGGGAACGAGCGTCCGTAGAAGCGTCTGGCTCGCTCTAAGCGTACTGTACGGACAAACAAGCATACGTAGCGTCTTGTAAAGAAGCTATGCCTTTGCGTTCGCGTGGGTGTCGCAGACAAACCTTTCGTTCACAAACTATCTCCAATACAACAAGAGAAGGCTTTACGCTCCGGTATTATTGGAAGCTTAAATTCTCTATTGTCTAAATTAACCACCAAATCCCATATTTTAGTGGTAACTCCTACCCTCTTAATTACGAATTACGAATTACGAATTACGAATTATTTTGAGTTATTTCCTTTCAGGATAAGCTCCTGATTGTACTTTGAAGGTTTGAATTTTCCCGCTACGGCTGACTTCAATAGCTAAAATGTCCCCAACTTTGCTGGACTCTACCAGCTTTTGAACTTGGGCTGAGGTTTTGACTGGTTTACCGTTAACTTTTTGAATCACGTCTCCAGGAAGCAATCCTCCGCGCTTGGCTGGAGAATCACCTGTGACTCCTTTAATCACAATTCCAGCATCCTGCTGAATGTTCAGTTGATTTTCTTGATTAATCTGCTGTTTTCTGATGGGAGAAAGGTCTGCCATTTCAATACCCAAGAAAGGATGTTCTACACGCCCTTTGGTAAAAAGTTCATTAGCAATGCGGGCGGCGGTTTCAATGGGGATAGCAAAACCAAGTCCTTGAGCATCAGCGCGGATAGCAGTGTTAACACCAATCACTTCGCCTTGAGCGTTTAACAAGGGGCCACCAGAATTACCAGGGTTAATTGCAGCATCAGTTTGGATAAAGGTGACTCGCTTATCTGGGACACCAACTTGAGTGCTGGTGCGATCGGTAGCGCTGACAATGCCAATAGTGACAGTATTATCTAAACCCAGAGGATTGCCAATTGCGATCGCCCACTGTCCTGGTATTAAGTTTTGTGAATTGCCTAGTCTCACAGTCGGTAAATTATTCGCTTTTATTTTTACCACTGCCACATCTGTCACAGAATCAACTCCTACCACCTTTCCCTCTAAACTTCGACCATCTTTAAGGGTGACTTGTACCGTATCTGTATCTGCTACCACATGAGCATTAGTGAGTAATTCTCCATCCTCGCTCAAAATAAATCCCGATCCTGTACCGCGTTCAATCCGTTCTTCGGGAATTGGTTGCTCATCCTCTCCGAAAAATCGCCGCAAGAGGGGATTTTTCAAAGCGTCAGAGATCGGATTGGCTACTTTACGAGTAGCATTAATTCGCACCACAGCCGGGCCAACTTTTTGCACTGCTGTCGCAATAAAATTTACATTATCCCCTCCAGTAGCCCCAATCCCGCCGTTAGGAGAATTTGGCACTACAGATTCTGGAGGGGAAGCCATTGTTACATTTCTTAACTGTTGGAATGAGGGATTTTGTAGCAGAAGATAGCGACTGCCAAACAAACCTGCACCACAGCCGAACACTAGTAAGAACACATAAACGCCTAGTTGCTTTAAAGATAACTTCATAATCATTCTGCTTAAAAGAGCAATGCAGTTGCTAATTTCTAAGTGTAGTCAAGCTAACGGGAAGTGGACAGATCAATTTACTAGGAATTGGGAATTGGGAATTGGGAATTGGGCATTGGGGATTAGGGATTGGGCATTGGGGATTGGGCATGAAGAAGAGACAAGGGAGACTTGGAAGAGGGGGGAAACTTGGAAGAGACTTATTCAGTAATTCCCCCTTGTCCCCTTGTCCCCTTGCCCCCTTGCCCCCTGCCTCTTCTGCTCCCTGCCTCTCATCTCCCCAATCTCCATACTCTGCATCTAAAATCTAAAGTTAATGCGCGTTTGACCTTGATACATGACTTTACCTTTTCGTCAACTTTTTCTCTGTAGCTTAGTTAGCGTCTTGGGCCTAGTAAGCATACTGCCAAACTTGAACAGTGCTAATGCTGCTGTAGATGGTTGCCCAACTCCAGCCCTATCTCGCTTCCAACGCCATAAAGTTGTTCGTGGCGAAACTTTGGAGAGCATAGCGCAGCGCTATAATCTCATTCCTACAACTATTATTGGCATGAATCCAGCTTTGCAGAATGGTGCGATGCCTACGGCGGGTTTCACCAACCCATCTGTTGGTAGTGTGCTTCAAATTCCTCCCTACAATGGGATTGTAGTTGAAGTACCTCGCGGTGAAACTTGGCGACAAGTGGCAGCACAATATAAAGTCCGGGCTGATAGCCTTTTTGAGGTGAATGGCTGCCAACAAGACCCCAGAATTGTGTTTGTTCCGGGGGTAAATTGGTCGCCCAATGGGGTTGTAACTAAATCCCCTTTACCTACTGATGCAGGTGCGCCAAACCGTGCATCCCTATCTGGATACCCCTTGGCACAAGTGGCAACTGTAGGATTAGCTTACGGCTGGCAAATTAATCCGGCGACAGGTGAAGTTTTCTTCCACAGTGGTGTTGACTTGTTAGCACCAGTTGGTAGTAATGTAGTAGCGATCGCACCTGGAACTGTAGCCTTTGCTAAGGATCAAGGTTCTTATGGCAAGTTAGTCATCATTAACCACCCTGGCGGACTCCAAAGCCGCTACGCCCAGCTTGACAGCATCAAAGTTACCGTCGGTCAGCAAGTAAAAAAAGGAGACTTACTAGGAACAGTAGGCACTAGTGGAAAACCAACTTCCACTCAACCGCATCTCCATTTTGAAGTACGTTCTACCTCATCTCTGGGTTGGGTAGCACAAGATCCAAAGGGTTACTTGAAGAAATAAAGAGTATGGGATAAAGGAGATAACGGGCACAGGAAGAATAACGAAAGCGCAATTCCCAATTCCCAATTCTCAATTACCAAATCCAATATTTTCGCTAGATTTTACGATGTGCATTCCTGCCTCTGCAAACCTTGCAAATGCTGCATCTGCCTGTTCTGTGTAGTCCACAACACTAGGGACAACAACGGGCGAAGTGCAATCTTCTAGTAGATAGATTTTTTGAGCAAGGGTAGCATCTACCTGTTTAATTTCTGTTAATAAATCGTCAATTGTCCAGGCGACACAATGACTTTTAGCTTGACCACCAATAATTACTGCATCAAATTCTAAAAGTTGCTTAATTAAACGAGCATTCTTTTGACCAAGTGGACGTTGTTCAAAATCTTCTAACACTTCGGGACGCAAGATTGAATAATTTTCTGTTAAGGGATTTTCACCTTTAATTTCAAATTGCGTCTGATTTTGACGAGCAATACTATGGAAAAATATTGCTTCTTCTACCGAGGAAGCTAAAGCATGACCTATACCACCCAACATAGAATGATAAGGCCAAACTGTGAGGGGATATTTACCGTCTTGACTGAGTTTTCTAATGTAATGATAAGCGTGTTTTTCTAATAATTCATAATCTCCATTAGTAATACTTTGAGCAACTGCTGGATTAACTTTCCAGATACCTTGTTCAATATCTACTGTGGTGATATTAGTTGCGGCTGGAGTCGGATGTTCTCCGGCGGCGTTTACCCAAAAAATTGGATGGAAGATTTGCGTTGCTGTGTGAGTATCTAGAGTAGGTACAATTTTTGTAATTACTCCTAAATTGCGATAGATAAATTCACACAATCTGACGTTATCATCCACCGCCGCCTTACCTGATTTACCGCCTACAAATAATTCAAAGCCAGGGATGCAGAAGGTATTTTGGACATCAATTAATAAGAGGCAAATACGGGTTTTATCTAAAGATGCAGGTTTGATATCGTGTTGCTTCGCCCAGATTTCAGCTTCGGTAGCACGTTCTTGGTAAGGTACGCGCCAGACTTTACCCACTTCTTCAGGGTTAAAGTGTGGGGGAATTAGTAGTTGGGGTGTTATTTGGGTGTTCATAATTACAATTGCTTTTATTCTGTAATAACATCTACAATTTCAATCCCCAAATTTTCTTAAGTCTAAAATTAATAGTATATTTGTATTATATAAAGATAAGTTTAGCGATCGCTCTCATCTAAACTTTGCAACATCGCCAACGTCGATCTAACCACTCATCTGTAAACCAACCATAAGGCAAAATATTTATAATCCGAGGCAGCTACAAGTATGCAGGAAATTTGGACAAGTTATTCAGATGTGGCATGACAACGATATTCGAGAACTCGTCGCTTCAAGTTTTCAGAACTGGCTAGAGGAATATGCCACTGCTTTAGAATCTGGTCAATATGTTTTCCATGAATACGGAGGTATAGTCAAAGCGGATAGTATCTGGTGTGTGTAAATTTAGGAGCAACGCAACTTAATCAGGTTAAAGCTATCGCTACTCAAGCTACTCACTTAAAAAGATTTTAAGTAATATATCTTTACAAACGAGCAAAACCTTTAAATTGCTCTTTATTTCTTTGCCTGTTTTATTTTCCTTTTTTTCTATCTAATCACCAAAAGAGCCACCACCTGTGGCAATCTGGGAAACAGAGATTTATCAAATCTGATATTTTAACGACAGCAAATTTACCTAATCAGGTTATGCAAACTCTGCCCATAGTAGATACTTCAAATACTACATCCAGCCAACCTACCTTTGATACAACTATCAAGCGGCGTAAAACTCGCCCCGTAAAGGTGGGAAATGTCACCATTGGCGGTGGCTACCCCGTTGTAGTGCAGTCAATGATTAACGAAGATACCCTTGATATTGATGGTTCCGTGGCTGGTATTCGTCGTTTGCACGAAATTGGCTGCGAAATTGTCCGCGTCACAGTGCCAAGTATGGCTCATGCTAAAGCTTTAGCAGAAATTAAACAAAAATTAATAAAAACTTACCAAGACGTGCCAATTGTGGCAGATGTCCATCACAACGGACTGAAAATCGCTGTGGAAGTCTCCAAGCACATAGAAAAAGTGCGGATTAATCCGGGGTTGTATGTATTTGAAAAGCCCAACATTAATCGAACCGAGTATACTCAATCTGAATTTGACGAAATTGGTGATAAAATCCGCGAAACCCTAGAACCTCTAGTAGTTTCTTTGCGAGATCAAGGTAAATCGATGCGAATTGGGGTAAATCATGGTTCCCTCGCGGAAAGGATGCTATTTACCTACGGTGACACCCCAGAAGGAATGGTGGAATCTGCCATAGAATTCATTCGCATTTGTGAATCTCTAGATTTCCACAACTTAGTAATTTCGATGAAAGCCTCACGAGTACCCGTGATGCTAGCTGCCTATCGCCTTATCGCCAAGCGTATGGACGAACTGGGTATGGATTATCCGCTACATTTAGGCGTTACCGAAGCCGGTGATGGTGAATACGGGCGAATTAAATCCACAGCTGGTATTGCTACCTTACTTGCTGATGGCATTGGCGATACAATTCGCGTGTCACTGACAGAAGCACCAGAAAAAGAAATTCCCGTTTGCTACAGCATTCTCCAAGCTTTGGGATTGCGAAAAACAATGGTGGAATACGTTGCTTGTCCTTCTTGTGGACGCACTTTGTTCAACCTAGAAGAAGTTCTGCATAAAGTCAGGGAAGCCACTAAACACCTGACTGGGCTAGATATTGCAGTTATGGGTTGCATTGTCAACGGCCCTGGTGAAATGGCCGATGCCGACTATGGTTATGTAGGCAAAACACCTGGTTACATTTCTTTGTATCGTGGCCGAGAAGAGATTAAAAAAGTCCCGGAAGATAAAGGTGTAGAGGAATTAATTAACCTCATTAAGGCTGATGAACGCTGGGTAGAACCGTAGGGGAGGCGGGGGAGCAGGGGGACAAGGGGACAAGGGGGAATTATTGAATAAGTCTCTCCCAAGTCTCCCTCCTCTACCTTGTCTCTTCTTCATGCCCAATTCCCCATTCCCCATTCCCCATTCCCCATTCCCCATTCCCCATTCCCAATTCTTAAAACTTTTGTATTGATAACGACTAAGGTCGCCGGATTGTCAAGTATTTTGTTTAAATTAGGATACATGCTCGGTCTGTACAGTATAAGCCTGTGTTAGATTGAGCATACTGACTATATATTATTTTCCCTCTGATGCAGCTGTCATTATGGTGATTACAAAAAGTAGGCTTGTTTTGGGTGCTACGGCAGTGACACTTTCCACGATCGCAGTTACTAGCCTTGGCATTCATTCACGAGGTCAGGCTTTATTTAAAGCAAGTCCCAAGGAATTAGTAGATGAAGTTTGGCAAATTGTTCAGCGCCAATATGTAGACGGTACTTTTAATCAAGTAGATTGGCAGGCTGTTCGTAAGGAGTACTTAAGCAAGTCCTACAGTAATCCCCAAGAAGCGTATAAATCTATTCGGGAAATGCTGAAAAAGCTGGATGACCCATACACCCGGTTTATGAATCCCGAGGAATTCAAGAATATGCAAGTGGATACCTCTGGAGAATTGATAGGGATTGGGATCACTATCAGTCAAGATGAAAAAACGAAGCAACTTGTTGTAATTGCGCCAATTGAAGACACACCAGCATTTAAAGCTGGTGTTTTAGCAAAAGATGTCATCCTCAAAATCGACAACAAAAGCACTAAGGGGATGGATACTAATCAAGCAGTATCTCTGATTCGAGGTGAAGCAGGAACGCAAGTCAGCTTAACGATTCAGCGCGATGGTCAGACAAAACAGTTTGATATCAAACGGGCGCGCATTGAAATCCATCCCGTGAAATATTCCCAGAAGCAAACTCCAGCAGGTAATCTTGGCTACATTCGTTTAAACCAGTTCAGCGCCAATGCTGGTAAAGAAATGCAAACAGCTATCAAGGATTTAGAAAGCAAAAAGGTAGCTGGATACATTTTGGATCTACGTGGTAATCCAGGCGGCTTACTGTTCTCCAGTGTAGACATTGCCCGGATGTGGATAAATAAAGGTAAGATTGTCTCCACTGTTGAACGCCAAGGAGAGGCAGAAAAAGAAGAGGCAAATGGACGCGCCTTGACGGATAAACCTCTGGTAGTACTGGTAGATAAAGGTTCAGCTAGTGCCAGTGAAATACTTTCAGGGGCTTTGAAAGACAATAAGCGTGCTACTTTAGTTGGTACTCAAACCTTTGGTAAGGGATTAGTACAATCAGTACGTCCCTTGGAAGATGGCTCAGGATTGGCAGTAACAATTGCTCATTACTATACTCCCAACGGTACAGATATTAATCACAAAGGTATTAATCCAGATGTGAAGGTAGAGTTAACCAAAGAGCAAATGCAGGAATTATGGCTCCATGAACGCGATAAACTTGCTACTCTAGCAGATCCACAATTCGCTAAAGCAGTGGAAGTTATAGGTAAAAAAATTGCTGCTAAGGGCACAGCCACAGCAGAAAAATGAAGATTTAAGAATAAAGTTAGAAGTCAGGAGTTAGGATAAAAACCATTATTTATAACTTTTGTAGAGACGCGATGAATCACGTCTCTACAAAAGTTAAACTGGTTGGCACTTTCCAGACCTAATGAGTCCGACACGCCGAGCGATCGCCTCTCCCTCTGAACTAAAAGGCCCCCACTGTTCTATAGTCTCTAAATCATCGTCGCCAACTTCGTCACTGGTGACGATTTTGCAGTTTCCAGCAGATTGCTTGACAATATACCAAGTTTCTGATTCATTCATGCTTGAAACGAAAAATTTGTTTTTTACTGTAAAAATTTTACGGCATAGAGAAAGGATTTTCGCACCTATGCGATCGCACCGAAGTTAATTGCTAAAGTCATTTAGATATGATTTAGACATGGT
This sequence comes from Nostoc sp. DedVER02, assembly GCF_034530675.2. Classification (NCBI taxonomy): domain Bacteria; kingdom Bacillati; phylum Cyanobacteriota; class Cyanophyceae; order Nostocales; family Nostocaceae; genus Nostoc; species Nostoc sp. DedVER02. Next base: position 257,884 of record NZ_JAVRCP020000002.1, read on the forward strand.
TTCTGTAACAATGTCTAATTTTATCTCCTCAGAGTTTTTGATTTGGTTTAGGTGCGTTGCATAGTTTACCGCCGTAGGCATCGCTTAACCTGAATTTCACTTAAATTTTACTCCAGTTAGGTAATATTATTTTGCCGTAAAATTAATCTACAAGCGATCGCCGTAGGAAGAATAAATTTGTTATTGCTCTTGGCTATCCACTGATGAATTTTAATCAAAAAATAAAGTGTAGTTAAACAAGTAAAAGATTTGCATTGCTGATTATAGGACTCATATTTGATTGCGTGAAAAAAACTCAGTACACCTTTATTCGTTCTTCCCAGTCCCTAGTAAAGAGTCCCTAGTCTCTACGAGTAATTCTCCGAATCAAATCGGATTGCTATAGATGTATAAATGTTGGTGTACAAGAAATGAAAATTTTAGAACCACCGCTCATCAAAAAAGTATATTTTTTGATTGTTAGCTCTGCCGAATAAAGATTTTGGCTCTTGTATCACTCGATATTTAGCATTCTAAAAATATTTATTTTTGTATCACTGTATGCTTGATATTGAAGCGAAGAACTTGGACACTGTTTTTGTAATTAGAGTACAAAAACGTGAAAAAAATCAGGATTTTCAAGTTTCTACTGCCATTCGTGACGGTGGTTTTATTCATAATTGGGTTAGCACAGATTGTACCAGCTCAGTCATCAGTAAGCGTTCATCTAACCCTTGGCAACCCTAGCAATGCTGGAACTACTAGCCAAAATAATTACTTATTGGTAAAACCACAATATGTAATTGGTTATAACTGCGGAATAGGTAGACCAAATTGGGTGTCTTGGCAGTTGAATAATAGTTGGTTAGGTAGCACACCGAGACAAGATACTTTTCGGGCTGATACAACACTACCTTCTGGGTGTTATCAAGTTCAATCTACCGATTTTAGTGGAAGTGGATTTGATCGCGGTCACATGACACCCAGTGCTGACAGAACTAGTAGTGTTACTAATAATTCTGCCACTTTTTTGATGAGTAATATGATTGCTCAAGCCCCAGATAACAATCAGGGAATTTGGGCAAGCCTAGAGGATTATGCCAGAACTTTAGTAGGACAGGGTAAAGAACTCTATATCATATCTGGTGGATATGGGATAGGCGGTAATGGTTCTAACGGAACGTTCTCTACAATAGCTGATGGACGGGTTCAAGTCCCTAACAGAACCTGGAAAATTATTGTTGTATTAAATACTCCTGGTTCAGGTCTTGGTGGTGTGACAACCAGCACGAGAGTCATTGCTGTCAATATTCCCAATGCTCAAGGTGTGCGAACAGCGAATTGGAGAAACTATCGGGTTAGCGTTGATTCATTAGAATCCCTAACTGGATACGATTTTCTCTCACAAGTTTCAACATCTATTCAGTCTGTAATTGAAGCACAAATCGATACTTTATAAGTTGGATCGCAGAAGAATTCAGAATTCAGGAGTCAGAATCAAGACGCTGTGGGTAGCTTGCTTCCTCCCAGATTTTACATTACCCTATCCGCTAAAAGTACAGAATACCCAACTGAATTTTAACTTACGCATTATGTGGATTAGACGCTAAAACCCTTGATTTATCGTTGATTTGGATAATTCACATCAGACGTAACTTCTAACTGCTGAATTCTGTTTTGATAAACGAGAAAGCCTAGCCATATGTACAGCTAGGCTTTTGTTTAAACAAATGTTCAAACTGCTTACTAGGTTTCAACTAGTTTTGTAACTACTCCAGCTAAGTCACCGTCTTTAGTTTGTCCGATGATATAAGCGTCAATATTTATTTGTCCAACACGATAAACCTTGATGTCACTAAGATTATCTTTAAGTGTCTGAATAAGTGTTTGAAATTTTTTAACATCTTGTTTCTGTAATTCATTATGCCACTCTTGCTCAAATGCACAATTACGAAAAAGATAGTCCAACTCTACTACTTCGATTGGCAGGTTTTGAGAACCTGTTAGCTGTAATATCTTCTCTTGTGTTGCAGGTGCAACACCTTTCCATTGAACAACCTCAAAAGGGTAATCAGACTCGCTCATCATTAACAAGCCAGTACTAGCTTCCTTGAGTTTTTCGACAATCTCGCCGCTCATAGTTATCAGTTTTTAGCAACGCTTATACTGTATCATTCAGCCAGCAGCAAGGTAGAAAGCCCAAAGAGAGATATACTAACTATTTATTCTATTTTAAGCGATCGCTAATCAGAAAATTTTATGGCTTTGAAGCTCCTGCGTCAGGCTGGATCAAAATAGGTACTCCGCCTTTCTCAGAACCAATAATTACAATTTTAGAATTATTAGATTGAGCTAGTTTTTCTGTAGCTTCAATCGCTCGTAATTGCAGTACTTGGTTAGTGAGTCCACCAGAGATAATTTTTTGCGAATCAGCAATACCTTGTGCTTCAATCCGCTTCCGTTCCGCCTCTTGACGTTCTTTCTCTAAAACAAATTTCATCTGCTGATTTTCTTGTTCTACCTTGAGTTTATTTTGAATTGCAGCTTGCAGAACATCAGGCATTTTGACGTTTCGCAAAAGAGCTTCTTCGACAATGAAGCCCAAAGTGGGTATTTCATTGGTGAGTTGTTGGTCTATTTTTTGAGCAATTTCTTGGCGTTTTGTAGAGTAAATAGCACTAGCTGGGTAATTTGCTGTAATGGCTCGAACAGTAGAGCGGAATCTAGAAATTACCAGTTGGGTTTCGTCAGTCCCAATTGTTTTATATACTGTTGCAGCTTTTTGCGGATCTAGTTTGTATTGAAGACTGACATCAAGATTTAGGCTCAAACCTTCCTGAGATGTTACATCAACGTTTTCTTTCACATCTTTAAGGCGAGTGGAAAAATTCAGTACCTTATTAAAGGGATTTACCAAGTGAACACCAGGAGCAAGGGTATTTTCGTCAACTTGACCAAAAAAATTGACGATACCGACATTGCCTGGTGGTACAATCACTAAAAGCCTGGAAAACGAATTAAAGACTGCAATACTGCCAATCAATATCGTAATTGCGCGTACCGCTAAACGCGATCTTTCGCCAGATATCTTACCTGTATTCAGATAAACGAGAATTGCAATCAGGCTACTTAGGAGAGAGAGTATAAAGCCCATGAGTTTTTGTTTGTGGTTAAGATGGATATACTTAATCACATAGTTCCCAGATGCTTTTATGAAACTAATAAGTTACAACTTATTCCTTGGCTTGTCGAACATTATCGTTCGATGGACTTGGTTAAAGCCGTCCGTCAACGTCACCAAAGAACGGCTGCTCGTTCTCTTGACATCTGGGCTGATGTCTTAACTTGACACCAATGGCAAGATACCTACCCCATAAGAGATTATTGGATATTTTTTTGTATGAAAAATTAAAAAAGCAAACTATACAGATTTTCACCACAGGAGTTATCAAGTGTTCATTCCCGAAATTACTCAAAAGTTATTAGCAGCAAAACAAGACAAAAGATTAAGCTTTGCTGATTTAGAAAAAATCCTTAGACGCGATGAGGTATGGATTGCTGCTTTAATTTACCGTCAAGCTAGTGCTTCCCAAGAAGAAGCTAAGTTACTAGTCGAAGCGTTGGGGCTAGATGCAAGTTATATTAACGAGTTAACTGAATATCCTCTAAAAGGATTAGGCCCAGTTGTACCAACTGACCCATTAATTTATCGTTTCTACGAAATTATGCAGGTGTACGGATTCCCACTTAAAGCCGTGATTCACGACAAATTCGGCGATGGGATTATGAGCGCCATTGACTTTACTTTAGATGTGGAAAAAGAAGCAGACCCCAAAGGCGATCGCGTTAAAATCATTATGTCTGGAAAATTTCTACCATACAAAAAATGGTAGTATTTTAAGAAGTTATATCAACCTGTATATTGATTTGTAAGCAATTATTTCAAGAGTATATTCTCATGCACAAGAATACAAAGTTAATTCCAATGAAGCTATTTTCTATAGTTAAAACTTAATTTATATATGTTTCAAGTTATACTGCTATGAGTCAACATAAACTTGGAAATTATATATACAAAACTACAACATAAGTATAGATAATTACTCTACTACGGCACAATTTGTATTCAACCTTGAATCATTGTATAGGGCTACTATTTGATTTTTGAAAAGATACGTAGTAATGCGCCAAAGCCTTAAGAGTGGTACGTTACGGCTTACGCTTAATACACCCTACAAATACTACAAATACTTAGATTTTTTAGAAATCAAATATGATTCCTATATCAAAGCTAAACGCTAACTTTTGGAGAAAAATAAATTTAACTTTTGCCATATCAGCGTAACATGTATACTCTTTGAGAGTGCTATAAATGACTCCAGAATTATCCCAAAATAATCTCAAAGCCTAACTTTTTTCAGTAAGCTCTCCAATAGTAGTGAGAATAACCTTTTATTTGCTCATTAAGGGCAGATAGTCGTATTATATCAACCAATAGCCAAGGTTATACATACTTGCAATATTTGTGACCACTGAGTTATAAAAAATAGTCAGTTTGTGAAAATAGTGCTTTCAGTAACAGTGTTCTCGCAAATAAGACTTGTATACCACCGAAAAAACTGTACTTTAAAGAGATCGTAAATTGTCTAAGATAATCTCATCAACACACTTTACAGAACTATACAGTGTAAATAAGAATAATAACTTAACCGATGTAAAATTTTCCTGAATGCAGGCAATTAATGTTGTGATAGGGAAAAGAGTGAGTAGAGGAGAGAGAAAGCGATGAGGGACCCTTATCTGTTGGCAGCAGGCTTGTTAACAGGATTAGCAATACCAGCATCGGCTCTTCCACATTTGTCAATTGTCCTGCCAGAAAGTTCTAGATTCCTGTGGGATTTAAAACAAGGCTCGCAGACAATAGTAAGTAGACAAATCATCCCCAGCGTTGATCTCTCCTTACCAGAACTCAGTGGGCAAGCGTTCCAACCCCTAAAAAATTCACAGCCGACGGTAGACGAGAAAAATGTCTCTAGCGTCCCCGAACTCAGTAGTGAAGGATTACCAGCTTCAACAGAATCATTAGCCAACCCCAGCGCCCAAGCAACGGGTATTTCATTGACATCTGGTAATCAACTTTACTACCAAAGATTGGCGGCTTTGAAAACAGGTCAGATTTATACACGTGCAAATAGTGATAATTTGCAATCTTTGTGGGAGTCGATTAGGAAGCGTCAACTAACTTATGATGACTGGAAAAGTTTACTAGCTTTAGAAGCTAGAGCGATCGCTCAAGGTCAAGGTTCAAATCATCTAAGTATCTTAGTTGGTGATTCTTTGAGTATGTGGTTTCCTAAAGAAAAACTGCCTAGTGGGAAATTGTGGCTCAATCAAGGCATCTCTGGAGATACTTCTAGTGGGGTTTTAAAAAGATTAAATGCATTTTCGGCAACCCGTCCCGATGTGATTTATGTCATGGCTGGAATTAACGACTTACGAAAAGGCGCTAGCGATGACACGATTTTGCGTAATTATCGCCGGATTGTCCGTCGTTTACGGGACGATCACCCAAAAGCTGAAATCATGGTTCAATCAATTTTACCTACTCGTCTAGCAAAACTTTCTAATAGCCGCATTCGTCACATCAACACCCAACTAACCCAGATTGCTAAACAAGAAGGCGCTAATTATTTAAATATTTATAGCTGGTTTACAGATATGGAAGGCAATATGCGCCCAGAGTTAACCACAGATGGTTTGCACCTGTCGCAAGAAGGTTATGATGTTTGGCGCTCGGCATTACAGCAGATAGAATACAAGCTAACTCAGCGTGAAAATTGAGCGATCGCCCCAAAGTCGAACGAGCGCAATTTTAGATTTATGGAAGTTACCGACAACGATGCGATCGCCATACGTTCGCTAATTGAAAACCAATTGGCAGCCTTTCAAAAGGATGATGCTCAAGGTGCTTTTGCCTTCGCCAGTCCAGGAATTCAGGCGCAATTTGGTACTCCAGAAAATTTTATACAGATGGTGAAGATAAGCTACCCAGCAGTATACCGTCCTCGTTCTGTCTTTTTTGAGAAGATAACAACCATCCAAGGAGACATAACTCAGCCAGTACTACTTCTTGCTCCTAATGGAGTTCCCTTTAGAGCTTTATATTTTATGGAAAAACAGCCGGATAATGCCTGGAGGATTAACGGCTGCTTTCTAGTTTCTGTAGAAGGTAAAGAAATATAAACTGGATCTCCATAGAACCAAAATTTTATAATTTAACACCCAAAGCTTCCCGATTATTCAAAACCTGATTCAACTTACCGCTACGATAACCTTCCAAATCCAGGGTTACGTAAAGAAATCCGAAATCCTGAAATACAGAAACTACTTTCTCTAAATCTGTCGTTAACACAAACTCTTTAATTTGTTCTGGTGATAATTCAATGCGTGCTGTATCCCCTTCTGATCGCACGCGCAAATTCTGCCAACCCAGCTTTCTTAAGAAAATTTCTGCTCTGCCAACTCGTTGTAACTTAGCGACAGTAATCTCTTCACCATAAGGAAAGCGAGAACTTAGGCAAGGTTGAGCGGGTTTATCCCACCAAGGTAAACCGAGTTGTTGCGAAAGTTGGCGAACTTCAACTTTAGTAACACCCACTTCAGCTAAAGGCGATCGCGCCCCTCTTTCTTTCGCCGCCTGAATTCCTGGGCGATAATCATGCAAATCATCAGCATTTACCCCATCTACTACGTAGGGATAACCCAACTGCAAAGCTAAAGGTTTGAGAGTGTCGTGCAACTCACTTTTACAAAAATAACAGCGATTAACCGGGTTAGAAGTGTAATTGGGATTTTCCATCTCGTGAGTCTGGACGATTTTATGAGCAATCCCAATAGTTGCGGCTTGAATTTTGGCATCTTCCAACTCTTCTGGCAACAGCGAAGGAGAAACAGCCGTGACAGCCAAAGCGCGATCGCCCAAGGCATCATAAGCAATTTTGGCAACCAAAGTGCTATCAACACCCCCAGAGTAGGCAATCAAAGCCTGCTCCATCTCTTCAAATAAGGCTTTTAATTGCTCAAATTTTTCTATCAGCATCATTTCCCACCTACTCAAACCCTATAGCACCCAACAATTTTTATTGTAGTCATTGGGCATTGGGCATTGGGAATTGGGAATTGGGAATTGGGGATTGGGAATTGGGGATTGGGAATTGGGAATGAGGTTCCAAGGTGGATGAATCAGTCCCCTTGTCCCCTTGTCCCCCTGCCCCCTGCCCCCTGCTCCCCTGCCCCCCTACTTCCCCTATCCTGGCGGTTTACTGTACTTGGCTACCAGCCTGGCTAAAAGTGGTAAATCAATCGGCTTAGAAATATAGTCATTTACTCCAGCTGCTAGACAGGTTTCGCGATCGCCTTTCATTGCCATTGCCGTTTGAACAATTACCGGAATCGCTTGATATTGGTGATTTTCTCGCAATTTTTCGATCAAATTAAGACCATTTTCATCTGCTAGACAAACATCCATCAAAATCACTGCTGGTTCTAGCTGTGTTAGAACTTCCCACATTTCGACAGCATTCTTAACCCAAGTCACCTGATATCCCAATTTCTGTAGATAAATTTGCATCAAATTAGCGTTGGGTAAGTCATTTTCTACCAGCAAAATATCTACAGAAGAACTAGCAGTGAAAGGTAAAAGAGATGAGGAGTCTTTTGCTTCCTCATTTACCTCATCTACATCATTTCCCTCTACTACTGTCTCTTGCTTAAGGGGAAGTACAAGGGTAAAACGGGAACCGCCATCTACTTCAGATTCCACTTTCACAAAACCACCGTGAATTTGGGCAAGTTTGCGAGTCACTGCTAAACCCAAACCAGTGCCTTCAGCACCACCAGCAATAGCCTTAGTAATTTGGAAATAGGGTTCAAATAGTTGAGTTTGGTCTTCTTGAGAAATCCCACTGCCTGTATCCCAAACTGTAAAATGTACAGATACACCTTCAGGAACAACCTGTAAGCCAACACTTCCAATGCTTGTGAACTTTAAGGCATTGAAGAGTAAATTCAACAACATTTGCTTGAGTCGCAAAGAGTCGGCGACTAAGGTTGTAATATTGGAGTCAATTTCTAGGCACAGTTTTAAACCCTTATTAGCGGCTTTCTCTTTCACCAGTGCCAGAACATTGTTACATAGTAGTGGCACATCTACACTTTCCCACTGCACTTCTAGCTGGTTTGCTTCAATTTTTGAGAGATCCAAAATATCATTAATCAGAGCTAGTAAATGCTTGCCGCTAGACTGAATGATATGTAAATACTCTTGCTGGCGTTCTTTAGTTGGTTCAAATCCTGGAGCTAAAAGTAGATGGGTAAACCCAATAATAGAACTAAGCGGTGTACGAATTTCGTGGCTGGTGTTTGCCAAAAACTGATTTTTCAGTTGATTGGTGCGCTCCAATTCTTGATTAGAGTTACTTAACTCTTGATATTGTTGCTGCAAAGATAGAATATGTCTGAGTTGTACCAATGCTGTAGTACAGTGCTTGGCAGACTTAGCCATCAATTCCGATCTAAGTTGATCTTGTGATTCTATGAGCGACTTACAATCAGAGTTTAGGGGCGTTGCGGCGATAATTAACCACCCCATGCAGCCAGAATCATCAGCTAACTGCCAAGCATTTGGTGGCTGTTGATTCTCAAGCTGTTGCAAATCTTCGAGTTCTATAACCTCTTGCAATCTCAACAGCAGTTTTTTTTCTGCTGTTGACACTTTTAAAGATAAAGGTTGTGATTTTGGGGATGGAGAATGAGAAACGTAGCAAACTGTGGCAAAAGTTTCTTGTGGTTGAAATAGAGCGATGCCTACGGCATAATCTGTAAGCGTCAGATTACTGCTGTGAACGGCAGTGTTAATCTCATTAACCACCGTTTGGAAAATTTCTCCTTCTGCAACCTCTGCCTGTAGGACATTGTTACAAGCAGAAAGCAGGTACTGATTAAGGCGACTTTGCAACTGGTTCAAGCTGCTCTCCAGCCACAACTTGGCGCGAAGTTGCTGAATTGTTGTCAAAACTTTTGGCGTTGCATCTATCTGTGAGTTCTGGTCTGGTAAGCTTGAGTACTGCTGCATGGTCAACTAGACCGCTTAACAAATTTAGGTTCGTAGTAAAAATCCAAAAAGGATTTTATGCATATTAACCGAGAATTCTTTTTTATTTATAAACCATAACTTATGTTGTTATAAACCATAACTTATGATGTCGAATTTAGCACTAGTCCAAAAAAATTATTATATAAACCACTGTTCTAAAATCTGTTAAAGCAATTGAAGACTTATGGATATACAATTCGCCCAACTAATCGTCAATGGCATTGCGGTGGGGAGCATTATTGCTCTAGCCGCAGTCGGACTAACTCTTACTTATGGGATTTTACGGCTATCTAATTTTGCTCATGGTGACTTTTTAACTTTAGGAGCCTATCTGACTTGGCTGATCAATAGTATTGGAGTCAATATTTGGCTGTCAATGATCCTGGCGGCGGTAGGAACAGTAGCAGCAATGCTGTTATCGGAAAAGTTGTTATGGTCAAAGATGCGCTCGATCCGTGCTACTTCCACTACGCTGATTATTATTTCTATCGGACTTGCCTTATTTCTTCGCAATGGGATTATTTTGATCTGGGGTGGCAAGAACCAAAACTATAATTTACCTGTCACCACAGCTTTAGACATCTTTGGTTTAAAGGTGCCGCAAAATCAATTATTGGTATTGGGGTTAGCGGTGATAGCAATTTTCGTGCTGCATTACCTATTGCAAAATACCAAAATAGGTAAGGCGATGCGAGCAGTGGCTGACGATCTGGACTTAGCCAGAGTTTCAGGTATTAATGTTGACCGAGTAATTTTCTGGACTTGGCTAATTGCTGGAACTCTTACATCATTGGGCGGCAGTATGTATGGTTTGATTACAGCCGTGCGTCCAAATATGGGGTGGTTCTTAATTCTACCGTTATTTGCCTCAGTGATTCTTGGCGGGATTGGCAATCCTTACGGTGCGATCGCAGCAGCTTTTATCATTGGTATCGTCCAAGAAATCAGCACCCCTTGGCTAGGTTCACAATACAAACAAGGCGTAGCACTGTTGATCATGATTTTGGTGCTGCTCATTCGTCCCAAAGGTTTATTCAAAGGAACGATTTGAGCAGCACCACTCCACTTCTAATTATTCAATAATGTGGAAATACCAGGCTGCTACCAGGAAATTGATAGCTAACAAGAATATTGCCCAGCCTGTGCGATAGGGGTAGGGAGGTTTAGCCCCACTGTCGGCAACTGGGGAATTTGCAGGATTCTTTGTTGTTTTAGCGGTCATAATCCGATTCTCCTAATGTCATGACTTTTTAAGAAATACCAAACTGGCGTACCAAATATCCAAATTCTTTAAGAATATTTGTGTGAATTTGGAAATTGGGAATTGGGAATTGGGCATTGGGCATTGGGCATTGGGCATTGGGAATTAGTTACTTACCCTTGCTCCCCTGCTCCCTGCTCCCCTGCTCCCTGCCCCCTGCCTCCCCTACTCCTCACTCTCCAGCATGATAGGAACTGCGAACCAGAGGCCCAGAACGGACATGATTGAATCCCATTTCCCATGCTAATCTGCCGAGTTGATCGAATTCCTCCGGAGTCCAATATTTTTGAACTGGCAGATGTTCTAAGGAAGGACGCATATACTGTCCAATAGTCAAGCGATCGCACCCTACAGCCCTTAAATCAGTCATTGTTTCAATAACTTCATCAAGTGTTTCACCGTGTCCCAGCATCAAACCTGATTTGGTGGGAATTGTCGAATCGATTTCTTTGACCATAGCTAGTACTGAGAGTGAGCGATCGTATTTAGCTCCCCGGCGCACTGGCCCGGTTAACCGCCGCACTGTCTCGATATTGTGATTGAAACACGCTGGTTTAGCTTTCACAATCATCGCTATTCGTTGGCGTTGACCTAATTCTCCAACACCAGCACCACCCCAAAAATCTGGGGTCAGCACTTCAATTTGAGTCTCTGGGTTTAATTGGCGGATAGTAGCGATCGTCTCCACAAAATGCCCTGCGCCTTGATCGGGCAAATCATCACGGGCGACAGAAGTCAGCACCACATAACGTAATCCCAAAAGCTGTACAGCCTGTGCTACCTTTTGGGGTTCCTCTAAATCAAGAGGCATCGGTGAATGACCTTTATCTACTTGACAAAAAGCACAAGAGCGGGTGCAAGTAGGCCCCATTAGCAAGAAAGTTGCAGTTTTTTGGGCATAGCACTCTCCTCGGTTGGGACAGCGACCTTCTTCGCAAATTGTGTGGATTTGGCGCTGTTTAATAATGCGTTGTACGGTAGATATTTCACTGGCTTTACCGATAGGGCGACGTAACCAGCTAGGCATTGCGGCAATTTCAGACTTTAGTTCGGCTTGTTGTGACGAAATCATAGACATCCAAGCAAGATACGGATATAAAGTAGTGGTCTTGAAATGGACAAGAATAGACGCAGAAAACGGTCTTAATATCTCCGTGTCTCCGTGCCTTTATATGCTTTATGCCTTAGAACAAAGCTAAAGCCTTCAATATCACCATGACATAAATCGAAAAGAGCGCCAGTAAAAGTTTTACAAAATACCTCTGGCAATGCCATTTATACCGAAATATACTATCCCCCAATTGCTAGAAATTTTGTATATAGTGGGAGGATTCTCAAGGACAGTCGGCAAAGTCGCTATTTACACTTAAAGTTTCTGTTAGAGCAAACAGTCGTGGCAAGCAACAAGATTTTAGTTATCGATGACACTACAGTTGTCAGGGTAAAAGTACGAGAAATGTTGCCTCCGGGCAATTTTGAGGTACTGGAAGCAAAAGACGGTTTAGAAGGACTAAATTTTATTCTTCAGGAAAAACTCAGCCTGATTATGCTGGATTTCCTGTTGCCTAAAATGAGTGGCTGGGAAGTTTTCCAGAAAGTTCAAGCCGATCCGGAATTAAGGAAAATTCCTTTGGTGATCATGTCTGGTCGCAAGGAAGAAGTAACTGAGAAAATCACAGAACCCTTTGAATACTTTGAATTTCTGGGCAAGCCTTTCGATCAGAAGCAACTAATTAACGCAATTAAGTTAGCTATGAGCAAGGCGAAACTGCCGCGACCAGAATTAGTTGCAGTAGGAGCAGGGGTTGCTGTGAAAAATAGCACAGTAGCAACTTCTAGTGTTGCAACTGCTACGGTAGCAGCCCCTAGCGTCGCAAATACTGCTACGCTAGCAACTCCTACTGCTGCGATGCCTACGGCGGCAAGCAACGCAACTCCTACTGTTGGAGGAGTGTCTGAAGCAGAAATTAATGCGTTGAATGAGAAAATTGTCAAAATGCAAGCTGAAATCGATGGCTTGAAGAAACAGCTAACTCAGGTTGTTACCTTTATTAAACAAAAAATCAAGTAACATTTGTGTTTATTATTATTATCGCAGCCAAAAATACCCCGTTCGTAATAACGGGTGTCCGATTAAAAGCGGGTAAAAATAGTTAATTCAAAAACACTTATGTTGACAAATCATCGGTGACAACAAAATTCAAAAACAGGAAAAAATTATACGTAGGGACAATTCATGAATTGCCCCTACGTTTTGCGTAAGTTTTATAGGTGCAACTTCAAAAATAAATGGTATTACATTCGATCTTTACTTCAACCATCGCGCCGCATCTTTGGCATGGTAAGTTAAAATCAAATCTGCGCCAGCACGTTTAAATCCAGTCAAAGTTTCCATAACTACTCGCTCTTCATCAATCCAACCATTGAGAGCCGCAGCTTTTACCATTGCATACTCACCAGAAACATTGTAAGCCGCAACTGGTAAGTTACTCGCTTCCTTTACGCGCCAGATAATATCCATGTATGCCAAAGCTGGCTTAACCATGAGCATATCAGCACCTTCAGCGATATCCAATTCAATCTCTTTAATTGCTTCGCGTCCGTTACCTGGGTCCATTTGGTAAGTTCTTCTATCCCCAAATTGCGGTGTCGAGTCTGCTGCATCCCGAAATGGGCCATAGTAACCTGAAGCATACTTAGCAGCATAAGACAAAATCGGCGTGTCTTGAAATCCGGCTTCATCCAAACCTACACGAATTGCCTGGACAAACCCATCCATCATTCCAGAAGGCGCAATAATATCAGCACCAGCTTTCGCTTGCGAAACTGCTGTTTTCTTCAACAATTCCAAAGTTGGATCGTTCAAAACTCGTCCTGTTAAATCACCAACTTGCAGATAACCACAATGACCGTGGCTAGTGTATTCACACAAACAAGTATCGGCTATTACAATCAAATCTGGTACTGCTGCTTTTACCGCCGTCGCTGCTTGTTGGACGATACCGCAATCATGCCAAGCACCAGTAGCATCTACATCTTTATCAGCCGGAATACCAAATAAAATAATAGAAGGAATTCCTAAGTCATAAACTTCTTTTGCTTCTTCGACAATTTTATCTACCGAAAGTTGGTAGACTCCGGGCATAGATTTTACTTCGTTAGCGATTCCCTCACCTGGTACGGCAAATAATGGGTAGATTAAATCGCTTGTTGTTAAAACAGTTTCACGAACCATCCGGCGCAATTGAGGATTAGTACGCAGACGACGGGGACGATGTGTAGGAAACATAAAATTTTATGAAGAAAAACAACGCAAATGGACACAAAACAAAGCGTCACAAAAGCAGGATAAAATTTTCCTGCCGTCAGACAGACTACAAACAGTGCTTAACTGTCCTTTGCCCTACTCTTAATCAAGTTGTAGGGCAATTTTGTATTCTACAGCTTGGTTGCACCTATCCGACGGACTGGGAAAATAATTCGTAATTCGTAATTCGTAATTCGTAATTTAAAATCGTAAAACTCTCTGTTGGCAAAATCCTGGCGATTGGTTGTGTGCAAACTAAGGCATAACAGCTTAATAACAAATAACTGACAATTACCAATGCCCAATGCCTAATGATAATTTGTATTAAAAAACTCGGAAAATATAGGGATAACGGAAGGGTATATCAGGATTGCTGAAAACTCCAATGAGTGCCCAAATTGTTAATCCCCAGTGTAATAGATATCCTAAACCTGCTAGTGGGCCCAATAATAATAGAGGTAACACTAACCAACCAAATAGAAAAAACAACGCTCCCAGAATTGCACCATAGAACCAGACATTAAAGTGGAAATTGATCGATTCTTTGGCGTTTTCTTTAACAACAGGATCGTCAGATACAAGCAGTATAGCGATCGGTATACCGACAGATACCAATGTTGTACTGAAAAAAATCGCTCCATGCGACAAGGCGGATAGAAGCTTTCGCTTATCTGTATCGTACATTGCTGTTCTCCTATTTTAGTCAGATTGTTGATTACACTACGACCCTATCACGAGCATCGTTGTCTTAAGATTAAAAGACTTACCAGAGCTAAAAAAATTAAGTTAGCTAACAAACAAATACATTTATGTCTACTGAACTTCAGTCTGAACTTATTCAAGCAGTTGAACTGCGCCGCAATTTTGCGATTATATCTCACCCCGATGCAGGTAAAACTACACTAACAGAAAAGCTACTTTTGTACGGAGGTGCAATTCACGAAGCTGGAGCGGTGAAGGCGCGACGGGCACAGCGTAAGGCTACCTCTGACTGGATGGCAATGGAACAACAACGGGGTATTTCCATTACCTCCACGGTGTTGCAATTTGAATACCAGAACTGTCAAATAAATTTATTAGACACTCCTGGACACCAAGATTTCAGTGAAGATACTTATCGCACCCTTGCCGCCGCCGACAACGCAGTGATGCTGATTGATGCGGCAAAAGGTTTGGAACCCCAAACCCGCAAATTGTTTGAAGTGTGTAAGTTGCGGGGTATCCCGATTTTTACATTTATCAACAAGCTCGATCGCCCCGGAAGAGAACCTTTAGAATTGTTGGATGAAATCGAGCAAGAATTGGGATTGCAAACCTATGCGGTAAACTGGCCGATTGGAATGGGCGATCGCTTTAAAGGTGTTTTTGACCGACACAAGCAACAAATTCACCTGTTTGAACGCAGCGCCCACGGCAGCCGAGAAGCCCGCGATACCATAGTCGAATTAGGCGATCCGAGAATAGAAGAACAGCTAGAACAAAGCCTGTACCACCAACTGAAAAATGATTTAGAACTCTTAGAAGGAGTTGGGCCAGAGTTAGATTTGCAGCTGATACACGAAGGTAAAATGACACCTGTGTTCTTTGGTAGCGCAATGACTAACTTCGGGGTAGAGTTATTCCTCAAGTACTTCCTCGAATATGCCCTCAAACCTGGTTCTCATTACAGCAGTGTGGGCGAAGTCGCTCCTACCTACCCAGAATTTTCGGGGTTTGTCTTCAAGCTGCAAGCGAATATGGACCCGAAACACCGCGATCGCGTCGCATTTATCCGGGTCTGTACTGGTAAGTTTGAAAAAGATATGATGGTGAATCACGCCCGCATCGGTAAACTCATCCGTCTATCTCGCCCGCAAAAACTCTTTGCTCAAGAGCGGGAATCGATTGATGTGGCTTATCCTGGCGATGTGATCGGTTTGAACAATCCCGGTGTTTTTGCGATCGGGGATACAATTTACACGGGACAAAAGCTCGAATATGAGGGGATTCCGTATTTTTCGCCGGAACTATTTGCGTCTCTGAGGAATCCCAACCCCTCGAAGTCTAAACAATTCCAAAAAGGCGTTGCGGAATTGCGAGAAGAAGGTGCTGTGCAAATTATGTATTCAACTGATGAAGCCAAGCGCGATCCAATTTTGGCGGCGGTGGGTCAGTTGCAATTTGAAGTGGTACAGTTTCGCTTACAAAACGAGTATGGTGTAGAAACCATATTAGATTTATTGCCCTACAGTGTCGCCCGTTGGGTTGAGGGTGGTTGGGAAGCATTGGAAAAGGTGGGACGAATATTCAATACCACTACAGTTAAAGACAGTATGGGACGGCCAGTGTTGCTATTCCGTAATGAATGGAATTGTCAACAGTTGCTGGGCGACCATCCAGAGTTAAAATTAAGCGCGATCGCTCCAGTTTTTTCTAGTCAACAACCAGTGAAGGAATGAAGAAGAATACAGAATACAGAATCCAGAATTCAGATTAAGACTCAATTGAATTCTGACTTCTGACTCCTGAATTCTTTCTCGCTCAATTCACTTAGACAAGCAAAACTTGGGCGCGGTTGATTTCCACGGCATCCGAGGTTCGCGCTTTTGCACAAACGTGGATCATTTAGAAGAGATTGGAGTGCCAGAATTTGTATGCCTTCACATGCCAAATCGTCTTTGGAGGCTGGTTTAATTGCCCTGAAGCAGGGAAATTACCAAACAGCGATCGCTCAACTAGAACCTATTGCTAGCAGCCAAAGCAATGCTACTACTAGCTTACAAGCCCAGGTTGGTTTAGTGATGGCTTATGCTCGCACTGGCGAAGTTTCCCAAGCGATCGCTATTTCCCAGAATCTCATTGAGAGTAACAATCCGCAAGTTCAAGAGTGGGCAACACGCGCTCTCGAACACTTAACAAAGCGTAAAAAACGCGATCTAGAATCAAAAAATGTCGAAACTGGATTTGTTGCTTTTGAGAATTCAACTCCAGATTCAACTCCAGATTCAACTCGAGTTACGCCCCCGGTAACTCCTACATTAGAGGAAAAGCCAGAAGACCAAGTAATAGAAACCAAGAAAGACGACCCCCCGGCAATGGTGCCACTACCTAAACTCAAGGCTATAGTAGCGACACCACTACCACCAGCTGCACCCCTAAACGGTTTCATGGGTTCCGTTACCCGCACCCAAGCTAAATTATTTGGTGTTATTTATTGGCGACAAGCACAACGCGCCAAAGCATGGCAACCCCTACGTAAGCCAAAATTAATTCCCTTGCGGTTGCTAACAGCAGGAACATTCATTGCCCTATTTTGGTTGATGCGAGAAATCATCAAGTTCGCAATGGGATTCATCAACCTGACTTTAGTCAAACTACCTTATCTGGAGCCATTGCAGCTTTTATACAGCAACCCTACTAAATTGTTGCTAACGGTATTGGTGATTTTGCTCGGAGTATCACCTTGGTTGCTGGATTTGCTACTGGCGAAGTTGTATGGTCAGCGAGAATTTTCCAAAGACGTATTGAATGCCCATAGCCGCGAAGCTGTGCGGGTGGTACAACGTTGTTGTCAACAGCGCCACTGGCCGTTACCCAAACTGCGAATTTTACCAATGGCTGCGCCAATTATCCTGACCTACGGTAGTTTACCACGTAATGCCAGGATTGTTGTCAGTCAAGGACTATTAGAGCAACTGGCAGATGATGAAATTGCAATTATCTACGCCACGCAGCTAGGGCATATTGCTCACTGGGATTTTGCAGTGATGTCTTTGTTGCTGCTGGTGACACTACCAATTCATCAGCTATATCAGCAAATATCGGAGTTGGGAGACAAAATATCAGGGATTTGGCGCTGGCCAGTGACAATTGTGGCTAGTCTCGTTTATGGGCTTTGGGGTTTGCTAACTGGGACTGGATTGTGGTTGTCGCGGTTGCGGCTTTATTATAGCGATCGCGTCGCATCTGAAATCACTGGTAATCCCAACGCCTTGATTCGCGCTTTACTCAAAATTTCCATTGGCATTGCAGCTGATATCCAAAAACAAGAACATACCAGTTGGCAACTGGAAAGCTTAAATCTCTTGACACCAGTTAGCCATCAACAGAGCCTTTCTTTGGGCACTATTGCCAGCAATTTATCTTTTGAATCATTTTTGAAGTGGGATACTGCCAATCCCTATCGCCAATGGTTTACGATTAATAATAGTCATCCTTTGATGGGCGATCGCATCGAACGCCTCTGCAAAATAGCCCGTCACTGGCATCTAGACACCGAACTACATTTTGCTAGCGAACCATCAAGGGTAAAGCGTCAGTCTTTCTTATTACAAATCGCTCCCTGGTTAGGAATTCCTTTAGGTATTCTGTTTGCAGCTTTGGTCTGGCTAACCTGGCAACTAGCATTTGCACTCAAGTTTTTGAATCTAAAGTGGATATATGAAGATTGGTCTTTCATTACAGGCTGCCTTCTAATTGGTTTTAGCGTCGGTACAGTAATGCGGATTAATTCTTTTTTCCCCGATATCAAATCCCCCACGGTACAAACTGACGACTACTTACCGAACTTATTAGCTGACCCCTCTGCCTTACCTATTGATAGCGTCAGCGTGCGTCTGGTGGGCAAATTATTAGGTCGTCAAGGTACTAGCAACTCCCTAGCACAAGATTTAATTTTGCAATCCAGCGCGGGTTTGGTGAAATTACACCACATTTCTTGGCTAGGACAGTCAGTGAATCACCAGGATTTAATCGGTCGCCAAATTATCGTCACAGGTTGGTTCCGGCGAGGAGCAACACCTTGGATCGATATCCAAACCCTGGAAACCCAAAGTGGTAAAACCATTCATAGCCCTCATCCCATCTGGTCTACTTTTTTGGCAGTTGCAGCACAGGCTTTGGGCGCATACGTTTTTCTTACTGGTTAATTACTGGGAATTGGGAATTAGGCATTTGCAAAGGATAAAGGACAACTGACAAATGACAAATCAAAATGTAAAGAAAAGTTGCAGGTTTTCTTTTAAAATGTTACATTTGTTTACACAAACAATAGCAGCCAACATAACCAGGCACTCCAGCTTAGTTATACATTTGGATGCTTTTCCCCCCTCCATACCTTTTTATCCTCCCAACACAGCAGGAAATCAACCAGCCATCGGCTGGTTTTTGTTTAAAAATATGCTCCCTTGAATAAAAAAATGTGTTTTATGTTACGATACAGTAATACTAACGTTAGAAATGTATGCGCTAAACTAGCTACGTAGAAAATACCGTGGTAATGTAAGGAATGGTATTTGATTCTGCGAAAAAGGCATGGAAGAAAGCGTGTACTTTAGCAGGCAATAGGCTATTAAATTTACAATTCTTAGAATTAAGGTGTTATTAGCTCACCATTGTGTGGGCCTTTAGATTAAACAAGCTTGATCCCGACGAAAAACTGTATTGTATAGGTTGACAGTTTCGAGCAAAAAATTGGTTGATGGCAGTCTTGGTCAATAGCATCTATTTAAATTAAAAGCCAAAGCCAAGTGATTGTTTTCTCGCCTTGCCATGTTCATTTAACTCTGGAGGTATAGTTCATGTCCGTTCGCCTATATATAGGTAATTTGCCTAAAGAAGAAATCGATCGTCAAGATTTACAAGCAGTTTTTGCAGCAGAAGGTGAAGCTGTAACTACTAAATTAATTAAAGACCGCAAAACTGGCAAATGTCGTGGTTTCGGTTTTCTTACCGTCAACAATGACGAACAAGCTGACGAAATCATTGAAAAATATAATGGTCAGATGTTTAAAGACACTGCCATTAAGCTAGAAAAGGCATTACCTCGGACAAAGGGTGAAGAGGGCGACGAACAAGCTCCTAAACCAGTTCAGGCTGGTAGTACGCCCACTCCTGCCGTTAATAGAGAAGGTAGAGAAGGTAGCCGTCGGGAGAAAAGCTCTAAAAAGCCCCGTCGTGGCGGTGGTGGCGGAGGTTCTCGCGAAAACAGCACAACAACAACTACCGATTCAGACGCTATTCGTCCAGATCCTCGTTGGGCTTCGGAATTAGAAAAGCTGAAGCAGATGCTAGCTGCACAAACTACAAATTAATCCCTATAAGGAGAGAAATTAAAAATTAAAAGTCAGAATTTTTTTGATTTTTAATTTTTAATTGTTGGCTATCACCTAGCTGCTTAGTTAAAAGCTACTTGCAGCTATTTTTGTAAGTACATATTGATACAACCTAATTTCTATAGAGTTACTGCTAAAAGCTGCTTATAAAAAATTAATTTTTTGTAGTTAGGTACATTAAAAGCCTGACTGAAAATGAATGCGATGCCTAGTTTGGGCTGCACCTACGCAGGAATATCTGGATTTAACAAGTTACAGTCAGTAATGGCTAGCTTCATACTGCCAAAAGAATCAAAGGCGCGATAGCTCTGAAGATAATCTACACTCAAGTAAGACCGATCGTTTGCAGCTTCTGTTATGTCCTCAACTCTAGATTCTTTGCCACCTGCGCTTGCTAAAATTGTCCAGCGCTTTCAACGCGCTTCCGAACCGAAGCGGCGCTACGAACAGCTAATCTGGTATGCTCAGAAGCTCAATGAGTTCC
Organism: Nostoc sp. DedVER02; assembly: GCF_034530675.2. Classification (NCBI taxonomy): domain Bacteria; kingdom Bacillati; phylum Cyanobacteriota; class Cyanophyceae; order Nostocales; family Nostocaceae; genus Nostoc; species Nostoc sp. DedVER02. The sequence goes on from NZ_JAVRCP020000002.1 coordinate 278,161, forward strand.
CAGAAGCTGAGAAATTACCCGAAAATAAAGTTCCTGGTTGCGTGTCGCAAGTTTATATTACAGCAGCCTTGGATGACGGTAAAGTTGTGTTTCAGGGTGAGTCTGATTCCCAGTTAACCAAAGGATTAGTAGGGCTTTTAGTTGAAGGATTACAGGGACTAACGCCAACTGAGATTGTCCAACTTACCCCAGATTTTATTCAAGAAACAGGCTTAAACGTTAGTCTCACGCCATCCCGCGCTAATGGATTTTACAACATTTTTAAAACAATGCAAAAAAAAGCATTGGAATGTAAGTTAGATTTGCCTAACTAAACTTGGTCATTGGTCATTTGTCATTGGTCATTTGCAAAGGACAAATGACAACTGACAAAGGACAAATAACTTAATAATTACCAAAATTTAGTCTCATGTCAACAAATTTATTATCTACCCCTGCTGCTGCTGGTTTTGGTGGAGTGGTTCAAGAATATCTCTGGAACTGGGAAAATCAGCAATTGCGCGTTGTTTATGAAACCCTTGGTAAAGGTTCACCGCTATTGCTATTACCATCTTTCAGCAGTGTTTCGACACGTTTAGAAGTAGGCGAACTTGCCAAGTTACTAGCTCCCAATTTTCAAGTTGTAGCTATAGATTGGCCTGGATTTGGTGAATCTTCTCGCCCTAGCTTGGATTACCGACCGGAAATATATCAGCACTTTTTGGAAGATTTTGTCAAAGCTATTTTTAATACTCCGATTACTGCGATCGCGGCTGGTCATGCTGCTAGTTACGTTTTAAAATTAGCTGTGAAATCGGCTGCTTTCTCAAAAATTGTATTGTTAGCTCCTACTTGGCGTGGCCCTTTACCAACAATGGGGGCAAATCAGCAAGTAGCTGGCTTTGTGAGAGGATTAGTGCGATCGCCTATACTTGGACAAGTTCTCTACAAACTCAACACTACCCCATCTTTCTTAAGTTTCATGTACCGCCGTCATGTCTTTACTGACGCGGCTAAAATTACACCCAGTTTCATTGAGAAGAAGTGGCACACGACTCAACAACCAGGAGCGCGATTTGCATCTGCGGCCTTTGTAACTGGTAATCTTGATGCTGTACATGAACAATCAGATTTTCTGGAACTTGTACAGTCTTTAACTGTACCGCTTATGGTAGTAATTGGGGAATCTAGCCCTCCCAAATCACGAGAAGAAATGAACGCTTTGGTAGCCTTACCGGGAGTGAGAAGCGTTGTCATACCTGGTTCTCTGGGACTGCATGAAGAATACCCAGCAGTTGTTTTAGAAGTAGTTGAAGATTTTTTGTTTTCCCGATTAAATTAAATCTTCACTTATCCATCAAAGTATAATTTTCTTGTTTGCGCTCATTATTATCACATAGCGCTTCTCGTTTGTGATTTGTGACTGAGAGTGGAGAAGGAGAAGTGAGAACCTGGTTAGAGAAGCAAGGAGTTGCCATTGCCGATAGTTACTGGACTATTTTCCCTGGACTTAATTTGAGTAACCGCAGTAGAGGGAAATATTCTTCAATATTTATAGCTATTGCCTTTATTAGTTTTGCTGCTTTTATCTTCGGCTTTCTTAATTCGGCAAAACCCTGCTTTTTTGGCAAATACTTTTTCTATATCACTGATTCTGGATGAAGTCTACAAACTAAAACTATTCTCCTACAAGGGTTTCAGCGTCAGGTTTTGGACTTCGTAAAAATGGATAAAGTCGAGTTAAAGAGATGTTTGAAAAGTTTTGGGCGACTAGAAGTCGCGGCTACACAAGCAAAGTCCGCCGTTTTATTGGATTAGTAAGTTATTTCGTAGTTAGAAGTTCAGGCATTATTTTTTAACTACTAAAGTGCTTCCTACAAACCCTGAAAAAAATTTTGTAAATATTCGATTACAGTAATTCATCAGGGAAAACATTTTCCAAAAGCCTGAAGTAAACGTAACGATCCTCGAACGCGGATCTTCCTCCTGATTAGCGCCCAAACAATATTCTGTTCCTTGGCTAGAAACTGAAGCCAGGTGTAGCTGTCGGCAGAAATGTGAATATTGGCTGTTCCAATATGACTATTTTCCACCTGAATTGTCTTATCTTTTATTATGACTGTCGCCTGACATTCTTCCTTTCCAGTGAATGTGAAGTGGTAAATAGCATCCAGTCCTACTGATTGATTCCTTTGAAATACCAGAGGCAACCCGGAAAGAAACCCTTGAATAGAATTAGGGCGAAGGCTGTTGCTAACTTGCTTAACTTTTTTGTGTGGAAATCTTCTCGCTACGTAGTCTTGGGCATCGGAACCTGGAACAACATAAATAGTTTCTTCTTTATCTTGTAAGGGTTGGACTACTTCTTTAACAAAGCCTTTCTTATTCCTCAAAAATTGACCAATTACATCTTCCCCAGCTGGACAAGCAGCTAGACAATAAGCGGCTTTATAGTTTGATTTGAAAGCAAGACTCTGCCACATTGATGCTGATTCCGAATCATTCACTTTTTGACGGTAGTCATGGGCACTTTTACTTTCGGCAATATCTTCTACCCAATCGGTGAATCCTCCCATAAACTCTCGATAATTGTGAGTGTAACAAGCTGAGAAGTTGAAATGTCCATCACTACCAATAGCTCCCACTGGACAAGCTACTACACATAATTTGCACTCCAGGCAGGGGTTATAGTCAATTGGTCTGTTATATTTAGTTACTTCAGCTTCGATCAAAATCGTCCCTAGTAAAATAAAGTTGCCAAATTTGGGATGAATAACGTTGCGGTGAATCCCCATGTGACCTAAACCTGCGGCTACAGCTACAGGTTTGTGGGAAACAACCCAACTTTTCCCCGGAAAGCGATCCATTTCCATTGGAAAACCCATTGCTGGATTTAAAGCTCGAATTCCTTTTTGTTCAAGGGTAGCAACAATCTCACGAGCAATTTGGTTGACTTCATCGCCTGTAGTGTGAAATTCCACGTTGGCAACCGATCGCTCTAAACTACGAACATTCTCCCGATTCATGCGACACACGAAACTAACTAGTGTCTTCGTCGGTGGAAAAGCTACAAGAATATCCTGGCGTTGAGCAGCAATCTCTGGGCGATCGATCTCTACAAAGCCAACATCATCCGCTCCTAGCTCCAAGCACAGACTACGTAGCCAATCAGCATCTAAAGGAGAAGCGACGGTGGAATCATCGATAGTGCTTTGCTCGCGATACTGTCTGACAGTTGGATGATCGTCAAATTTAGACATACAGGTTTCCTAATTAATAAATATGTGTATATACACCTTTTCGAGAAAAAAATTAGCCTTTATGCAGCAAGGATACAGTATCGGACAAACCTGATAACAAAGTACTCCATCGTTCTTGCCCTAATTGTTCTAATACACGAGTTTGGGCTACCTCCCATAGAGGTAAAGCTTTGGCCAAAGCGGCTTGTCCTTTATCTGTTAAACTGATCACCCGCATCCGTTGATCCTGTCCTGGCTGAATCTGGAGCAACCCCTGCTTTTCTAGTGGTTTGAGGTTACGTGTCAGAGTGGTTCGATCCATAACTAATTCTTGAGCTAGGCGCGTGATTGTTACTGAGCCAGATAAGTTTATTGCAGTCAGCAAGGTGAATTGGTTAGCCAAAACCCCACTTGGTTGCAAAATCTCATCAAAAAGTTGCGTAACTGTACGAGATGCTTTGCGGAGATTAAAACAGGTACAGGTAGCTGCAACTTTTTTAAGTAGAGTTAATTGAGTAGTTTGGTCTTCCATAAAATAAGTGTATATACACTTAAATATCCTGTCAAGCACTAAGACGACGATCTAAGCGTTTATGCTAGAAATAAAATTAATAATCCCCGAACATTGATGAACTGCCGATAAAAGCTAGAAATATCGGGGCAAATTGTACAGAAAATGACTTTTACACTAGCTCTTTGACGTTTTGCCGTTCACCTACGGTTGATTCACTAAAGATGGCTACATACGTCTGCGCCAAGTTCGCACAAAAAAAATAAAAACAATTATCATAGGCGATAATGATTATCCATAAGGTGAGACAAGAGGAATTTAGAGTATGGTGGCTGACGTAATCAATAATTCAGTTCCCGTTACTGTTCTTACAGGCTATTTGGGAGCAGGTAAAACGACTCTACTCAATCACATCCTCACCTACGAACACGGCAAAAAAGTTGCTGTGATTGTTAATGAATTTGGGGAAGTGGGTATTGATAATCAATTGATTATCGATGCAGATGAAGAAATATTTGAAATGAATAATGGCTGTATTTGTTGTACAGTGCGCGGTGATTTAATTCGCATCATTGGCAATTTAATGAAGCGGCGCGATAAATTTGACCATTTAGTAATTGAAACAACTGGATTAGCTGACCCTGCACCAGTGATTCAGACATTTTTTGTGGATGAAGATTTGCAAAGCCAATTGTCTTTAGATGCAGTGGTGACAGTAGTAGATGCCAAGCATATTTGGCAGCACTGGGATGCAGACGAAGCCCAAGAACAGATTGCTTTTGCCGATGTAATTTTACTTAATAAAACAGATTTAGTAGCGCCAGAAGAGTTAAATGAATTAGAAAAACGGATTCGGGCGATGAATGCGATCGCAAAAATCTACCGTACCCAAAATTCTGAACTAGGAATGGATGCTTTATTAGGCGTACAAGCCTTTGATTTAGACCGCGCATTAGAGATCGATCCAGATTTCTTAGGCGAAGATGCCCATGTACACGATGAAACTGTGTTTTCTGTGGCTTTAGTAGAAGCAGGTGCAGTGGATGGAGAAAAATTAAACGCTTGGCTTTCTGAATTATTGCGTACCCAAGGCCCAGATATTTTTCGGATGAAAGGCATTTTAAATATTGCTGGAGAAGAAAATCGATTTGTATTCCAAGGAGTACACATGATATTCGATGGTAAACCCGATCGCCCCTGGAAACCAAGCGAAACCCCTAAAAATGAACTAGTATTCATCGGTCGCAACCTTGATGCAGCCAAACTCAAGGAAGATTTTCTTACCTGTCTAGCATAAGTTAGGGAATTGGGGACTGGAGATTGGGTATTGGGGATTGGGAAAAATTCACTCCCTAGTTTCGAGTCCTTAGTTCCCAGTCCCTAGTCCCCAGTCCCTAATTCCCAGTACCCAATTACTATGAACACCACAACCAGCAAATCTAAGGAATTTGAACAACACTATTCGGGGACACTTTCAGATTATGTAACTGCGATCGCTTGGTCACCACAAGGTAAAACTTTAGCAGCAACTTCCGCCGCTGGTGAAGTCGTTCTATGGAATGATGGCGAACTGACAACTTTACAAACTAGTAACGGTAAATCAGTAGACTGTCTTGCATTTTCACCAGATGGGAAATTTTTAGCTGTTGGCGGACAAGATGGACAGGTGAAAATTTGGCGCGATACTGAATTAATCGCCACGTTAGAAAATGCTCCCGCATGGGTTGACAAGCTAGCTTGGAATTACACCAGTAACCAACTGGCTTTTAGTTTGGGGCGTTACGTGCAAGTTTGGGATGCAGATACTCATGAAATTGTCGTGACGCTGAATTTCGACAACTCTTCAGTATTGGGTATAGATTGGCGCATTGACGGACAATATTTAGCCATTGGTGGTTACAAGGGAGTCAAGATTTGGCACAGTCAAAACTGGGATGAAGAACCATACAGCCTAGATATGACTACTGTCAGTTTAGCTATGGCTTGGTCGCCTGATGGTAAATTACTTGCATCTGGCAACATGGATCGTAGTGTTACCGTTTTGGAATGGAATAATCCCGACCCTTGGGTAATGCGTGGCTTCCCTGGTAAAATTCGCCAATTGGCATGGTCAGAAGCTACCACTAAAGTAGGTGCGCCAATACTGGCATCTTCTAGTGTTGAAGGTATTGTGGTGTGGGAAAAGCTAGAGGATGATAATTTAGGTTGGGAAGCACGAGTATTAACAAATCATGTGGGTGTGGTTAATGCGATCGCCTTTGCACCTAAAAGCTTCCTTCTCGCTTCTGCTGCTGCTGATGGCTGGTTGTGTTTGTGGAACCAAGCCAAGGAAGTATCTCAAATTATCACAGGTGTCTCAGGAGGCTTTTCTAGCCTAGCTTGGCATCCCCAAGGTAAGTTCCTAGCCGCAGGTGGCGATCAAGGTGAATTAGTTATTTGGTCAAAGGTTTTACGGGGTCAAGGGTTCGGGCGTAGCTAAAGTTGAACCTCGGCAATTTATTGGTTATGCTGTATCACCAAAGGTATTTCTGTGTAAATTGATGAATCTTGCAGGGGCACAGCATTGCTGTGCCCTTATTAATTATTAATGAGCTTTTTATAGATAGCGAATGCCTACGGCACGCTACGCGAACGCAGCCGCGGCATCATTATTTAATTTAGGTTACGCCTGAAAAACAAGTAGGAAATTTTTTAGGTGAATCCTTAAATAGTGAGAAACCTGCTGGTAAGCTAGTGAAGTTGGAGCGATCGCGTAGCGTGCCGTAGGCAATCGCAATCTGCACCCAAGCTGTTAAGCTCTTGTTCAAACAGCTAGTCTGGGGATTAGAAAACTTGCTAGAGTGAACAGAGTTAGCCTTAATGTCTAATCGCCAAAACCTATACATATCATGGATTTTGCTAATATTGCATCCCAGTTAAACGCTGGAACGATTTTACCAGAGGGGATTGTTATTCTCACCCTCTTGGGGGTTTTGATTGTTGATTTGATTTTGGGGCGTACATCCGCACGTTGGATTGGATATCTAGCGATCGCAGGTTTATTTGCTTCCATTGTCGCCCTATATTTTCAATGGGACAATCCTAATCCCATCTCTTTTACCGGTGGTTTTAATAGTGATGATCTGAGTATCGTCTTTCGCGGCATCATTGCCTTGTCTGCGGCTGTGACGATACTGATGTCAATTCGCTACGTCGAGCAAAGCGCTACTCCTTTAGCTGAATTCATCGCTATTTTGCTGAGTGCTACTTTAGGAGGGATGTTTCTATCCGGGGCTAGTGAGTTGGTGATGATTTTCATCTCCCTAGAAACCCTGAGTATTTCCTCTTATTTGCTGACAGGTTATACCAAGCGCGATCCTCGCTCCAATGAAGCGGCGCTGAAATACTTGTTAATTGGAGCTTCCAGTACAGCAGTATTTTTGTACGGTGTATCACTGCTGTATGGACTATCTGGAGGACAAACTGAATTAAGTGCGATCGCTAATGGTATTGCCACAGCGAAAGTGGGACAATCTTTAGGTTTAGTGATTGCCTTAGTTTTTGCGATCGCAGGTATTGGTTTCAAAATCTCCGCCGCACCCTTCCACCAGTGGACACCAGACGTTTACGAAGGCGCTCCCACCCCAGTCATCGCCTTTTTATCTGTTGGTTCCAAAGCAGCCGGGTTTGCCCTAGCCATCCGCTTACTAACAACAGCCTTTCCCCTTGTTGCAGACGAGTGGAGATTTGTCTTCACAGCTTTAGCCGTTCTCAGCATGATTTTGGGTAACGTAGTCGCCCTAGCCCAAACCAGCATGAAACGGATGCTAGCTTATTCATCCATTGCCCAAGCTGGGTTTGTGATGATTGGCTTGATTGCTGGGACACAAGCCGGGTATGCCAGTATGATATTTTACCTACTGGTTTACTTATTCATGAACCTGTGTGGCTTTACCTGCATCATCCTGTTCTCACTGCGGACAGGAACCGACCAGATTGCCGAATACTCCGGCTTATATCAAAAAGACCCACTCTTAACACTGGGTTTGAGTATTGCCCTGCTTTCCTTGGGTGGTATTCCACCATTGGCTGGGTTTTTCGGCAAAATTTACTTATTCTGGGCTGGTTGGCAAGCAGGACTTTATTGGTTAGTCTTGCTGGGCTTAGTTACCACCGTCGTCTCCATCTACTACTACATTCGCGTAGTTAAGATGATGGTAGTAAAAGAACCTCATGAAATGTCTGACGCAGTGAAGAATTATCCACAAGTGCGTTGGGATTTGCCTGGACTAAGACCTTTGCAAGTCGGGTTGGTAATCACATTAATTGCCACTTCTTTAGCAGGGATTTTGTCAAATCCCCTGTTTACATTGGCGAATAATTCCATCTCCAATAGCCCATTTTTGCAAGCAACAATCAACAGTAATGTAGAAGCACAAAATCTACTGCTGCCAAAGTTAGATTCGGTTAGTCAGTCTCAACCCTCAGTTGATTCTACCGCTAAGATTTAACCGAGTTCAACCCAACTTTTTAATCACAATCACGCCTGTTTGCTAATTAGCAGACAGGCGTTTGTCATACAAGTTATTAAGTTATTGTTGGAGGAAAACTGCCGTTTATCTCCTTCAAGAAACTGAGTTAAGAGGTATCTTGATAACAAATTCCGCGCCTTCTCCTGGAATAGAAAAACAGCTAAGTTGTCCGCCATGTTTTTCAACTATAATTTGATAGCTTACAGATAGCCCTAGTCCCGTGCCTTTACCCACTGGTTTAGTAGTGAAAAACGGATCGAATACCTTTGAGCGGATTTGCTCATCTATTCCTAAACCATTATCAGCGATACTAACCGTTATCCATTTGTCATCGACCACTTCAGTTTTGATTTGAATTTGGCGATTATTATTGTTCAGCCTTTGATTGTCATTTGTTTGTGAATTGACCGCCAGCGCCTCCAGTGCATCGATGGCATTAGCAAGAATATTCATAAACACTTGGTTAAGTTGACCAGGATAGCAAGTTATATTGGGAAGTTGACTATATTTTTTAATGACTTTGATTTCTGGGTACTCATGCCTAGCTTGGAGTCGATGCTCCAAAATCATTAAAGCACTATCAATTCCTTCGTGAATATCAACTGTTTTAAGCTCTGCTTCATCGAGTCTAGAAAAGTTGCGTAGTGATTTAACAATTTCCTGAATTCTCTCTGTTCCCACTGTCATTGACTGGAAAAGTTTAGTTATATCTTGAATCAGAAAATCTAAGTCTATTTCTTCTAATTCCTGTTGGATTTCTGGAGGAGTATTTGGACAAAATTGTTGATAAATTTGCACCAATTTCAGTAAATCATCAGTATATTTATGGGCATGATGAAGGTTCCCATGAATAAAACTCACTGGGTTATTTATCTCATGGGCAATACCAGCGACCATCTGACCTAAACTAGACATTTTCTCAGCTTGGATAAGCTGAGTTTGGGTCAGTTGTAGTTCGTTTAGTGTTTCTTGTAAAGCAGTTGTACGTTCCTCAACCCGAATTTCTAACTCTTGATTTGCTTCCCAGAGCGCTTCCTCCGCTTGTTTACGTCTTTGAACTTCTTTTGCTAACTCATCGATTTTCTCATTTAGAAGAACAAAATTACTGCTAGCCAAAGTTCTATTTTCTAAACGTAAGAGAATTAAAGCTGAGGATTCAGGAGACCAAGGTTGAATAACGGCTCCTTGGCTACGACATATTAGGGTTTGTCCATCATTCTTTCGTAAGGTTAAGGAGCCAATCACCATTGCTCTACTACATGAACAAGCTTGCAGGTACTTTACAACATCGTCAGTAGACTGAGTTACAAGTTCAAAGAGCATTTTTCCCCGTATTTCCTGACGGCGTAAGCCCAGCATATCTGCTAATGGTTGATTGGCAGCTAACAACTGACCTTCTCCACTTACCAGGAGTAAAGGTTCTGGTAAAACTCTGGCAAATTCAAGAAATTGTTCAGGAGTCATAGGGCTTCCAATTTCAGGGTTCGATTCTAATTTACATATCTGCACTCAAGCTTGTACCATACGGTTAGTTTAGTGATGAAGAGTTTACACAGATTCTAGTCCCCTAAAGTATTCTCGACCTTCTGCCTCTTCTGCCTCTTCTGTAAGTTTTAAATAAACAATAACTCTACATCTAGAAGCACCTTGTGCTATGGTTTCTTGCAATTCTACTTTCGCATATCCCAGGTTGTTAGCTGCGATCGTCCCAAATACATTTGAAGTCATCATACACATGGCAGGGCGATTAAGCACTTTTTCGGCAAATGGGCAGACGCGGTTGCCAAAGACAATTTTTTCATCATCCTCCTCAATTACATAAAAATCGCCTTGGATTCGTTTTTTTAAATCAATCAAGACATCAGCGACTTGCTTACGAGAAAGTTTGGAGACTTCCAGAGCAGATTTGTAATCTTGGTCAAGCTGTTTAGCCATCCTTTCACCAACTACACTAATAAATCCAGAAGCTTCTTCTAAACCAACTACATCCTGCAAAGTGCCAGATAATTCTCTGATTAATGTACGTAAAAATATATCGCGTTCTAAAGAAAGATTAAGCGTAGCTATCGAATTATTAAGTATATTTGTCATAAATTTTGAGGACACAATCTTGAAACTACAGTTATAGAGTTCCCCAAAATCACCATAAAGTAACTACTTGATATCTTTCTTTAGGGAATTTAGTGCTTGCTTATATTTTTAATGTGATGACGATCACAATTTATCAATCTTATTTATGAATCTTGTCGTTGCGACAGTTTCCAGTCTTGCAAAGTATCTTTTAGCTTACATCCTATTCTCACCTTGCAAATAAATCAGTTTGCTTACAATCAAGATAAAATTTTTATATTTTACATAACATAATCTTATTTATTTGAAAGGTTAGTTATCACTTAATGAAATATGAACATTTGTTTTAACTCAAATTAATTTGAAAACTTGATAGATTTACTATTTTAAGAGAGAGGAATGCTGATGATAAACTCAGAACCTTTTCCTAGTGTAGATTTTACTTCTAGAGTTCCTCTATGTTTTTGAACAATTATTTGATAAGCAATTGATAATCCTAAACCTGTTCCTTTACCCACAGGTTTGGTTGTGAATAAATGACCAAACATTTTTTGTTGAACATCAGCCGATATTCCTACACCATTATCTTGAATCTTAATCAATAGATAATTTTTATCTTCAGTTTTTGCAATGATAGTATGAATTATAATTTGATTAGGAGTTTTCTTAATTTCATCAAAACTTAATCCAGCATTAGACTCTTCTAAAGCATCAACTGCATTTGCCAGGATATTCATAAATACCTGATTTAGTTGTCCTGGAAAGCATGGTAAAGGAGGAAGATCACTATAGTTTTTAACTATTTGAATAGCAGGACGAGTCTTATTCTCTTTCAAACGGTGCTTGAGAATAAGAAGAGTATTGTCAATACCTTCATGAATATTAAATAGAACTTTTTGTTCTGTATCTGCTCTAGAGAAAGTTCGCAAGCTATTGCTAATATTAGATATGCGATCGGTGCCTTCTTTCATTGATAAAATAAGCTTAGGTAAATCCTCACGCACATACTCTATATCCATTAACTTGATTGTTTCTTGAATTTTTTGGGATGCTTGAGGATAAGTTTCCTGATAGAGGTCAATCAGATGTAACAAACTATGAATATACTCTTGAGCGGGAGTTAGATTACCTGCGATAAAGCCAACTGGATTGTTAATTTCATGAGCTACATCCGCGACTAGACTTCCTAAACTAGACATTTTATTGTGCATTATCTGAATATTAAGAAGCATCATTTCTAGTTCATGGCTTCTTTCTTCTAAGTTGTTTTGATATTCCTTTAATTCGGCAATAACTTTTCTAAGCAAATATTCTTTTTTTTCATTTGTTTCTTCTAGTTTTACTCGGTCTGCCTCAGAACGATCTAATTGCTTTTGGAGAATTCTATTCGCTTTTTTTAGCTCTTTAATTTCTTTTTGGTAATCTACAAATTCCATCAGCTTTTACCGAGTTCCCAAAATTAAAGTTACAAATGTTTCATTGTGAAATTGTGTCTGGCTAATTCGATCTATAGGAGCAATTTCTCCATAAGAATAAAATCCACAACCAGGTAAATGGTGGGTCAGACAGAGTTTCGTATTTTGGTACTCTTCTTTTGCTCTCGTACCAAGTATTTGCCGACGAGCGACACATGAAAAAAATAAAACGGCACTTGGTTCTGCACCTGGATAATTATCCAAGGCATTCATGAATGATGATTTAGAAGCTGACAAAATATTTTCATACCCTGCTTCTGCAATTTGAATTACAGCTTGGTCGGGAATATCTGCAAAAAAGGTGATGCTACCAGATTCCTGATTGTAAGCAATAGGCGCTCTTATATAAAAATTGCCTTCATTCCGATCAAATACTGCTAGAGGATATTCCATTGAAGGAGGAAGTGAACCTAAATAATGATGATAAAAATCTAAAGCTGGCTTACCATCTATTTCATAGACTATATTCTTATCTACCTTAGTCACTTGGCTTGTTTGACCGATGGGATACCAACCACTTGCAACACCATGAGAAAATAATATTGTGCCCGAAAAAAGCAAAATTGGTACTGAATCACTTAATACTTCTGCTTGAAAAAATTGATATGTATTTTGATATCTGGATTGATCGCCTGCTAAACCACCGAATATCGGTACATCTTGACCAAGAGCTAATTTTAAGCCATTCAATATAGATACACCACTAGTTGTAAGGCTCTCTGGATGAGTTAAACATAGCTTTGGAGTTGCGGTACTTTTTGCCTTGGCTTGCTCTACAGCTTGTCTAGTTACAGCAATTGGATCGCCTGAAACTTTGCATCCAACTCCTGCATAAATTTCTACTTCATCTGAACAAAACAACATTAAAGTGATTGAGTCTTGCTGAAACTCTAAGACTGAAGAAATTTCTCCATCTGTTGTTCCACCAATCAACTCAATCCCCGGAAAAGCCTGATGAATTTTCTGCAAAATCAGAGAATGCTCAAAGTCAATCGCAGAAAAAAGAATCCCAGCTTTTGGTATATCTCCTGCAAGGGAACTGACACATTGCTGAAGAACCTCTTCAACTGCTGATAGAGAATCTGGATCGTTACTATGACCGACTACTGTTTTAAACATAAATTTATCTATATTGAGTGAGAATGATTTTCCTACAAAATTATAGTTCCCAAATTCCCAGAGATATTTTGCGGGTGTATTCCGATGAAAATATTAGGTAGCTTACTGCTAATATCAAGCAAGCTATGGACAAAAAGAATTTTTAATATTTCTATAGCACTACTTCGTATGGTAATGAAGTGGGAGTTTAATAATAAACTTTGAACCTTGCCCTAGTGTTGAACTTACCTCCAGGGTTCCTCCATGTTTTTCTACAATAATTTGACGAGCAATTGATAATCCTAATCCCGTGCCTTGACCCACAGGCTTTGTGGTAAATAAGTGGTCAAAGATTTTTTGCTGGACATCAGGCGACATTCCTACCCCATTATCTTTAATCTGAATTAAAAGATGATTATTGTCTTCAGTAAGAGTAGTCTGAATCAAAATTTGATTAGGATTTGCTTCAATTTCAATATAAGTCCGTCCTATATTAGACTCTTCTAAAGCATCAATAGCATTAGCTAATAAATTCATAAATACCTGATTCAGTTGTCCGATGAAGCATTCTATATCTGGTAAATTATCATAATCTCTAATGATTTCAATATCGGGTCTATCCTCAGATGCTTTTAAGCGGTGTTTGAGAATCATAATTGTGCTGTCAATGCCATCATGAATATTGCAAAAAACTTTGCGATCGCTATCTGCGCGAGAAAATATTCTCAAACTAGTACTAATATTACGAATGCGCTGAACACCCTCTTTCATTGAAGAAATTAAGTTAGGTAGATCGGAAAGCATATACTTCAAATCTATTGCTGCAATTTCTTCTTGAATTTCTGGAACCGGATTAGGATAATGCTGCTGATAGAGGTTAATAATATTAACCATATCTTGGAAATATACTGAAGCATGTCCGAGATTGCCATGAATGAAACCAACTGGATTATTAATTTCATGAGCAACTCCTGCTACTAATTGACCAAGGGCAGACATTTTTTCTGTCTGCACAAGCTGAAGTTGAGACTCTTGTAGGTCTTTTAATGCCTTAGACAACGCTGCTGTCCTTTCTACAACTCGTTTCTCTAAAGTTTTTGTAAGATTTCGTAATTGCAGATGGGTTTTAATTCTAGCGAGTAGTTCTTCTTCATGAAAGGGTTTAGTAATGTAATCAACCGCACCTATATTTAGACCTTTTACCTTACTATCAGTATCAGAATTAGCTGTCATAAAAATTACCGGAATATCACAGGTAGCTGAATTTTCTTTCAGCATTTTACAAGTTTCAAATCCATCTATTCCCGGCATCATTACATCTAATAAAATTAAATCAGGTAGTTGTTCTTCAGCCTGCTTAAGTGCCCTATTCCCATCATTTTCTGTAGCGACTTTGAAGCCAACGTTAGTTAATATATTAAAGACAATTTCTAAATTGGTAGTAGTATCATCCACCACTAAGATTAAACTATCTTCTGGAAGATTAAGCATTTGTAGATATGGCTTGTAATTCATGTATTTAAATTAAGCTAACTCCTTGCTTATTATTTACTATTGCTCTGCGATCGCAGCTAAGTCACCTCTACTTTTTTTCGCAGACTGAGTTGACAAATTTATCCTCTGACAATCCTATAGTTCCCAAAAACTCTGATGACAGCAACATTCTCACGCTAAATTGCTCTATGCGACTACGGGAGCGATCGCTACACCATAGACATCAACTACAAATCTGCACACAATAAGATTACCGAGTGTCAGCAAAACCCGATCCAGAACGTACTAATATTCTCTCTTTGCTAAAAATTATTTAGTATCTTTTAATTTTAATTATTTATACAAAACTTATAAATATTATTACGTAGATAAATCGGTTGCATTTGCTAGAGGGTGAGGCGATCGCTCATAAAACCTCTAAAATCTAAATTAATATAGCTGCTCTATGCTTGAGCGGTTCGTTTAAAAAACCAATCTCTAACTAGTGCGATCGCTCACCGTATTTGCGACAGCAGCACGATAAAATTCTAAAACCATAATCGTACTAAAAGGTCTAAATGGCAGAAACATTATTCTTTAACGCCTTACGGGAAGCCATTGATGAAGAAATGGCGCGTGACTCCAGCGTATTTGTTCTCGGTGAAGATGTCGGACACTATGGCGGTTCCTACAAAGTTACCAAAGACCTGTACCAAAAATATGGCGAACTCCGCATTCTAGATACCCCCATTGCCGAAAATAGCTTCACTGGTATGGCAGTAGGAGCAGCCATGACTGGGTTACGTCCGATCATCGAAGGCATGAATATGGGCTTTTTATTGCTCGCGTTCAACCAAATATCCAACAATGCTGGAATGCTGCGTTATACCTCTGGCGGTAACTTTAAAATTCCGATGGTAATTCGCGGCCCTGGAGGTGTAGGAAGGCAGCTGGGTGCAGAACATTCCCAACGATTAGAAACCTACTTCCAAGCTGTGCCAGGGTTGAAAATTGTTGCCTGTTCGACACCAAGAAATGCCAAAGGACTACTAAAGTCCGCAATCCGGGATGATAACCCCGTGTTGTTTTTTGAACACGTTTTACTTTACAACTTGAAAGAAGATTTACCAGAAGAAGAATATTTACTACCCCTAGATAAAGCCGAAGTTGTGCGTCAAGGAAAAGATGTCACAATTATCACTTACTCTCGGATGCGGCATCATGTACTGCAAGCGGTAAAAACACTTGAAAAACAAGGTTACGATCCAGAAGTTATTGATTTAATATCCCTCAAGCCATTAGATTTTGATACAATTGGTGCATCAGTACGTAAAACCCATAAAGTAATTGTTGTGGAAGAATCTATGCGAACTGCGGGTATTGGAGCAGAAGTCATCGCCTCAATAAATGATCGCTTATTCGATGAATTAGATGCGCCAGTACTGCGGCTTTCTTCCCAAGATATTCCCACGCCTTACAACGGCAATCTGGAACGACTAACAATCATCCAACCAGAGCAAATCGTGGAAGCTGTGGAAAAAATGGTGGCGTTGCGAGTCTAAGGATTGGGGACTGGGGAGCAGGGAGCAGGGGGCAGGGAGCAGGGGGACAAGGAGAATACCCCATTCCCAGTCCCCAATTCCCAATTCCCAATTCCTAATTCCCAATGCCCAATGCCCAATGCCCAATGCCCAATGCCCTAACTCCTCAAAAGAGCGCTATTATAGCCTTTGTCAGTTGCGAGTTATGGTATGCAAAGACAGCGATCGCTATTAATTTTGATTTTAGTCCTGATAATCGCCGCGTTTACGGTGATTGCGACAATTCCCATACCCCTGGGACTGGACTTGCGGGGAGGTTCACAGCTAACAATTCAGGTAAAACCATCAGCAGAAATTCCCAAAATCACCGAACGAGAATTGGAAGGTGTAAAGAAAGTTGTCGAAGGTCGGATTAATGGTCTAGGTGTTTCTGAGCCAGTAATCCAAACAGTCGGTACAGATAAAATATTGGTACAATTGCCAGGGGTTAACGATCCAGAGCAAGCTGAACGGGTGCTAGGTGGAACAGCGCAGTTAGAATTTCGTACCCAAAAGCCGAATACAGAAACTCAACTGTTTGCTTTTCAAGCATCTAGAGCCGACTTGAAAGTTAAACAAGAAGAGTTGAGAAAGAGTACTGATAAGGCAGCAATCGCTAAGAATCAAGAAGATTTGCAAAAAAGTAATCAAGCGATCGCAGAATTGTTTGAAAGCACTAATCCACCACTAGGTGGGAAATACCTCAAGGATGCTTATGGTGAACCCACTCAAGGTAACAATTGGCATGTTACCATTCGTTTCGACCAAAAGGGTGGTGAATTGTTTGCCAATTTGACGAAAAATCTTGCTGGTACTGGGCGGAGTATTGGTGTTTTTCTAGACAATGAACTGATCAGCGCTCCTACTGTGGGTATAGAATTTGCTGCCGCAGGTATTACTGGTGGCTCTGCCGTAATTACAGGACGGTTTACCGCACAAGAAGCTAATAATTTGGGTGTACAGCTACGTGGTGGTGCATTACCCGTACCAGTAGAAATCGCAGAAAGGCGGACAGTAGGAGCAACTTTAGGTAAAGATAGTATTCAAAGCAGTATTTATGCTGGGGTTGGTGGTCTGACTTTAGTATTAATATTTATGGTGGTTTACTATCGACTACCAGGACTGATTGCGGATGTGTCACTAGTGATTTATTCCCTCTTAACTTGGTCAACCTTTGCTTTATTGGGTGTCACCCTAACTTTGCCTGGAATTGCCGGTTTTATCCTCAGTATTGGGATGGCGGTTGATGCCAACGTGCTAATTTTTGAACGGACGCGGGAAGAATTACGAGCCGGAAAATCTCTGTATCGTTCTGTAGAATCTGGTTTTTACCGAGCATTTTCTAGTATTTTAGATAGCAACGTTACTACATGGATTGCTTGTGCTGCTCTGTTTTGGCTGGGGTCTGGTTTAGTCAAAGGTTTTGCTCTTACCTTAGCTTTGGGGGTGGCTGTAAGTATGTTTACCGCAATTACTTGTAGTCGGACATTGCTGTTTTTAGCAATTTCAATTAATTCTTTGCGGAAAACAGAACTTTTTTGTCCAAACCTGCCAACATCGAATAAGGCAGAGGTGGTTCGATGAAACTAAGTATTAACAAATCGCGATCGCTTTGGTGGGCTATTTCTGCTGCGATCATTCTTGCTGGGATCATCTCAATGGTGATTTCTTGGCAACAACCCAATATCCACTCTCCTTTACGCCCCGGTTTAGATTTTATTGGTGGTACAAGGTTACAGTTTGTTCGAGATTGCACTAAACCCGGCAATTGTGACAAGCCAATTAATATCAACGCCGTCCGAGAAGTTGCAAAAGCCCAGGGACTAGGTGATAGCAGCATCCAACTGATCTCCGAAAATGGTGCAGAAAACGGTGTACTAATTCGGACAAAAGATTTGAGTGTCGATCAGCGCACCAAGTTGCAAAATGCTTTAAGCGAAGAAATTGGCGTTTTTGACCCGCAAAAAAATCAAATTGACTCCGTTGGCCCGACGCTAGGAAAAGAACTTTTAAGGTCTGGAATATTAGCTCTGGTAGTTTCCTTCATCGGTATTACTATCTATATGAGCTTCCGCTTCCAGTTAGATTATGCTGTGTTTGCGATCGTTGCCCTATTTCACGATATCTTGATCACAGTAGGTGCTTTTTCAATTTTGGGTTTGGTAGCGGGCATTGAAGTAGATAGCCTTTTTATCGTTGCCTTACTTACCATCACAGGATTCTCAGTCAACGACACAGTGGTGATTTACGATCGCATTCGGGAAACCATTAAAACTAATCCTGAACGCCCAATTGCCGAAATTGTAGATGATGCCGTTAACCAAACTCTGACAAGATCCATCAACACTACCTTAACAGTACTGCTGACATTAACTGCGATCTTTCTATTTGGCGGAGAAACACTGAGAAACTTTTCCCTAGCTTTGATTATTGGCTTCACAATGGGAGCTTATTCGAGTATTTTCATCGCCAGTACTCTCCTTACTTGGTGGCGAGAAAGAGATCAATCCCAAGTGGTAGAAAGCATAGATCCGATTGATACATCTGCCAGTTCTCAGGATAGTTAAACTTGTGTGCATTTTAAATTGCTCACTCATGCTTTGGAATTTTATTCTTCTATGGATCAACCTGAAGAACCATTAATCTCTAACCCAGAATTTGAGAACTCTGACGCACCTTTTATTCAACAAGTACAAAGGCTACACAGACTTACAGTATATGGCAGATGGCTGTTTGTCGCTTTTTTGTGGCTCACCATTGCACCTGTTAGCTTGTGGGGTCTACGTGCAGAAATTTCTCTGTGGCAACAATATTTTACCTGGGTAGCGGTGCGATATGGACTTTTCTATCATCCACTGTCTACCTTCGGTTTGGCCTTTTGTATTGGGATGACTGCCTCTGTTTTGGTTTGGCAAAGTCGGAATATTTTATTTGGAATACCAAAGCCGGAAAAACAGCGTTT
Organism: Nostoc sp. DedVER02; assembly: GCF_034530675.2. Taxonomy (NCBI): domain Bacteria; kingdom Bacillati; phylum Cyanobacteriota; class Cyanophyceae; order Nostocales; family Nostocaceae; genus Nostoc; species Nostoc sp. DedVER02. The sequence continues at coordinate 297,059 of NZ_JAVRCP020000002.1, forward strand.
AGAAAAACAAGTTTATCGGATACGTCAACAGGGGCCAACTCACCCTCTATGGAAGTGGGTTTGTCAATAATTTTTTTTCTCGTTGCATGTATAGCAAGGGACTGGGGACTGGGGACTAGGTGAAAAATCTTTTTGTGTCTAAGTTTCATCATCTGTTGATGCCCTAACCACCAAGGCTTCTGCTATACATATACACGTACAGCAATTTTTAGCAAAATATGACTTAAATATACAAAGATAGTGCCGAAAGTGGATGCCATACATGAATGAGTCTCGGATTCAATTTAGCGATCGCAAGTCTGAAATTGACCTTTACCAACTCCAAGAACTGTTAAACGTTTCAGCTTTCTGGGCAAAGGGACGCAGTATTGAAGATTTAGGTCTAGCCATTGCCAACAGTGAACCAGTGATTTCTGTCTGGGATAGCGATCGACTTATTGGCTTTGCTAGAGCAACATCTGATGGCATATATCGCGCCACAATTTGGGATGTTGTCATTCATCCAGAGTATCAAAGTAGTGGGCTAGGAAGCAGTTTAGTGAAAACTGTTTTGAGTCATCCCCGTATGAGGCGGGTTGAGCGCATTTACCTAATGACTACTCACCAGCAGGGATTTTATGAAAAGATTGGTTTCCATTCTAACACCACCACTACGATGGTGTTACACAACCTAGCTAACCTTACTTTCGTTCCTGCTACAGAAGTTCAGCTTCAGGAATCACTAGGGGGATAGAGATTTGTAGTCTGGTAATCTCTTGATGTGCTTCCTTGGCAATGGTCAAAGGTAAGATTTCTAACTTTCCTCCCATAACTTCCATCAGAGTCTGATTGATTAATAGCCTCATTCCTGGAGAAAAAGCAGTCTTTTGGTCAATCTGGATCTGCTGCTCATCAGATTTGAGCAAATCAATCGGCTCACTCCAGGACACAGCATGGGTTGGTACATCCAGCCAAATGTTGACAAAATTATTTGTAGGTGGGGCATTGCTGGAAATACAGATGCTGCCTTCCTCCATTTGAGTAATGGCAGTGTCTATTAAACTGATCAATATTTGGCGGAGCCAGAGATAATCTGCCAAAACATAAATTTCTGGATCGGCGGGTAACAATTGCAAGGGAAAATTGCGATTGGCCGCCAGCATATAAGTTAAGTTATGAACCTCTTCCAAAACTTGGGCTAACGGTCGGGGCTGAATATCTAATTTATTAGTACCGTGTTCCGTTCTAGCAACAGTGAGAATTTCATCCATCAGCTTGAGCAACTTTAGCGTTCGCTCGTGAGCTTGGACGATAAATTCTCGTTCTTCAGTCGGATCTTCGCACAAATCTGACAAAATTAATTGATGCAAGCCAATCAGACCATTTAGAGGCGATCGCAATTCATGGGTAGTCCGCGCCAAAAAACCAGCTTTAAACTGGCCCATTTCCCTTGCCATCAGGTATGCCAGTTGGGTTTGCTGTAGCTGTTGTGATATTGGTGGCACATCCTCTTGCTCTAATGGCGCTACTGGAGATGAGCTAGATGAAACTTTTGGCGATGCCTGCTTTGGGCGTAGCCATCGCGCAAATAACTGATGGAAAATCATACCTAGTGCTAATCCTGCTCCTAGATATATCCAGTTGCTCCAATTCATAATTTGGCAATTATTAACTTGTTAATTGACCACAACAGCCCAAACTAAAGTTCCAGATTTCTCTGTTGTGGAAATTAGGAAAACAACATTATAACTACCTATATTTGGTTATCACTCGAAACATCTAACTTTATCGCACCTTGGCGTAAAATCTGCCAATTTATCCCTGTCCATTTCGCAACGGTAGAAGGTACACCCATCGCTGCGGTTTCACCCTCACAATCTTTAGTTGCGAGAGTCAACACTTGGGGAAACTGAACCTCAATTTCTGCCATTGTTTGCAAAGGTGGCTGACCAGAAAAGTTAGCGCTAGTAGTAGCAAGGGGGCCTGTTTGCGCCAAAATAGTTTGAGCGATCGCACTGTTTGGGACTCGAATACCAATTGTTGTCGGGTCAATGGGATTCATAACTTTTGGCAATCTTTCACTTGCTGGTAAAACTAATGTCAGCCCTCCTGGCCAATATTTCTCAGCTAGTTCTTGCCAAACTTTATACTCATTCTCACTACCTTTAACATAAGGCCATAAATCTTCAGCACTAGCAGCCATCAAAATCAAAGGTTTATCCTGACTGCGTTGTTTCGCCGTAAAAATTAACCCAGCTTTTTCTGATATCGCCGCAAGTGCAGGAACAGTATCAGTAGGAAAGCTCACTAAAAGACCAGCCTGTGCGCCAGCTATTAGATTTGTTAAAGAAACTTGTGTCATTTTTATGGGTACAGGTATAGAGTATAGAGCATTTTCCCTATCCGCTATGCCCCATGCTCCATACCCCATACCCTATTTTCTAACTTTTATAGGCAATGGCAAAGCGTTCAATTCCAGCTAAATCAGCGTGAATTTGAATCTTACAATAGCTACCTTGATTTTGCAAAAGTTCTCGCACTGCATCCGCCTGTCCTGCCATCATCTCAATTAACCATACACCGCCAGATTGTAAATAACTGGGAGAAATTTCTATCAAATGGCGAATGCAATCTAAGCCATCACTGCCACCATCCAAAGCTAGATGTGGTTCATGGTTAACTACTTCTGGTTGCAGTGTAGGTAAAGTACTGGTGGGTATGTAAGGGGGATTCGACACCATACCACTGAACTGACCTTTGAGAAATGTCAGTGGCTCCCACCAAGAACCTTGATAAAATTTAATCCGGTCAGCAAAACCTAAATTATCGGCGTTGGTTTGGGCGATCGCCAAAGCTTCTATACTGTAGTCAACAGCATGAATTGTTGCTTTTGGCAACACATCTGCTAATCCAATAGCGATCGCTCCACTCCCAGTACCCAAATCTGCCCAATGTCCTGAAGCATTACTAGCAGATGCTAAAGCTAAATCAATTAATAGTTCTGTCTCTGGTCTGGGAATCAAAACTGCGCTTGACACAGTGATTTCAAAGTTACGCCAAGGTGTCACTCCGGCAATATACTGCACTGGTAAGCGATCGTTTAATCGTCTCTGCCATAGCTGGTTTAACTTTTCTAGAGGCAATTGCAGGTGAATTTGCGGCCAGTCTTTAAAAGATTCCAAACGCAGTGCCAAGCGGTCTAACCCAGCAACTTCTAACAGTAGCCAATCTACCTCCATTGTTGGCACATCAGTGGCGATCGCTGCTTCAATAGCCGCATTTCGCCACTGCCAAAGTTGTAAACCAGAAACTATCAGATGCTTCTCTCCCATGCCTCAACCTTGGAGTAAATAAGCGTTATTTTTTCCCGGGTGCAGCTGGTGATTGATTCGGCGCAAGTGAGCGAATAAAATTGATGGACTCCCGTGATGGATACAAAACAATTTTATTGATACTAGGGTCGGTGCTGCTATTGAGAGCCTCCATAACACCGTACAAATCCACTACCTGAATTTCAGTGTTCTCTGCTTCCTTCGGCACGGCTTTTTTGAATTGGTCTAACAAAGCCACTGCTTGCTCTTTCTCAAAAAAGAATGGGATGTACCGCTCGTTGCCTTTTGCCAGGGGAATGGTCAAATAGCTATTATCTTTCTTAAATTTGGGTACAAATAAGGGAATCCCATTGAATTGTTGCCCTTTTTTACCACTTTGATTAAGCATACTTGTTGCCGAAGCTACCTGTGCTTGCGTCGGTACTAAAGTATAAATTACAGAGTCTGATTTCTTTTTGCTTTCTTGAACTATTTTATAGTAGTCTGCCAGAGATAAAGGTCTAACCTGTAAGGTGCTTGCCAATTGGGGATTTTCTTTTTTGAGGCGATTGTCAAGGAATTTTTGAGCATCTTGCTTGCTGATAAAAAATCCCACTTGAGAAACAGGCTTAGATGCGTTGTTCCTTGAAAGAACTACGAATTCGCCTTTAGGATTGGTAAGCGTAAATACAGGTACTTCTTGGAGCTTTTTCACTATTTGATCTTGTGGCAACGCTACCGCCTCTAGATTGCCTATTCCTGGTAAATTGCCTATTCCTGAAAGTCCCGTTAAAAATACACTACCAGCTATACCCAATGTTGCGCCCAAGCGAATAAATGATTTCATGACTGCTCCTCGCATCAATAACCTAATTAAATTAAACAAATGGTTGGATTTGCACAGCACCAACTAGCTTTAGTTATATAGCAATCTATTTCAGTTGGGAAAAATTCATTGTGCGCGTTGAGGTTGAGGTTAAGCGTCAACGGTCAAAATCCAATATTCCCCAAGTATTGAGGGTTGCTATAGTATCGTTTCCCCAAATTCACAGTGCTAAAGTTATGTTTTGCTGGATTTCGCTTATTCACCACGAAATTCTGTAGATGCCTATTATATGTCTTCTCAAAGGGTGAAAAGTTTCTTAGTCTTTCGACCTTGGATATGATAAATGCCATTCTATTGGCTTTCTATAATATCGGGTGACGCTATTACTTAATCAATCGTTCCACCCCCCTTGCTTGAATATCTTCTCAAATCTATACAAAGCTCAATACCAGGAATATCTTACTGCTTAACTGCGTACTATTATTTATTGTTAGGCTTTAACAACAAACTAAACAATATAACAGGCAATCTGCTGTTAGCCATAAAAATGTGCAATTTAATTGCATGTTTTAGCTAACAAACTCTGTCAATTCGCTTTAGCTGTTAATATCTATTAATTAAATCGGGATGACAGGATTTGAACCTGCGGCATCCTGCTCCCAAAGCAGGCGCGCTACCAAGCTGCGCTACATCCCGGTTATACTCATTTACTTTTTGGACTTGGGTTTTATCCCATCAAAGCGATCGCGCTTCACCAAAAGCATTAAAGTCAATATATCACATCATACGGCTTATGCCTAATGTTTTTTCTTCTTTACCAAGAACAAGATAGATTAAATCTTTACACTGATAAGGTTTTTTGCCGACTTAGTTTTACAAGACATATACTTGCGCCCTCGTCGGCAGAAAAAAAGTAAAACTACATCAAAATAACAGATTTTCACCATTTGACCTGATTTTTTTGTGCAAATCGGGTTTTATTTTGATTAAGCCTTAGTGAGGATACCAGAACATGCCTTTAATGCCTTCTGGATCAGCCATAAACCCCATAGTCCGGTAGAAATCTACAACATGAGGATCGGCAAAGAGAGTAACATTACTAATTTCTTCACTTCTAAGTTTTTTGAGAACGTATTTCATCAGTGCCTTACCCAGTCCTTGACTTTGAAAGTCTGGGTGAACCACCACATCCCAAATAGTGGCATTAAACGCGTGATCTGAGGTAGCGCGGGCAAAACCAATGAGCCGCTTTTGGTTTCCTCTCACCTGCCACATTGAGGCGACAAGAAAACTATGCTCAATAGCTTTTTTCACTTTTCTTAGAGGACGACGCGACCAACCAACTGCATCACAGAGTTCTTCTAGCTCATATAGGTCAATATCTCGCTCCGTACTAAAGACGATACGAGTTTCCTTTGAAGAAGCTTCGTTAATGCTAGTGGGATTGGAGTTGCCCGCAGCATCTACACGTTCTTCAAAAGGATTTGTCCTAGTTGTCGCTACAGATTCAGGAGTACTAAACCAAGTTTTCCAAAAACCCATGCCAACGTGGTTCGGGTAGTATAACTAAATTGGTTTCCACTCTCAGGAGTGTTGATTCATGTTTAACATAGCTACCTCCATTTGCTACCCCTTACACTCAAAGTTTTTCGGTTGTTTTCGGGATTTGCAATGGTAACAGCTAGTTAGAGCGTGTTTCACACCAATCATTTTCAACTTTAGCATTTTGTTGTAAAGGCTAGGAGAAATTCCCCAAAAGGGTAAGGATATAAACTAATTCAAAATTCCAGATCCTATCCTGTTGAGTTCGTCCTCTTGCTTGCCAATGCAATTGGACACCGAAGTTATGATGGTCAGAAGCCTCTGCTTAAAATTCAAAATTTAATATGGAAAAACCAAATCCTGACAATTGCTCGTATAGAGTTTAAATGCACGTTAGCTTAGGAGTGAATTGTACACAAGAGATTGAGTATTTGGGAAAATTCTTTCCTAGTCCCCAACCCCAGTCCCTAGTACAGCACGGTGGAAATAAACCACCCGTTTGAAATGTCTAAAACCCTTACGCAATGCTAATTACGAATTACGAATTACGAATTATGAATTACGCATAGCGAGCGTTACTAGTCCCCAGGTGATGAAAGCAAGCGAGTTTTACCCTTAACAATGGCTTCTGGTTTAAAATCTTCAACACTGGAACTCCTAAAACGCTTTAACCGAGCGTTTCCCCAGTTTTATGAGCAATTCGTCAGCAGTGAAATTCAACTGCAAAATTTGCGCCTAGCCTACCGTCTCTATAAAACTAGACGCGCTGTTATTGAACTGAAACCGGAAGGTAGTAAAAGTGCTTTGCATTTTGCTTACCGCAACCAGTCTTTTCTCCTCAGCGATATTTTTGGTGTACTAGCAGCTTATGGGTTGACTATTCACGGTCTGAGTCTATACGGTCAGATCCGTCCGCCAATGTTAGTTTTTATCAAATTATTGGTATCTCGTGGTAGTAAAGCCTTGACCGAGAAAACCGCAGAAAATGTCTGTCGCGCCATCCGCGAGGCTTTAGGAGGTCGGTTTGAGGTAGAAGAGATGCTGGCAGTAGAATTTAATCTTGATACTGGCTTAGAGCAGGTACAAACTGAGTTCTATGTCGATCCAGTTTTTCATCTCCCTGCTTTGGTAATTGAAGCCGATAATCAACCAGGATTATTTTACAAAGTGATGTACGCCATCTGGCAGGAAGACCTACTGGTAGTCAATGCCAATCTATTGGTTTGGCGTGGACGTACACGGCTAATTCTGTACTTATTGGGGCCGAATGAAAGCCTCATTCCCGAATATCTTGGTCACAAAATTGCCGAAGGAGTGCGACAGAGGTTGCTGGGGAAATGAAAAGTTAGGAGTGAAGAGTTAGGAATTGTTAACCCCTAACTCCTAACTCCTAACTCTCTTTTTATTCCGTATTTAGTCGCACCTGCCCTTCGGGGTACGATATAAGTATGGCAACTATCGAAATCTTGGGCGTTCCACACGCATACGAGCTAACGGCTCCCACTTCCTGCCCCCACGCTTTAGTATTTATCCACGGTTGGCTTAATAGCCGTGGATATTGGCAACCTGTGATTTCCCGCCTATCAGATGATTTGCAGTGCCTTTCCTATGATTTGCGGGGTTTTGGTGAATCCCAGTCTCAGGTAAAAACTGATTTTAGTCGGGCACAAACGTCTATGAGTCTGATGCCCGTATCGAATATTGGGCTTGGTTCACCAATCGATTCTCTTTATACTCCTGTTGCTTATGCTCAGGATTTAGCTATTCTCCTAAAACAGCTGAATATTACCAGTGCTTGGCTAATTGGTCACTCTTTGGGAGGTACGATCGCTCTTTGGGGAGCAGATCAAATCCCAGAGTGTATCAAGGGAGTTATCTGCATCAACGCTGGCGGTGGTATTTACCTCAAAGAAGCCTTTGAGCAGTTTCGCTCGGCGGGTCAGAAATTTTTGCAAGTCCGCCCGCGTTGGCTCTCCCAAGTACCTTTGATTGATTTGCTGTTTACTAGAGCCAGTGTTGTTCGTCCTATAGACCGCCATTGGGCACGTCAGAGGCTGATTGATTTCGTTGTGGCTGACCCAGAAGCAGCGTTAGGAACTCTATTAGATTCCACAACTGAGGAAGAAATCAATCGTTTACCTGAGCTTGTATCCCAACTGAAGCAGCCAGTTTATTTTTTGGCTGGTGCTGAAGATAAGGTTATGGAACCCAAGTATGTACGCCATTTAGCTAGCTTTCACAGACTGTTTCAATATTGTGGTGACAATGTTCTAGAAATTCCTAATTGCGGACATTTGGCTATGTTAGAACAGCCGGATGAAGTGGCCGATCGCATTCGGTCAATAGTCATTAGTCATTAGTCATTAGGAATTGGGAATTGGGAATTGGGCATTGGGAATTGGTTATTCACAAATGACAAATGACAAATGACAAATGACCAATGACTACTAAACAGGTTGATATAGCTTCATTACCTGAGTCAACGCTAACCTAGACTCAACGCCTAATGTCAGGGGCGATGTATGACCATGAGATAGATGATCGGCGGCGGCACAGCCGATCATGGCGGCGTTATCGGTACAGAATTTGAGAGGGGGAAATAGGACGCGGAGGTTATGTTGAACCGCGGCGGCTTGGAGGTTTTTTCTCAATCCGCTATTAGCTGCTACACCGCCACCAATGGCAATTGTATCTAGACCATAGTCTAGGGCACAGGCGATCGCTCTTTTGGTTAGCGATCGCGCTACGGTTTCCTGAAAGCTAGCTGCTACATCTGCTACTGGCACTTGTCCACCATCTTTCTCTAATTGCTGCACTAAACGCAATACAGCCGTTTTTAACCCACTAAAACTCGCATCATAACGATGAAACCCCCCACCAGGTAAAGAAACTTTTCCTTCTGGTAACGCAAAGGCTTGCGGATTTCCCTGTTGTGCCAACTTGTCAATTACTGGCCCACCGGGATAACCCAGCTTTAACAATCGCGCCACTTTATCAAAGGCTTCACCCGCAGCATCATCACGAGTTTGTCCTAGTGTTTCGTAGCTACCACAATCCTTGACATAAATCAAGCTTGTATGTCCGCCAGAAACTAATAAACTCAAGAAAGGGGGATTTAAACTTGATTCGCTCAAGTAAGTTGCGTAAATGTGACCTTCGAGGTGATGAACTCCCAAAAATGGTTTTTTGTGTACCATTGCTAAGGTTTTGGCAGCAGTTAACCCTACTAACAGCGCTCCTACGAGTCCAGGCGCACAAGTGGCGGCAATTGCGTCAATTTGCTCCCAGTTTAGCTGGGCTTGATCTAGGGCTTGTGCGATCGCTTCATTAATTGTTTCCAAGTGTTGGCGAGACGCAACTTCTGGCACTACACCGCCATACTGCTGATGCACTGGAATTTGGGAGGCTACAATACTGCTACAAACTTTACGATTGTTAACAATTGCGACGGCAGTTTCATCACAGCTGGTTTCTATTGCTAAAACGGTTGTCATTGAGAGTAATCAGTGCTGAGTCTGGAGTCCTGAGTAACAGAGAGAAAATCTTGCTTCTTTACTACCCTACAACAACAATTCTTTACTCAGCACTCAGCACTCACAACTGGGCACTCCATTTTGGTTGAGAAGCTTTAACTTTTATTTACTTAAACTTTACTCGGTTCCCACCCAAGAGTATGATGACTTCCTAGTTATGCAAATAAACAGACTGTACAAGCCGCTTCGTTTTGTACAAAAAACTTCTTGTTTTGTAATAAAAGGAAACAACTCTATGCGACGATTGTTTGCTTTGATGTTAGCGATTTGTCTTTGGTTCAATTTTGCCTCCCCAGCACAAGCTTTAGGGGCTAATTTGACACCGTGCAAAGACAATCCCGCTTTCCAAGAGCTAGCAGCTAATGCCCGTAATACAACTGCTGACCCCGAATCCGGGAGAAAGCGGTTTGAGCGTTATTCTCAGGCACTGTGTGGGCCTGAAGGCTACCCCCACTTGATTGTTGATGGTCGTCTAGATCGGGCTGGTGACTTTTTGATCCCCAGCATTTTGTTTTTATATATTGCTGGTTGGATTGGCTGGGTAGGTCGTGCTTACCTGCAAGCGGTCAAAAAAGACCCGAACAGCGAACAAAAAGAAATCCAAATCGATCTTGGTTTGGCACTACCCATCATAGCGTCAGGCTTTACTTGGCCAGTAGCAGCAATCCAAGAATTACTCTCTGGAAAATTAGCAGCCAAAGATACAGAAATCCCCATTTCTCCACGCTAAATCAGCTTAACTAATTCACTCGTTTTGGAGATTAAATTCATGGCAGACAAAGGCGATCAATCATCCTATTTGATTAAATTTATTTCCACAGCACCTGTGGCAGCTACCATCTGGCTGTTCATCACAGCAGGTATCTTGATTGAATTCAACCGCTTTTTCCCCGACCTACTTTTCCACCCACTACCATAAGTGGAAAAAGGGATTTAGCACAGTTGAATATCTTGTGTTTTTCCTAAAACTATGTAGTTGATCTATTCAGCTTAATTAAGCAGAATTATCACCCAAATAGGCAGCACAAAGAGTTTTTTGAAACTCGCGATCCTGTTTACAGATTGCGAGTTTCACAGTTTAAAAACTAGCTAAATTAACTTTTCTAAACTTCTTAGCCAAAAGACATCTTTGGCTACAATTATTATTAATATAAAAATGCCACCATTTTAAATTTAGAGGCGAACATAAAATATGGCACAAGCTGTAGATGCATCAAAGAATCTCCCCAGCGATCCCAGAAATCGGGAAGTTGTTTTCCCTGCATTCCGCGATCCACAACTGGGCAACCTAGAAACCCCGGTTAATGCTTCTCCCTTGAGCAAGTGGTTTATTAATAACTTACCTGCCTATCGCCCAGGACTCGCTCCTGCCAGACGCGGTTTAGAAGTTGGTATGGCTCATGGTTACTGGATATTTGGCCCCTTTGCCAAACTAGGCCCACTGCGGGATACAGATAATGCGAATTTAGCTGGTTTACTGGCAGCGATTGGCTTAGTTGTTGTTCTGACAGCGGGTTTATCCCTTTACGCGAATAGCAATCCTCCAAAAGCGCTTGCCAGCGTTACAGTACCTAACCCTCCAGCAGATGCTTTTAACTCTAAAGAAAGCTGGAACAATTTTGCCAGTTCTTTCTTGATTGGTGGTATTGGTGGTGCAGTAGTTGCTTACTTTTTGACTAGCAACCTGGGACTAATTCAAGGTTTATTTGGTTAATTTAGAAATTAGGAGTTGGGAGTACAGACGCGATTAATCGTGTCTGTACTCCCAACTCCTAAACTTATTTAAACAAAACCCTTTCAATGTCATTTAAAGCAGTTTCAAAATCGTCATTAACGATTTCAATATCAAATTCATCTGCGGCTTGAATTTCTTCTTTAGCGCGGAGTAGACGACGAGCGATCGCTTCTTCAGAGTCTTGGGCGCGAGAGCGTATCCGTTTCTCTAATTCCTCAAAAGAAGGCGGTAAAATAAAAATGCTAAGGGCACTGGGGAAGGAAGCACGAATTTGTCTTGCACCTTCTAACTCAATTTCTAGCACTACTAACTTGCCAGATTGAATTTGGTTAAGTACAGCTTCACGGGGAGTGCCGTAATAGTTACCAGCAAATTCTGCCCATTCTAAAAACTCACCTTCAGCCACTAATTGTTCAAATTTAGTACGGCTGACAAAGTAATAATTTTTGCCATCGATCTCTCCTGGACGGGGAGAACGAGTCGTTGCGGATACGGAAAAATAAAGTTCTGGATGACGCTTTAGAAGCGATCGCATTAAAGTGCCTTTACCAACCCCACTAGGGCCAGTTAAAACAATCAACCTACCTAAATTTAAGCATTCTTCGGTGGTAGCATTACTCTGGCTCGGTAAAACTGGCATTATCCCCTCAACCTGTGAATCAATCAATAGATATTATTCATTAGTCCTGTGTTCCCGGCCTAGTCCACTAATGACTAAAGAATTTGTAGCAAGGGTGACAGAAAACTTATCTAATTCACATAGTACTACCGATACGGTAGAAAGAGGAGTAGGAATAATCAACTACTAGTCAATTATCTACAGTTTGATGATCGCGGGAAATTACAAAGCGATTCGCTACCGTTTCCGGCTGAATTGCTGACAGAATTACATGGCTGGAATCGGTGATAATTACAGCCCTAGTCCGACGGCCGTAAGTTGCATCAATCAGTTGGCCTCTGTCCCGTGCATCGGTAATAATCCGCTTAATTGGGGCAGACTCTGGACTGACAATTGCAACTACTCGGTTAGCAGACACAATGTTACCAAAGCCGATATTAATTAATTGAATCTCCATAAAAAAACTAACGCCAAAGGCGGTTTGAGAAGCTTGAAATCAACTTATTTCTATGTTATCGCCAAAGAACGGGAGTTACAACGCTTAAATTCAAGCCAGCCTTCGTTTTTAAATAATGTCTGCTTTTTTTTCGCTATTTATCGCCTAAATTTCCCGAAAATCTTTCCAAAGGTATAGGCGCAATTACACTGATACAAGCTAGTTGGATGATGTAATTTATTTTGTTTTAAACAAGTATCTGGCTCGGAAATTAATGGAGAACAAAATCAGCTGTTTGCAGAAGTTGGAAAAAGGGTAAAAAGTAATAAAAAGGAGTCAGAATTCAGAATTCAGGAGTCAGAATTGATAAATACTCTATTCATAAAGGAGTAGAGTTTTAATAAGTAATTTCGCGCTAGTTGCTTCTTTTGTAGTCGCGGCTGCACGGACTTGCTTGCAGGCTGCGCCTCTGTGGTTCATTATTTAGTTATCTCGGACACTTGTACGTAAGTCCTACAAACGATCGCTTCAGTCCACTCGATCTAGTTAGTTTTGCTATTAGCTTATAAATTCAGTTGTGGGCTGGATATTCTCCTCGATTCACAGCACGCATCCGTCGGACACTGCCAGCTTCACAATCGCGTAACCAAGTATTAACCCCTTGGGCAACAGTGCCATTACTACTATCCCGTGGCGGAGATACTGGTTGCTCTTTTGAATAGAAACCAATTTGAGAAAACATCATCACTAAACGCCAACCAGTTGTAGTTTTAGTTAACAACAGCCAGTGGAACTCCTGCAATTCGATCGCTTTCTTTCCTATATATTGCCGTTCCAAGGTAGTAAAGAAAACTTGCTCAACTCCTGATGCAGAGCTTTTAGACGCATCTGCACTATATTCTTCAAGGTTAAGGGGCAGAGGAGTAAACTCAGGTCTTCCTGCCACTACCATATAACTGTAAATATCACTGCTTCTGCTGAGGCGACGGGCGCGTTGGCTGGCGCGATTAGTATAACTAGGTAAATCTTGGAGTAAGTGTATAGTTAATGTCTCTAAATTTTGCTCAGAACACAAAGACTTCACCCCGTCTTTAATATTTTCCCTTTCTACTAAAACAGAGGGGTTAGGGGTGAAGTTTTTCGAGAAGGCTGGGTAAATAAAGCTATTTGATACTAAAACCCAAAAGCCACAAGCTAAAAGCCAACTATAATTTTCCTTCCTGAGCGAAGAGGTAAGATTTTTCTTCCCTACAGCCTGCACCCTGTTTCCCAGTTTCTCAATGACTCTTAGCTTCATGTCACTGTGGTTAACTCCTCAGCAATCCTCTTCCAGGCTAATTCCGGTTCGGTAGCAGCAATGATGGGACGGCCAATTACGAGATAATCTGCACCAGCACTGATTGCTTGTGCTGGAGTAAGCGATCGCTTTTGATCGCCTTTATCTGCCCAATTTGGTCTAACGCCGGGACAAACTAGTAAAAAGTCATCTCCACAAGTTTCTCGCAACTGTGCCGCCTCTTGGGGCGAACAAACTACCCCATCCAATCCTGCTTCTTGAGCCAGCAACGCCATTTCTAGGGCGTATTCTGGTAATTCTAGGGGAATCTTTAAATCAAACGCCAGTTGTCTAGCAGAAATGCTCGTTAATAAGCTAATAGCAATTAACTTAGGCGGTTTTACACCCGCTTGGGCAGCCCCTTCTTGGGCTGCTTCCGTTGCAGCTTTCAGGGCTTCTACACCAGATGTAGAATGAATTGTCAACAAATCTACCCCGTAACGAGCCGCACTACGACAAGCACCAGCCACAGTATTAGGGATATCGTGAAACTTTAAATCTAGGAAGATGCGCTTTTCCTTAGACTTCAGTACTTCCAGAATTTTTGGGCCAGTGCTGGTAAACAACTCTAAGCCGACTTTCCAAAAACCAACTTGCGGTAGTTGATCTATAAGAGCGATCGCAGCTTGTTCATCCGGCACATCCAAAGCCACAATAACTCGTTGTTTAGCCCCCATTCCCTATTCCCCATTCCCCATTTAAACTAAACGCACAAACTTATTTTTCCCAACTTGTAAAACCTTACCTTGTAACTGGGCAGAATCAGCAAAAGTAGTATCAACATCGGTAATGCGATCGCCATCTAAGCGCACGCCACCTTCTTGAATTTTCCGTTTACCTTCCCCTGTGCTTTTGCATAAGCCAGTGACATTGAGAATATATGCTAACTTAGCGGGATGCGATACTTCAGCTAGAGAAAATTCGGGAACTGCACCTTCCTTGCCGCCGCTTTGGGCTGCTTCTTTGGCTTCTTTAGCGGCTGTTTCGCTGTGGTACTGCTTGACAACTTCATAAGCTAAAAGTGTTTGGCGATCGCGGGGATTTTCTGGCAGATTATCCAAAGGTAAATCTGTCAGCAGTTCAAAATACTGCTCCAGTAGATTATCTGGAACCCCTTGTAATTTTTGATATTTTTGCCCCGGATGTTCTGACAACCCAATATAATTACCTAAAGACTTGGACATTTTTTGCACCCCATCTGTGCCAATCAAAATTGGCAGCAGCATCCCAAACTGGGGCTTTTGACCAAAATGGCGCTGCAAATCTCTGCCCACAGCGATGTTAAATTTCTGATCTGTCCCTCCCAATTCCACATCTGCCTCAACAGCAACGGAATCGAAACCTTGCATTAACGGGTATAGGAACTCATGGATAAAAATCGGATTCTCTTTTTTATAGCGATCGGCAAATCCTTCTTTCGCTAACATCTGCCCCACCGTCATCGTCGAGAGTAACTCTAAAATTTTCTCTAAGTTGAGCTTAGAAAGCCATTCGGAGTTATAACGCACCTCTAACCTTCCGGGTGTGTCAAAATCCAATATAGGACGTACTTGGTCAAGATAAGTCTGGGCATTTTGAGCGACATCTGCTTCTGTAAGCTGGCGGCGCACCTCAGATTTTCCAGTCGGATCGCCAATGCGTGCTGTAAAATCGCCAATAATTAGAACTGCTATATGGCCTGCATCTTGAAACGCTCGCAGTTTTCGTACTGGTATGCTATGACCTAGATGAATATCAGTACCAGTAGGGTCAATTCCCAACTTGATCCTCAAAGGTTTGTTTGTAGTTGCCAAACGTTTTTCTAGACTTTCACTGTTAACATCAACTGGTTGTGGAAAAACTTCTACAACACCACGACGCAGCCAAGCAAAATCTTGCGTCATACTAGAAAATCCACTGTTAGCTATGTTTTGCACGCTAGAAGTTAAGTTGGTTATAAACACTTGCAATTTATCCGCTTTCTCATCTGCCAAACTACTATAATTGCAAAAAATTAACCGCCTTGCTTCGTCCAATCAATTACAGTTAAATTTATAAGTGAGGAAGTGAAATCGCCGTGTCGTCTTCTAGGACTTTTGAAGATAAACAGCCACAACGTCGGGCTTCATCAGGTTTTGAGTTTTTGAAAGGAGTTGGTCAGGTAACTGGCGGTACTTTGCTCTCAATTACCATGTTGGCAAGTTCCATTGTAGCCGGAGGACTGGTTGGTTTAGCCATTAGTTTCCGTAATTTGCCAGATGTAAGACAGCTACGTAACTTCTTTCCCTCAGAA
Source organism: Nostoc sp. DedVER02 (assembly GCF_034530675.2). Taxonomy (NCBI): domain Bacteria; kingdom Bacillati; phylum Cyanobacteriota; class Cyanophyceae; order Nostocales; family Nostocaceae; genus Nostoc; species Nostoc sp. DedVER02. The sequence continues at coordinate 312,648 of NZ_JAVRCP020000002.1, forward strand.
ACAACTTACATCTATGACGTTAAGGGTAAACTTTTAACGAGTATCCACGGGGAAGCCAACCGAGAAGTCGTACCCCTAGATAGAATTTCCCCGAACTTAAAACGGGCAGTATTAGCAAGTGAAGATAGTCACTTCTACGATCACCACGGTATTAACCCCACTGGTGTTGGCCGCGCTATAGTAGTTAACGCTGTAGCAGGTGGAGTCAAAGAGGGTGGCTCTACTGTTACTATGCAATTGGTAAAAAACCTGTTTTTATCTCAAAAGCGTGCCTTTACCCGCAAGTTAGCGGAGGCAGTGCTGGCAATCAGGTTAGAGCAAATTCTTACCAAAGACCAAATTTTAGAAATGTACCTCAATCAAGTTTATTGGGGTCATAACAATTATGGTGTACAAACGGCAGCCCGCAGTTACTTTAATAAGTCATCAGAATATTTAACCTTGGGCGAGTCAGCAATGATGGCGGGTTTGATTCAAGCACCAGAAGAATTCAGCCCCTTTGTGAGCATGAAGCTGGCAAAACAGAAACAAAAAGAAGTGCTGGGGCGGATGCTGGAATTAAACTGGATCAACCAGTCAGAGTATGACAATGCCCTCAAGCAGGAAATCAAACTTGGTAGAATCAAATCTTTTCAAGGTAGTGCCCTACCTTATGTAACCAACACCGTAGCGCAGGAATTAGCTAAAAAGTTTGGGCGTGAGACACTACTCAAAGGTGGGATGCGCGTGCAAACGACAGTTGATGCCAAGTTCCAAATAATGGCAGAGGAAACTGTTGTTAAGTGGCATAAAACACTTTTAGATCAAGGATTATCTAAGAATCAAATGGCCCTAGTGGCAATTGATCCGCGCACGCATTTTATTAAAGCATTGGTGGGTGGTATAGATCCTAAGATTAGTGAATTCAATCGTGCGACTCAATCTCAACGTCAGCCTGGATCTTCTTTTAAACCGTTTGTATACTATACTGCTTTTGCTACTGGTAAATATGGCCCAGACTCGACGGTGGTAGATTCCCCAGTCAGTTATCGAGATGGTAACGGTTGGTACTTTCCCAGAAATTATGATGGCGGTTTTAGCGGAGCTATGCCAATCCGCAGAGCTTTAGCCCAATCGCGCAACATTCCGGTGATTAAGATTGGTAAGGCTGTGGGGATGAATAGAGTGATCGAAACTTGTCGTACCTTGGGTATTATGAGTCCGATGGAACCTGTTACTTCCTTGCCGCTTGGTGCAATTGGTGTTACACCTCTGGAAATGGCTAGTGCTTATGCCACCTTTGCTAATTATGGCTGGCAGTCACCACCAACTGTAATTGCCCGTGTCACCGATAGTAGTGGTAACGTATTACTAGACAACACTCCCAAGCCTCAGCTAGTTCTCGATCCTTGGGCATCGGCAGCAATTCTTGATGTCATGCGATCGGTAATTTCTGAAGGTACTGGTAAAGGTGCTGCGATCGGTCGTCCAGCCGCCGGGAAGACGGGAACAACATCATCAGAAAAGGATATTTGGTTTGTTGGCACTGTGCCACAGTTAACAACTGCGGTTTGGGTAGGGAGAGACGACAACAGACAATTAGCTGACCATGCAACAGGTGGTGTTATGGTCGCTCCTATTTGGAAAGATTTTATGGAGAAGGCACTTAAAAACACACCCGTAGAAAACTTCAAGCCACCTTCTCAGTTTTCTCGCCCCAAGTCACAATAAAGTTAGGAGTTAGGAGTTAGGAGTTATTAACTAATATCACGCCTGATATAGCTTTAACCTGGGTTCCATAAGGTTTTCCAAAATTAACCAAAACTCTAATTTTGCAAAAATCAAGGAAATAACAAAGGTTTCAAGACCTAATTTACATAACTTCTAACTTCTAACTTTTGTTAAGCCTGTTTTTCTAGCTCGGTTTTCATCCGCTCTAAAGTCAGGTGCATTTGGTCAAACATTTGTTGCGGAGTGACACCGAATTGACCTAATTGCGTTTTCAATTGTTCTACGGTCATTTGTGCCATAAAATCTTCTGATAGCTCGAAACGCTTCATAAAGATGCGATAGCGATCCATCATGGCTTCCATTTGCTCAATAAACAGCTTTTTGCCATCGCGGTCAAATTTGCCGTAGTTGTTACCAAGCTTGATTAGTGCTTGGTAATCGTCAAATAGCTGTTTTGCTTCTTGCTGAATTATCTCAGAATCGAAGAATCCCATATTGCTTATACTAAACTGAGTGTCCAGACTCAGTAGCTTAATAGTTTTACTTCTATTTATTATTTTAGTCTAGGTGAGTAATCTGATGACGAAGCTTCGGTTTTAGTACGGTTTGTTACCCAAATTTCAACACTTGACTTGAGAACCTTTTTTCTGTGTAAACCGACTTAATAAAGCCGCAATACTCATAGCTTTAGCCATTGATTTAGGATTGGTGTTTTCGCCCAGTTTAATTTTCAGTTCGGAAGCATATTTCAAAGCTAGTGAATTTTGCGGGTTAAGTTTTAATGCTTGACAGATGTAAACCCTAGCCATCCCCATAAATTTCTGTTTGAAATGTACCAAACCTAATAAGGCGTAATAGTCGCTGTTATTTGGCTCTAACTTGATGGCATCGCGCAGTTCTTGTACGGCTAGGGGCCATTTGGTTAGTCTGACGTATTCAATAGCTCGCTGGTAATGACGTTGAGCGTAGTTTGTCAAAACTGGTTTGACTTCAGTTAATGTCAATTCAACTGGGTTGACTTCTACTTTAGGGATGATGGGAACAACTTTTTGTGGTAGGAAGAGGTCTGGTTTATGGAAGCGTAAGTATACTAAATTTAGTCTAGTGATCTGTTGCGTCACTTGATAAAACTGATCTAGTGATTTGTATTGAGCTTCTGCATAACAGGCGATCGCTTCTTCGTAAAACAATTCTGCTTCGGGTGTAGGCATTTCCATCATTTCCTGAGCTATGGCATTTTTAGAAGACAAAGGCTTCTGCTCCAAAACTCTCGTATCCGATCGCAGCATCGCGATCGCAATTAAGCGCTTCTGTCGATTTTTCAGTTTTGCATAAGCTGGGTTGATTAAATGGCTAAATATTGCCGTTGCTAATTCTTGGTCTGAATTACAGCTTTTGGCATGGCGATCGGGATGTAGCAGTTTCGCTAAAGTGTGATAGCGTTTGAAAATCTGGCGATCGTCAGCAATCACAGAGATTCCTAGCACAGCGTAAGGATCGCAAAGCTTTTCAACCCATCCCGGCGGTAGTAAGGTCTGTGACATAGTAGTAATAAAGCTGTTAAAAACTTAAAATTAGCATCAAAGCTCAATGCACAGTCATGTGAAACTTACTCAAATTTCTTCAAAATTGTGTAGGACTTTCAAAAGTCTCAAGGGCAAGCCAGGGTAGTTGACTGTCTGATTGTAGAAACTGTGGTATTGATAGATTTATTAGAAATATGTTGACTAAGCGCAAAAGTCGAAGTATTGCTGCTGTTTTAGCTTTTTCTGGCACGCTGACAATTTCAGGATTGCATAAATTCTATCTAGGACAGCCTTTTTGGGGTGTTTTGTATGTATTACTTTCCTGGACACCCATCCCCAAGGTAGCCAGTGCTATTGAGGGAGTTTGGTATTTAGCCCAAGACGAAGAAGCTTTTGATCGTAATTTTAATCTTGGCAAGTCAGCGACAAGAAACTCACAAAAGGTAAGTAATCAGGTAGGAGCGATGGCTGAGGCAATGCGAGAATTAGATGCTTTGCGTCAGGATGGATTGATTTCAGAGTATGAGTTTGAGCAAAAGCGCCGCCAATTGCTAGACCAGATTTCTTAAATAGTTCGTAATTCGTAATTCGTAATTCGTAATTATGTAAGCGAAAAGGGGATTTCAACCCCAATCGCATTACAATCAACCCTTATGGGATGGGGACTTGACCTCAATATTGGTTAAAGTAAGCGATATGAATAACTGGCTATCTTTGAACCCCAGGCTGCAAAAACTCCGCGCCAAGCTTCTCAACGATCCCTACTATCGCCTCCAATCTGGTGAAGAAATTCAGATCGCGGCAAAATTAGGTATTCGCATTGATGCAAATCAAGCAACTGTGGATGATTGGTTACGTTTACCAGGTTTGTCAATTCACCAAGCGCGATCACTTGTAGAACTTTCGCATTGTGGTGTTAAATTTTACTGTATTGAAGATATCGCCGCAGCTTTGGCTATACCAGCGCCGCGCCTGGAGCCTTTAAAGCCTCTGCTGAATTTTATTTACTATGACCACGAATCTCTAGAAAGTCCTACTCACTTAGTCAATCCAAATACAGCAACAGTCGAAAAGTTAGCACAAATTCCATTTATAGATTTGTCTTTAGCGCAAGCAGTGGTTCAAAATCGGCAATCAGTCGGGCCTTACCGTAACCTAGCTGATTTTCAACGAAGGCTGGAGTTACCTGGTGATGCGATCGCTCAACTAATGTATTATTTAAAGTTTTAAGTTAGAAGTTTTAAAATAACTCCTAACTCTGCTAATTTTAGATTTTGAGTCGCACGGTGCGCTTACAGCGCAACTCGGATTGAAGGAAAAATCTAAAATCCAAAATTGATTAAATAAACCCGATGCGATCGAGAGGCCAAAAACGAAATGTTGCCCGACCGATGACGTTTTTTCTGGGTAAAAAACCCCAATAGCGAGAGTCATTACTATCGTTGCGGTTATCTCCCATGACAAAAAATTCGTCTTCTGGGACTTTCACTGGTTGATATGGCTGATTTGGTGGTTCAGCGATGTAATCTTCTGCCAAGGGTTGACCGTTGAGGTAGACTTTGCCAGCATTAACACTAATTACTTCACCAGGCTGGCCAATAACCCGCTTGATAAAAGCTTGGTCTTTGGGATATCCTCGACGTTGTAGTTCTGCGGGTGGCTGAAAAACAATAATATCTCCAGTTATGGGAGGATGAAAATGGTAGGATACTTTTTCAACTACCAAGCGATCGCCAGTGTGTAAGGTTGGCAGCATCGAATCCGAAGGGATATAGCGGGGTTCGGCGATAAAAGTCCTGATTAGAAGTGCTAAAAATAATGCGATCGCAACTAAAATCAGATTTTCTTGCCAACTACGCCATACTTTTAACGATGCACGTTCTTCTTTTGCATCACTTTCGTGAGGAATCATAAAAATTTGTAGCCAGTTTCAAAAGTGGGACAAATACCTTGATTATTTTGACTCAAAATGTATACTAATAAACAATCTAGATTCTGCATAAACTCATACACATATTAAATAATACAGTTATTACATCTACCAAACGCAAGTAAAAGTACTCTAAATAAACGATGACCTGTCTTAGGCAATATAAGCTAATCATTAAGATTCCTAGATCATTAAGAATCCTAATTCTAATTGCTGCAATTATAAGATAAGTTATTAAAAATTTTCAGTTTTACTTCCTCCTGCCCTATGCCTTTCTTCTGTAAAGACTGATATGATGTGCAGTAAATTATTTATAGTTTTCGCCTTAACCCACCCCAAGGCATTGCGAGGTTCACCATAGGGCGAATGGGGTAGTTTTATGATGAGTAATTGAGCAGATTTGATATGAGTTGAAGAAAAATATATTTTGATAGGTCTTATTAAGTGATATTACATAAAATTGCTCCACGCTCAAATGTATTTTTAAATACAAAATTTCAGATCCTTTAAGTTTTAATAGTAAAAATGAGAACATACAGTATTTAAGTGTAAAACTGAATAGTTTAATAGGATAAGTGCCACACAGGAATCAATATTGATTTGAAAAAACTCAGTACAACTGACAAAGCCTTCTTTCTTATTGACCATTGACTACTTACGCAAGGAGGTGTATCTACGCCAAGCTGTCCTAACAGAAACCGAAGTAGATGCTTAGATTATTACAATTTTAACAACTTGCCTAGATATAATCTATTTTTTACGTAATTACACGGTAACACTACATGTTAGATTGTACTATTAATAAGATATAAATCTCAGAGATTATCGAGAACAAGATTAACAGACAAAAGTCACTAGCAATTTAAGCTAAAAGTATCAGCATTAAAAATAGGACTAAACTGCCGATAAAATTATTTTTGCTAAATGAGTCAAAAGTATCTAGATTAACTCATAAGTGCCCCTTGCCAATGAGAAACTATATTTAATCAATTGTCGTCTAGTCTATTTCATGAAAGTGCAAGGTAATATTCTGTCAGTTAAAAATTTAACTTTTTCTTAAAAAGGAAGTAATTGCAGCAGGCAGTAGAATATATCTTATCAAGAATAAAACTAATGATTTCATAGACTATTTTTTGAAAGATACCCTTATCTTTGTAAGTAGTTTTGTATGTTAATCAAATAATTCCCAAAGTTGTATAACTTGCAACTTTAATGTCAGAAAGTCTGAAGATAAAGACTTCAGCGCGCGAAAACTGCAATTTGTCAGCGCAATGTTCTAGCTCATCTTATTTATAAAGCTATAAAACTTGAAATGATAATGTTGCTTTAGCGGTGAAATGAAAAACAGAAACTAATTCATAATTCCTCTTTCAGAGGATGTTGTTGTGTGGCTAATTATCTAATTTTGCTCCTTTAAAGCGGTATAGTTCTGTCTTCTAAATGGTAAATGTTCGTTAGCCCCAATTCCAATTTTCAGCATTACCAGAAAATAACTGGTATCTAAGGTATCTAAAAAATGTGCTATAACGTACCGTCATAACCGTGGTTGATGGTTCGATATTTGAAGGAGCTATGAGGTGGAAAACAATAAGTCGTTTCTGTGGCCAGAAGGAATATTAATTGCACTGCTTGCTTTAGGTGGTGTTTTTAGCCTTGCTTTTATGATGCTTCTAAGACCAAATGCTTCGGAAGCTCAGATTAGACAAAATATAGATATCAAGGATGTAGCTGCAAACGTAGGAACTCAGCAGCGCATTGAGAAATTAAAAGCAGCAATGCTTACAAGTTGGCAACAAGAAGCACAAACAAAAGGACTATCTTATGCACTACCATCACGTTTTCAAGGGGCAATAATTAAGGAGGCGAAACTCACTAACCCAGAGAAAGTGATTGCTCTCACCTTTGATGATGGCCCTTGGCCTGACACTACAGAACAAGTATTAAATATTCTAAAATCAAATAATATCAAAGCAACGTTTTTTGTCGTTGGGCAGAACCTAAAAAATTTTCCAGAAATAGGAAAGAAAATTGTAACTGAAGGTCACGTCATTGCTAACCATACTTGGCATCACTGGTATCATTTCTTTAATCAACAAGCGGCAGCTTATGAAATTGACCGCACAACAGACTTAATTTATCAAATTACAGGCGCTAAAACAAATCTTTTCCGACCACCTGGTGGTATGCTGCACAATGGATTAGCTGCTTATGCTAAAGGGCAGAAGTATGCTGTAATCATGTGGTCTGCTGACTCTACGGACTACAAATTACCAGCTGTACCAAAGTTGATAAATAATGTAATTAAAGATTCAAAGCCTGGTGGGATTGTGCTGATGCATGATGGTGGTGGGAACCGTTCTAGAACTATACAAGCTTTACCGGAAATTATTAGCAACTTTAGAAAACAAGGCTATCGCTTTGTGACTATTCCAGAACTTTTAGAAATACAAGATGCAGACCAAAAATTGCTTGCTAATAAAAAGCAATAATTATTAATTATGGTTATGTAGTAACCAGACGATGTAACATTACCAATGCTTCTCACAATATTTTTTGCATCACCTTTTCCTGTACCACCAAGCTCTCTAGAGTTCTTAATACTTCTGGCAATAATATTTTGGCTACTTTTTTTGGAGTGCAAGTATAGCTATATTTATGATGAAAAAAGTATTTCGCTGGCGTTCATAAATTCCTAAACTATCAATGTAACCTTTTTCTATTTTTTTGTTGTAAAAGTATTGATTTTGAGATTATTCTTTGGGATGTTTGACGGAGCTATTACACGAGTGTTTTTAATTAAAATTATTAAGCATACGCTGCCGTAAATCCTTGGTAGGCACAATTCATGAATTGTGCCTACTTCATTTTAATTCCGATGTTTAATGAGTAGTTACTAAACTAAACTCAGTTGTTTTTTGTTCAGGATCGGCTTCAGGGCTATCAGCTTCAGAGGGCGGAACTAACTGCCAGAATTTCGGCAAAAATTCTTGCCAGTTTTGCAGAATTTTCTTTGCTTTTGGTGAAGCAGTGCGTTCCGCATGAGTTTTGATTAACTCTTGCAGTTGTTTTGCACCTGCTTCTGTAATCACCCTCTGTATTTTGACAATTTCGGGGTTGACTAACTCTCTAAATGAGTCATCTTCATCTAAGAAGTATGCCAGTCCACCAGTCATGCCAGCAGCTACGTTACGTCCTACCTTGCCAAGGACGACAATTACACCACCAGTCATGTATTCACAGCAGTGATCCCCAGCGCCTTCAATCACTGCTATGCCTTTGGAGTTTCTCACAGCAAATCGTTCTCCGGCTAGACCATTGGCAAATAACACGCCACCAGTAGCACCATAAAGGCAGGTATTGCCAACTATGACATTTTGTGATGCGTTATATGTAGCATCAGTTGGAGGTTTGATGATGATTTCACCACCATGCATCCCTTTACCTACGTAGTCGTTTGCTTCTCCTTCCAGAGTCAGAATTATGCCGGGGAGATTGAATGCACCAAAGCTTTGGCCAACGCTACCAGTGAAGTTGAGATTAATTTGCCCCTCAAAGCCACTGTCACCATATTGAGAAGCGATCGCTCCCGCTAATCTTGTACCCACTGTTCTGTCAGTATTGATAATCGGATAAGTCTTGGTGACGCTAGACTGATCCCTAATGGCAGTCTGAATATCGAGATCGGCAAGGAACTTGTCATCCAAAACCACGCCGTTGCTATGGACTTCTTCATGCACTAACCAGCTACGATTGTCTCTGGTATCTGGCAATTTAAGTAAACAGTCTAGGTTTAGCGATCGCGTTTTGGTAAGTTTTGCCTCTTCGCGCAGTTTCAACAAATCTGCACGCCCAATGATTTCTGACAAAGAACGGTAGCCAAGTCGTGCTAACAAACTCCGCACTTCTTCAGCGATGAAGTAGAAGAAGTTGACAACCTGTTCTGGTATTCCCGTAAACCGCTTACGGAGTTCTTCTTGTTGAGTAGCAACACCCACAGGGCAAGTATTCTTATGGCAAACTCGCGCCATAATACAGCCTTCAGCAATCATGGCGATGGAACCGAAACCGAATTCTTCAGCACCCATCAATGCACCTATTACCACATCCCAACCACTTTTAAGTCCGCCATCTACACGCAAAATCACGCGGTCGCGCAAACTATTTTCCATCAAAACGCGATGCACTTCGCTTAAACCCAATTCCCACGGCGAACCAGCGTGTTTAATAGAACTAAGCGGAGATGCACCTGTACCACCATCATGTCCAGAAATTTGGATGATATCAGCGTTTGCTTTAGCCACACCAGCCGCGATCGTACCAATACCAACTTCTGAAACTAGCTTTACCGATACCTTTGCTTTGGGATTAATTTGGTGCAGATCGAAAATCAGTTGCGCTAGGTCTTCAATAGAATAGATGTCATGGTGCGGTGGCGGTGAAATCAGCGTTACACCTGGCTTCGAGCGTCTTAACATCGCAATGTATTGGCTCACCTTTGGCCCTGGCAGTTGTCCACCTTCCCCAGGCTTGGCACCTTGGGCAATTTTGATTTCAATTTGTTGGGCGTTGACTAGGTACTCTGGCGTGACACCAAAGCGTCCCGATGCAACTTGCTTAATGGCACTATAGGCTTTATCGCCATTCCGCAATCCTTTTAAATGAGGTAGGGTTGGTGAGTTACCAGACTCGTCTACATCATCTAAAACTTTATAGCGCACTGGGTCTTCGCCACCTTCCCCAGAGTTCGATTTACCACCGATGCGATTCATGGCGATCGCTAAAGTTTCATGGGCTTCTCTTGACAAAGCGCCTAAAGACATGCCACCTGTGCAAAAACGTTTGACAATATCAGCTACTGACTCTACTTCTTCTAGAGAAATTGGGGTACGTTCGCCTTGAAAATCTAGCAAGTCCCGCAATGCCGTTACTGGTCTGCCTTGGAGATGCTTTTTGTAAACTTCGTAGTGGTCGTAGTTTTTGCCATCTAGAGCCTTATGTAGCGCCTTAACCATTTCGGGGCTATTCATGTGGTACTCGCCGCCAGGACGGTACTGCACAAAACCCAGGTTTTCTAATTTCTTCGTCGTCAGTTCTGGGAAAGCTTTGACGTGGAAAGAAAGTACTTCATCAGCGAGTTCGCTAATACTTAAACCACCGATACGGGAAGTTGTACCACGAAATCCTAGTTCGATTAAATCTCCACCGAGGCCAATCGCTTCAAAAATTTGGGCTGCTTGATAGCTGGAGAGCAGAGAAATTCCCATCTTAGAGAGAATTTTGAGTAAGCCTGACTCTACGGCTTTGCGATAGTTTCCTAAAGCTTCTTCTACATTGAGGGTTGGAAGTTTTTTCACCTCCATTAACTTTTGGGTTTTAGGATCGACGCACCAATCACGCACCGTATCTAAAGCCATATACGGACAGACTGCACCAGCACCATAGCCAATCAGACAAGCAAAGTGATGAGTACTCCAACATTGAGCAGTATGGACAATCAGGGATGTTTTCATCCGCAACCCTTCCCGAATCAGGTGATGATGTACAGCACCCACTGCTAATAGGGGAGGAATGTATGTGTTTTCTGGGCTGATTCCGTCATTTCCCTTATCGCTTAAGATTAAAATCTTTGCACCTGCGCGGACTGATTCAGCTGCTTGTGCTTGTAAAGATTGGACTGCGGCTTTCAATCCTTCAGGGCCAGGAGCGATCGCAAATAAGGTTGACAACTCGGCTGTGGCAAATCCTGACAGCTTAATTGCCTCTAATTCACCATCTGTTAACACTGGCGATTCAAGTTTCAATCTCCGAGCATATTCGGCTTTGGGTTCTAATAAGTTACCCCGTTCACCCAGTTCGACTTTCAAAGACATCACTAGCTTTTCCCGCAGGGGATCAATTGCTGGGTTAGTTACCTGAGCAAAGCGCTGTTTGAAATAGTCATAAAGTAGGTGGGGTTTTGTTGACAGCACCGCTAAAGGAATATCATCCCCCATGCAGAAAGTCGGTTCTGAACCTGCGATCGCCATTTGGTGAATCACCATTTCTACATCTTCTGTGGTGTAGCCAAAGGCAGTTTGAAGTTGCAGTAAGGTTTGCTTGTCAATTGTTACTTTTTCTTGGTCATTTGTTATTTGTCCTTTGCCATTGCCATTTGCTAATGACCCATGACCGACCAATGACTTTAATTCTTGACGGTACTGTTGCAGCCATTCACCATAAGGATGCTGCTTGGCGATGCGCTGCTTAATTTCCCAATTCTTCAGCACTTCATGATTGACTAAATCCACAGCAATCATTTGTCCTGGGCCGAGTCTACCTTTTTCGACAATATCGGCTTCTGGAAAGTCCACCACACCAGTTTCGGAAGCGACAACAATGTAGTCATCTTTGGTGATTACGTAGCGGGCTGGTCTTAAACCATTACGATCTAGTGTTGCACCAACTTTTTTGCCATCGCTGAATACTAAAAGGGCTGGCCCGTCCCACGCTTCTTGCAGACCACTGTAATATTCGTAGAAATCAACAATTTCTGGAGAGTCATTTAAAGAAGGTTGATTTTTGTAAGCCTCTGGAACCATAATCATTAAAGCTTCCAAGGGGCTGCGTCCAGAACACACCAGTAATTCTAGTACGTTGTCTAGGGTTGCTGAGTCGCTGTTATCGATATGAACTAATGGTTTGAGTTCCTTAATGCGATCGCCCCATACCGGATGATTCAGGCTAGCTTCTCGTGCCATCATCCAGTTGATGTTACCCAACAAGGTATTGATTTCGCCGTTGTGACCCAAAAGCCGCATTGGTTGAGCTAACGGCCATTTGGGCATCGTGTTAGTACTAAAGCGGCGATGATAGACAGCAAAGGCGCTTTTGTAAGCTGGATTTTTTAAATCTTGATAAAATTCTCCCAATACGGCAGAACGCACCATGCCTTTGTAAACAATTGTTCGGCTTGACAACGAGCAGATATAAAATTCTTCTGAGATATTGGTTGCAACTTTACTAATTCGGCGGCGGGTAATATACAACTGTCTTTCTAATTCATCGCCACTTTTGTCAACAGAAGCTAACAAAACTTGTTCAATCTGGGGTTGATTTTCTCTCGCTTGTACACCCAGTAAATCAGATTGCACTGGCACTACTCGCCAACCCAGTACAATCAAGTTTTCTTCGGTTGCTACTTGCTCAACTGCTTCCCTAGCTTTTTGTGCTGCTTGTTGGTCTTGTGGGAGAAATATCATCCCTACAGCTATATTATTGATGGATGGAAATTCCTTTCTCCTTTCGGTAAAGTCTTGTTGCAACAAATCCCAAGGGATAGCTGTCAAAACTCCAGCACCATCACCGGAGTCTTGATCGGCACTACAACCTCCCCGGTGTTCTAAACAGGTTAAAGCAGCTAAAGCTTTTTCGACAATTTCGTGGCTGGTATGATTCTCACGATGAGCAATAAAACCTACACCACAGGCATCTCGTTCTTCTACTAACCACTTTTGCCCCTGATAGATGTCTCTTGAGTTTATATTCGCTGTGATTTTCTGGTCTTGATTCATCGGTTGATTATTCATACCCTGTTCCTGAAGTATTGAGTTACCAATTTTGCCACTACTTATGGGAAAAAAATTCTAAATTTCACGATGGAGAAATATATAAGCACCGAAATTTAGGGAAAAAAAATTTTAACTTCGGTTTTGCTTTCTTAGTTTCCCCGTGTTAAAATAGTTGCGTATTTTTTATGTATTTATGCGGTGTTACACAACTTACTCCCGCCAAGACATAATTTTTGCCCTGACAGTTTCTTTTTTATATTGTGAAGCTAAGTATTTTCTCAATTCCCTTTTTCCAGATGCACTGTAGCTACTCTATAGAGCCTATTGCGGCTCACCTGAAACAAAATTAAAAGCTGTCCTATGTTTTAAAGCCAAACTCATCCTGAGCCTGCAATAAAATCAGCGTATTACAATATATACCCATTTGACAATTCCCAAATATTGTTATTGTCTGGAGTTTTTCTGCTTACCAGCTGACACATATATTACTATTAATTAGACCTCACTGAAATAGCAACATTCAGTCAGGATCGAATATCTTAATCTAGTTTTGATAACCAATACTACCGTGTATAGTCTGGTTAAAATTAGTGCCAGTTAAAACACTTGATTGCAGTGGCTTTAGCGTCTAAATTTATTTGTTTATAAAAGATATGAGTACCCAATATATAGAATAACATCTTTTTTAAGAAATAAAGTCATGTTATCTTTATATTCCCAAATAATTAGTTAGTTTATAACCTTGGGTGATATTTTTCAAAAGTAACTATTAAATTATGGTAAAAATGCCGAGTTGTTGCCAATTAGGGATTAGCGATCGCAGATTTTTCCGGGCTACGGTGTCACCAATACTTTTAACAGTACTGTACTTAACGAGTACCTGTGTTACCAACGCTCAGGAGTCGAACACCAAACAAATACCGATTTCCCAGTTACCTGTACCACCTTCAACAGGGGTGGCATCCTCTGGTAATCAAATTTCCCTCAATGGTCGTACTTTACCAGGAACTTGGTTGCAGCGACCTGGAAAATCTGGTCAGGTAACAACTCATCTCAGCGATGGGGTATTTAGGCAATTAATTGGAGTAAATTTCTTAAGCAGTAGTAACTCAGCGAAGCAACCAATACAGTGGTTTTCATCGGTGACAACGCCACTGGTTTTATCCACCAGGCTACTAGGAGCATATCGCTACCTTGATATTAGCAATTTTGCTCAAACATCTGGATGGGAAATCCGAACCAATGGAAACACCTTGGTGATTGTTACTCCAAAGGTACAAATTACAAATATAGTTCAGAGCCAGGAACCTCCAGAGGCAAGCGCCCCTTTGCAACAGACTCGCATACTTGTAAATTTAGATCGTCCAACTCCTTGGCAAGTAGCACAAGGAGGAGCGATCGCAAAACCACAAACTCCATCTTCCGATCCAGACACGCCAACTCCCAAACCCACCACACCGCCAAATCGAGAGTGGACAATTACCCTAGATGGAATAGCCGATCCCATTTTAATAGAACGCTATACCCCCCAACCACCAGCAGCACCACCAACATTACTGCCAAATTTACTCAAACAATTATTACCTGTTGCACCAACACAACCAAGACCACCATCGCCTGAGCCATTGATTCAAAAAGTGGAGGTAGTGAAAAACCAAACGATTATTAGTTTGAGCGTTCCCTTTGGTCTATCACCTCAAGTTAGTACTATCGCTAACCCCAATCGCCTGATTATCGATATTCGACCCGATCCTTTAGAAGAACGAGATATTACTTGGGCTCCAGGATTACGCTGGCGACAGAATTATGTCAACTTAGGCACAGAACGCTTTCCGGTAGTCTGGTTAGAAGTCAATCCCCGTAAATTTGGGCTAACGCTGAAACCTATGTGGGCTAGCCCTGATGGGCTGGCGGGTACTGCTCCCTTAATTCAAACAGCCCAACGTTACTTAGCAGTAGGTGGAATTAACGGTGGTTATTTTAATCGCAATAACAGATTACCATTGGGTGCGATTCGTCGGGATAATCAGTGGTTATCAGGCCCAATTCTTAACCGGGGTGCGATCGCTTGGAATGATTCAGGTCAATTTTACTTCGGTCGTCTCACCTTAGAAGAAACTTTAATTACTGCAAATAACCAGCGCTTACCAATTCTGTTTCTTAACAGTGGCTACGTCCAGAGTGGCATTGCCCGTTACACCCCAGCTTGGGGAGCAACTTACACACCCCTAACGGATAACGAAATTATCCTAGTGGTACAGAAAGACCAAATTACTCAACAGCTACCAGGTGGCAAAGTTGGTGAGACAGCCGTTCCCATTCCCCAAGATGGCTACCTACTAACTTTACGTGCTAACGCTGCCAGCACTGCTTCACAGTTACCTCTTGGAAGCGCAGTAAGTATTTCCAGCAGTACTACTCCTACTGATTTTAGTCGTTATCCCCACATTATCGGAGCAGGCCCGCTATTAATCCAAAATCGTCAAATTGTCCTTGATGCCAAAGCCGAAAAATTCAGCAATGCCTTTATTGCAGAAAAGGCTATTCGTAGCGGCATTTGTACAACTGCAACAGGCACACTGATGATAGCTGCTGTGCATAATCGTGCTGGCGGTTATGGGCCTACATTAGCCGAACATGCCCAACTAATGCAACAGATGGGCTGTGTAGATGCTTTAAATTTGGACGGTGGTAGTTCTACCAGCCTTTACTTAGGAGGGCAACTACTTGACCGATCGCCTAGTACTGCTGCTCGTGTTCATAATGGAATTGGTATTTTCCTGAAACCACGATAAGAGGGAATGGGGAATGGGGAAGCAGGGGGAGAAAGAATAAAGGACTAATACCCAATTCCCAATTCCCAATCTTTTTTTAAAGTTTAGAACAAGCTATCATTTTGCTTGATGAAGACTTAATGTAGATACAACAGTTTTAGCAGTGATGATTTACACCGTTACGTTTGATTTTGTTATGTTTATCAAGGTGCAACAAAATTGCTGGTTTTCAACGTTGCAAAATAGCGCCAGATTTTTTATCAATACTTAAGAGTACTAACGGTTTGTTATGTCTTCAAATGAGGTAACTATGGCTAGATATCAAGAAACTACACAGACTGAAACTCTACACCTACCTTCAAGTATCACTTCCAGAGGCATTGCTGCAACTGAGTTACGTCCTTGGGGTGCTTTTACAGTCTTAGAAGAAGGGCGCGGATACAAAATCAAGCGTATTGAAGTTAAGCCCGGACATCGCCTCAGTTTACAAATGCACCACCATCGCAGCGAACATTGGATTGTCGTCTCTGGTACAGCTAGGGTGACTTGTGGTGAGCAAGAAGTACTACTGAGTAATAATGAGTCAACCTATGTACCCCAATGTACATCTCACCGTTTAGAGAATCCTGGCGTGATTCCCTTAATATTAATTGAAGTGCAAAATGGCGAATACTTGGGAGAAGATGACATTATTCGTTACCAAGATGACTATGCCCGTACTAAGGATTAAAGCTTTAATCTAAAAACTGAATATATTTTTGTGTAAACCGTCTTTGCGAACCACTACACCCCAGAAGTCCCTACCTAGTTAAGGTAAGGACTTCTGCTTGTTGTGCTATAAATGTAGTAATAGCGATCGCGCTCATGACTTTGGTAATTTGAAATTTTCGAGAAGTTAAGAGTTAACCTATCTGTCTGTAAAATGAAGATGGGGTATTTAATTGCAAAAATCGAGTTCCATGATTCATTTGAGTCAAGCAGCTGCAAGTGAAATTGGGCGAATAAAGTCCAAGCATCAGCCAAATGTCTTGTTTCGATTGGCAGTAAAACCAGGTGGTTGTTCTGGATTATTTTATGATATGTCCTTCGATGAAGCAATAAAAGTTGGCGACCAGGTTTTCGACTTGGATGAGATTCGAGTAGTCATAGATGCTACAAGCACAAATTACCTCAACGGTTTGAGGGTAGATTATTCAGAAGACTTAATGGGTGGTGGTTTTCGGTTTGATAATCCCCAAGCGATCGCAACCTGTGGCTGTGGCAATTCCTTTTCCACAAGCGATCAATAATTTTTAATTAGCGATCGTTTGCTAATCATAAAGGAAAAATTACAATTGACATAAAACGCTAAAAAACGATATAATCAGGATTTGTTAAAACTTAGACATATAAGCAGCTTTACGCGCTGTAACTCATGCCAACAATACAGCAGCTAATACGTACCGAGCGCGAACAAGCGCGTCAGAAAACCAAGTCTCCGGCTCTGAAACAATGCCCTCAACGTCGGGGAGTTTGTACCAGAGTATACACGACCACACCAAAGAAGCCTAACTCAGCTTTACGGAAAGTAGCAAGAGTTAGACTTACATCTGGATTTGAAGTCACAGCTTACATTCCAGGAATTGGTCACAACTTACAAGAACACTCAGTTGTGATGATTCGTGGCGGTCGGGTTAAGGATCTACCAGGCGTGAGATACCACATTATCCGTGGCACTCTAGATACAGCCGGAGTAAAAGACCGTAAACAAGGGCGTTCCAAGTATGGAACCAAGCGTCCCAAAGAAGCGAAAAAATAGGATTAGGCGATTAATCGCACCCAACACGATTAATCGTTTACCTGAAAAACGCTCAAGGACAAAAAACTATCAGGGTCTGTGTTCTAAGAGCAGTTATGAAAGCTGCTCAAATCTGTTTAAAAAAATCAAGCAAGCTACACCTACACTAAGCGAGCAAGTGTAGAAGTTCTGAGGAGAAGGCTGTAACCCACAGCATAATTTTCATCTGAACATTAAGGTTTAGAATCTTGTCACCGTGAGTATTTAGTTGCAGGTAGCAAGTCAATGAATTTTAGATTTTAGATTTGCAATTTTGGATTGGTCGAACCCACAAGGGGATAAGGCTTACAGACTTTTGAGTTTTTCCAATCCTTGCGGTCGGAACATCTACCAAAAACTCTAATCCAAAATTGGCAGTCAATAGGTCAGCCTTGCTGCAAAAGTCGAAAACAAAATTGAAAAAATCTGAGGGTTGGGTTCCACAGCTTTTGGTTTCCGGTGTCTGATAGCATATAATTTCGTTGCCAATTCCGAATTAAAGGTGAAGTATGTCTCGTCGTGGTGTTATTCAAAGGCGCCCAGTTCCGTCTGACTCCGTATATAACAGTCGCCTTGTGAGCATGATTATCAGGCGGATCATGCGTCATGGCAAGAAATCACTTGCCGCCCGAATTGTTTATGAAGCATTAAAAACTATTGAAGAACGCACTGGTAACGGTGCTTTAGAAACCTTTGAAAGAGCAGTGCGAAATGCCACGCCTCTAGTAGAAGTAAAAGCTCGGCGAGTAGGTGGAGCAACCTATCAAGTACCAATGGAAGTGCGTACAGAACGGGGCACTACCCTAGCACTGCGTTGGTTAGTGCAATATTCCCGGTCTAGACCAGGGCGGACAATGGCAAGCAAGTTAGCAAATGAGTTAATGGATGCTGCCAATGAAACTGGCAATGCGATTCGGAAACGCGAAGAAACGCACCGGATGGCAGAAGCTAACAAAGCATTTGCCCACTATCGTTACTAAGTAAAAAAGCGATATATCGTCTTGCCGAAGCGGTATATCGTAGATTTACAAAAAGAAGACGGTTTTCCGTAAAAGTATAGAATCTTAACAAAGAGTAATATACAAGATATCATGAGGCAAAAACTATAGGAGGTAGCTGTGGCACGCACGATCCCGCTAGAGAAAGTACGCAACATTGGTATTGCGGCGCATATAGATGCGGGCAAAACTACAACAACAGAGAGAATATTATTTTACTCTGGGATAATTCATAAAATTGGCGAAGTTCATGAAGGAACTGCCGTCACAGACTGGATGGAGCAAGAGCGGGAGCGGGGAATTACCATTACTGCAGCTGCTATCAGTACCAGCTGGAAAGATCATCAAATTAACATTATCGATACTCCGGGTCACGTAGACTTCACAATTGAAGTTGAGCGTTCCATGCGCGTCTTAGATGGCGTAATCGCAGTATTTTGTTCTGTGGGCGGCGTGCAACCGCAGTCTGAGACAGTGTGGCGGCAAGCAGAGCGCTACAAAGTTCCTCGGATAGCCTTTATCAACAAAATGGATCGCACCGGAGCGAACTTTTATAAAGTTCACGAGCAAATCCGCGATCGCCTGCGGGCAAATGCGATCGCAATTCAACTACCAATTGGTAGTGAAAACGACTTCCAAGGTATCGTTGACTTAGTACGGCAGCGTGCGTACATTTACGCAAATGACCAAGGGACTGATATCCAGGAAACCGATATCCCGGAAGAACTGAAAGCGCAGGCAGATGAATTCCGCACCAAGCTAGTAGAAGCAGCAGCAGAAACAGATGATGCTCTGATGACTAAGTACTTTGATGGCGAAGAACTTACAGAAGAGGAAATTCGGACAGCCCTGCGGAAAGGCACAATTGACGGGACAATTGTACCAGTACTTTGTGGTTCAGCATTCAAAAACAAAGGCGTGCAGTTGATGCTGGATGCTGTTGTAGATTACCTGCCAGCGCCAAGTGAAGTACCGCCAATTCAAGGCTTACTGCCCAATGGCGATACTGTTGAGCGGCGGGCTGATGATGACGAACCCCTAGCGGCTCTGGCATTCAAGATTATGGCTGACCCTTACGGTCGCCTAACATTCGTTCGCGTTTATTCTGGTGTCCTGAAAAAGGGCAGCTACGTTCTCAACGCTAGTAAGAATAAAAAAGAACGGATTTCCCGCTTAGTTCTCATGAAAGCAGACGATCGGCAAGATGTCGATGAACTGAGAGCGGGCGATCTGGGAGCAGCTTTGGGATTGAAAGATACCTTGACAGGTGACACACTCTGTGATGATGGATCGCCAGTAATTCTGGAATCTCTATTCATTCCTGAGCCTGTAATCTCGGTGGCGGTTGAACCCAAAACCAAGAACGACATGGATAAGTTGTCCAAAGCTCTGCAATCTCTTTCAGAAGAAGACCCTACCTTCCGTGTCCGCGTCGATCCCGAAACCAACCAAACCGTGATCGCGGGGATGGGAGAGTTACACCTAGAAATTCTAGTAGACCGGATGTTACGAGAATTCAAGGTGGAAGCGAATGTAGGTGCGCCTCAAGTAGCTTACCGAGAAACAATTCGGAAAGCTGTGAACAAAGTTGAGGGCAAATTTATCCGCCAAAGTGGTGGTAAAGGTCAATACGGTCACGTTGTGATCAATTTGGAGCCTGGAGAACCCGGTACTGGCTTTGAATTCGTTTCCAAAATTGCTGGCGGTACAGTACCTAAAGAGTACGTTGGCCCCGCAGAACAAGGGATGAAAGAAAGCTGCGAATCCGGTGTTCTAGCTGGATATCCGTTGATTGACGTTAAAGCAACGTTAATTGATGGGTCATACCACGATGTAGACTCTTCAGAAATGGCTTTCAAAATCGCTGGTTCAATGGCGATGAAAGAAGCTGTACTGAAAGCTTCACCTGTCATCTTAGAACCTATGATGAAAGTTGAGGTTGAAGTTCCTGAAGACTATATGGGTAACGTCATTGGCGACCTCAACACCCGTCGAGGGCAGATTGAAAGCCAAAGCACCGAAAAGGGACTTGCTAAGGTAACATCTAAAGTTCCACTAGCGAGTATGTTTGGCTACGCCACTGATATCCGGTCAAAAACCCAAGGTCGGGGTACCTTCACGATGGAGTTCAGCCACTACGAAGAGGTGCCTCGCAGCGTAGCTGAAACTATCATTGCAAAAAGCAAAGGGAACGCTTAGTTAAAATAAGGAAATGAGCATTCATGGCACGCGCAAAGTTTGAAAGAAATAAACCCCACCTCAATATCGGTACTATTGGCCACGTTGACCACGGTAAAACCACGTTAACAGCAGCCATCACTATGACCTTGGCGGCTCTTGGTCAAGCTACAGCTAAAGGCTACGACCAAATCGATAACGCGCCAGAAGAAAAAGCACGGGGTATCACTATCAATACCGCTCACGTTGAGTATGAAACCGAAAATCGGCACTATGCTCACGTAGACTGTCCAGGCCACGCTGACTATGTGAAAAACATGATCACTGGCGCTGCTCAGATGGACGGAGGTATCCTCGTAGTAGCTGCTACTGATGGCCCTATGCCCCAAACCCGCGAACACATCCTGCTAGCAAAACAGGTGGGCGTTCCTAGTCTAGTTGTATTTTTGAACAAAGAAGACTTGATGGATGACCCAGAACTCTTGGAACTAGTAGAACTAGAACTCAGAGAACTGTTAAGCAGCTATGACTTCCCTGGCGATGATATCCCCATTATCAAAGGCTCTGGTCTGCAAGCTCTCGAAGCAATGACCAAGAATCCTAAGACCAAAAAAGGTGAAAATCCTTGGGTAGATAAAATCTACGAATTGATGGATGCTGTGGATTCCTTTATCCCCACTCCTGAGCGGGATGTTGATAAGCCCTTCTTGATGGCAGTAGAAGACGTGTTCACCATCACAGGTCGTGGTACTGTGGCTACTGGACGGATTGAACGCGGGAAAGTCAAGGTTGGCGATACTGTCGAGCTAATTGGTCTCAAAGACACTCGTACTACCGCCGTCACCGGGATTGAGATGTTCAAGAAGAGCCTTGAAGAAGGTTTGGCTGGAGATAACGCCGGTGTACTACTGCGTGGTCTCAAGAAAGAAGATATCGAGCGCGGTATGGTAATAGCCAAACCAGGTTCAATTACACCTCACACACAATTTGAAGGTGAAGTGTACATCCTAACGGAAAAAGAAGGTGGTCGTAAGACTCCATTTTTCGCGGGCTATCGTCCCCAGTTCTACGTGCGAACAACCGATGTAACTGGTACTATCAAAGCCTACACCTCCGATGAAGGCAAAGATGTAGAAATGGTGATGCCAGGCGATCGCATCAAGATGACAGTAGAATTGATCAACGCGATCGCTATTGAACAGGGAATGCGCTTCGCTATCCGCGAAGGTGGACGTACCATCGGTGCTGGTGTCGTCTCCAAAATTCTGAAGTAGCACCTTTTCGCTCATAACAAAGGAGCAGAGATGGTATAATTCCTCTCTGCTCCTTTCTCTTCCCTCTATAAATAAGGTAATAGGTTACAGGGGACAGGTAATAGTTTTCTGTAACCTATAACTTGTAACCTTTAACCTTGTAAATAATCCCCTAATTACGCAGAACCTGGAAAATTAAAGATGGCAACTCTACAGCAGCAAAAAATTAGAATTCGCTTACAGGCTTTTGACCGACGCTTATTAGATACATCTTGCGAGAAGATTGTAGACACAGCTAACCGCACCAACGCTACAGCCATAGGCCCAATTCCTTTACCCACAAAACGCCGGATCTATTGTGTGCTGCGATCGCCTCACGTAGATAAAGATTCACGGGAACACTTTGAAACCCGTACTCATCGCCGGATTATTGACATTTACCAGCCTTCTTCTAAGACTATAGATGCCCTGATGAAATTGGATCTACCATCGGGTGTAGATATTGAAGTCAAACTTTAATTAGTCATTAGTCATTAGTTATTTGTGAATAAACAAAGGACAAAAGACGACTGACGAAGAACATTAGTATAAATATTGACATAGCCCTGAAGAAATATATCTCAGGGCTTTTATTTAGCTAGGAAACAAATGATAGAATATAGACAAAATACGGGAAAAGCAGAGAAAAAGAAATTTTAAAGATTAAGTTTATACCAAGATAACAATGACATCATCTTCTAAAATTGCAGTTCGTGAACTACCTCTGTTCCCGTTACCCGAAGTAGTTCTGTTTCCTACTAGACCATTGCCTCTGCATATCTTTGAATTTCGCTACCGAATCATGATGAACACGATTTTGGAGAGCGATCGCAGGTTCGGTGTTTTGATGTTCGATCCAGTTAAAGGTACAATTGCAAACACTGGTTGTTGTGCGGAAATCGTTCATCACCAAAGGCTGCCAGATGATCGGATCAAGATGTTGACTTTAGGGCAGCAAAGATTTCGTGTACTAGAATATGTTCGTGAAAAGCCATATCGGGTTGGTTTAGTTGAGTGGATTGAAGACCAAACACCGACTAAAGATTTGCGTCCTTTGTCTTCTGAAGTAGGACAACTACTGCGAGATGTTGTGCGTCTATCAGGTAAATTAACCGAACAAAATATCGAATTGCCAGAAGATTTGCCCGATTTACCAACAGAGCTATCTTATTGGGTGGCTAGTAATCTTTATGGTGTCGCCGCAGAGCAGCAATTATTGCTAGAAATGCAAGATACTGCAACTCGTTTAGAACGGGAAGCAGAAATCTTAACTTCTACTCGTAATCACTTGGCGGCTCGTGCTGTTCTCAAAGACACGTTTAATGAAAAGTGAGGAGTTAGGAGTGAGGAGTTTAGAGTGAGAAGTTAGAAGTTAGGAAGAAGTAAGAAAAAATAATTCATATTCACTAACTGATAACTGATAATTCCTGACTGGTAACTGATAATTCTTAACTCCTAACTCTTAATTCCTAACTCTTAACTTCTCAAGTAAGAGCGCCGATCGGCAAAACATTGTAAGCGCCAAGAATTTTTAGAATCTCTGTGTGGATAGTTAATTCGGCTAAAGCAGATTGCATTTTTGTTTCCTTGACATCTGCTTCTAAATCCATAAAAAATAAATATTCGCCTAGCGATCGCTTCGTCGGACGAGATTCAATCCGGCTGAGGTTAATTCCTAGTTGAGCAAATATTTGCAAAGGTTTGAGTAATGCCCCGGGTGTGTTAGCAGGCATACTAAAAGCTAGCGATGTGTGACTCGTAGGTGTTGTTGATGCTTGATATCCAGCGTCCGCCTCACCCTGACTTACTACCCAAAAACGAGTACAGTTTTCTGGATAATCGTTAATACCAGTGGCAAGTATAGGCAGGTTGTAGAGTTGAGCGGCTCTACTAGAAGCGATCGCAGCTGTTGTTGTCTCTTGCTCTAATCGCTGTAGTGCTTCGGTTGTAGAATTGCTGGGAATAATCTGTACAGTCGGCAGAAACCGCTCTAACCATCCTTGACATTGTGCCAAAGCTTGCGGGTGAGAGTAAACAGTTTTAATCTTATCTAAGCCTGACGCACAGGAGATTAAGGTATGGACAATGGGTAATACTAAAGCCAACTGAATCCGCAAACTGTCCAACCGCCACAGTGTATCTAGCGTCATAGTCACACTCCCTTCAATAGAATTTTCTACTGGCACAACAGCTAGGTGAGCTTGAGCGTCAGCAACGGCGTGCAGTGACTGTGAGATGGTGGGATAGGGACATAAGGTAGCTTCAACTCCCTTATTTTTAGTCAGCCAGTTGACATAAAGAACAGCTGCTTGCTCTGCGTAAGTGCCGGGAGGCCCTAAATGTGCGATCAATAGAGTCATGCTTTTAGCCTTGAGTTGCGAGTTTAATACGTAAAATAGAGATTATGATATTTTGGGTTTAGCAAATATCAAATATATTCGATATTTACTCTTAATAAAGACTTTTATCTCTAAAATTTACGCACTAAACGAATAGATCGAAATTTCAGGAAAACAAATTATTCAAATTAGTCTAGTAGCAAATAAATTTTTTGGCAGTTTTTTCTGCTAAATTGCACTTAAAATTTCAGAGCGATTATGTAAATTTCTAACAAAAAACTATTCATATTTTTTGCTTTATGTCAAGAGTTAAATCTTAAATTTTAGCCTTTTCAAGATAGCTCTAAAATCTCTTATGTTTTCTCAACGTTCTCTGTGCCTCTGCGGTTTAAAAGTATTTTTTTTAACCACAGAGGCGCAGAGTACACAGAGTATGGAATTTATCGACCAAAATTTTTACCTACTTTGAAAAGGGTAATTCTAATCTATATTTATTTATTCAACTAAAGATAGTAATGAGAGTATCAAATTTTTGCTAATGCTGTATAGCTGATAAGCAACGATAACTTTTATCGCCAATAAATTTTGTACTTTTCTAATAATCAGATTTAATTTATTAAAAAATATTAAAATTAAGAGACAAATATTTTTTTCCGCTCATGGCTACCCGGTTTACTGCCTCCCAATCGGTTGAAATCGCTGTTCCAGAGCAGCCTATTCCCATTCAGCACTACTTACGCCAGCCTCAACGTCTGGTTAGGGCTTTGGCTGACAACGCCCGAATTCAGCAGCTTTCTGAGGAAGTATTTCGCTTGAAAATGCGTCCGCTTACTTTTATGTCATTGAGTATTCAACCGACTGTAGACATGAGAGTTTGGGCAGAATCAAATGGAATAATTAATTTGCGATCGCTAGGCTGTGAAATTCTGGGTTTCGAGTATATTAACCAGCGCTTTGCCCTTAATTTAAAAGGGCATTTGTCTCCCAAAGAGTTTAGCACTGGCACTCGTCTGGAAGGAAGGGCTGATTTAGAAGTGCTGGTGGATTTACCACCGCCATTTTCCTTTACTCCGAAGCCGATTTTAGAAGCTACTGGTAATGGTTTGCTCAAAAGCGTGCTGTTGTCGGTTAAGCAACGGTTATTAAATCAACTTTTGGCGGATTATCGCTACTGGGTGATATCACAAACTAAAGATAGAGAACTTGACAGTGGCAATACTGAATTGCCAATCCTGAATGCTGAGTAATTATTTAATCACTCAGCGTTCAGTAATTTGATTTGGCAAGGACGAAAAGACTGACGATGTAAGGGCGATGGCCCGTATTGTCGCAGGGCCAGCAAATGCCGTTGGCTACCATAACCCTTGTTACGCTCTAGGTTGTACATAGGGTATTTTGATGCTAAACGCAGTATCAAATCGTCACGCCAAACTTTAGCAACAATACTAGCAGAGGCAATAACGAGCGATCGCTCGTCCCCTTTAACTATTGTTTGTTGTGGCAATGGCAAGTCTTTGATTAACTGATTACCATCAACCAAGCAGAGTGTGGGCTGTACTTTTAACTTCAGTACAGCCCGTTTCATTGCTAATAGTGTCGCTTGCAAAATATTTATCTTGTCAATTTCGGCAGTAGAAGCAAAGCCAATTTTCCAGTCTATAGCCAGCCCACAAATTTGCTGTGCTAGCTGAGTTCTCCGAGAACTAGACAACTTTTTACTGTCTTTAATTTTAGCTGCCATCAGTATTGGCAAAGCACGATCTGGGAGGATCACTGCTGCCGCTACCACAGGGCCAAATAGAGCGCCTCGCCCTACTTCATCCACACCTGCAACCAATCCTGGAATCCCTGACAAGGTAGAAAACTCCAGCCAATTGGATTGTTCCAAGGGCGTTGGCGATGTTTCTACCATAAAGCAAATTAATTGTCTTCGATCGCTGAGGAACGACGACGGCGGCGACGGCTAGCAGTGGCGGCGCTGTTGGCATCATTTTCATCTGCGATCGCATTGGCAGCGCTGTTGGCATCACCTTCATCTGCGATCGCTTTGACAGAAGCTTTTGTAGGCAAGCTTTCCAAAGGATTGGCAGTCGATTCAGATGGTTCAGTTGTCTCTTCTATTAAAGATTTTTGTTCTGGCTCAATAACTTTTGGTATTGGTAACTTGGTTGCAACTACTTCAGGTGTTGCCCTTTGGGTAATGGGTGATTCTGAGATGGATTCAGTTGGAGTCGTTCGCGTTTGACCAGGCTGAATCACGTTAATAATCACAGACTTGGTATTTTTAACTTCTTGATCTAACTTCACCAAGGGAGATATTCCCATCAAGGCAAACATATCCTGTTCCTGAAGACTCATTTCTACAGTTCTAATTTCCGGTGGTTCTACCACTGGTTTAACTGGATCTGCCTTAATAACTTTAGTGCGCTCTACAACAGTGCGTTCTCCTCTTTCACTCCAACCTGGTTTACCAAGGGTGGGTGAGGGAATCTCTGGTGCAATTCCTAATTCTGGTTCTATATCAAGGTCTAAATCTGGCTCGTTAGCAAAAGCTAGCGGATTGGCAATAACCCGAGATTCATCTTTCCCGTTTAACCCACTGATACCAATTCGACTGCGGCGAGTGCGGGTACGACGCTTATTATCATTAAGTTCTTGATAACTCGGATGATTGATCAGATTTAAATTACTCGATTCTGAGTCACCGTCAAATGCTTCCCCAAATCCATCATAAGTTTCTCGTGGTTCTGGGATGCGGGCTACTGGCTGACGTGGTTCTCGGTGAGGTAGGGATACAAAACGCTCACGCTCTGGTGTTTCTGCTGGTATTGGTAATCGGTTTTCGAGTTCTCCAGGCAGACGTACAGTATGCCCTAAACCGCCACAGGTAGGACAAGTTTCGCCAAACAGTTCGTAAATATTTTGACCTTGACGTTTGCGGGTCAGTTCTACTAAACCCAGTTCGGTGAGTTGAGCAATCTGGGGACGAGCTTTGTCTGCTTTGAGTCCTTTATTAAAGTGTTCGAGAACTTGCAGTTGATCGCGCCGTGATTCCATATCAATGAAATCAACGACAATCACTCCGGCGATATTCCGCAGACGCAACTGGCGAGCAATTTCTGTTGCAGCTTCGCAGTTTGTCCACAAAACTGTTTCTCTGGCTGTTGCCGATCGCGTGAAGGAACCTGAGTTAACATCGATTACGGTTAATGCCTCCGTCGGCTCGATGATAATGTAACCTCCAGAAGGTAGGTCTACTCTTGGTTTAAGGGCTTCTCGAATGGCAGCACTGATGCGGAAATACTCTAAAATTGGGGAGCGATCGCGGTGATGATCGATCAACAATCCCTGCGGTGTTTGTCCACCACTCCAATTCTGCAAGTACTGCTTCACGCGCTTCAAGCCAGTACTAGAATCTACGACAATCCGATTGACATCCGCGCCGTACATATCTCGCAATACGCGCTGGATAAAGTCATCGTCTCGGTTGAGCAGTGCTGGGGCCCGGGTAGAATGCGCTTCCTGCTGGATTGCCTCCCATTGCTTTTGCAGCAACTCCAAATCTTCCATAATTGCTTCTTCTGGTTTGCCTTCGGCTTCTGTACGCACGAGCAAACCCATTCCCGCCGGTTTGACCAAAATTGCTAGTGCCCGCAAGCGGTTGCGCTCACTTTCACTTTTAATTCGTCGGGATAAATTTACGCCCCTACCATAGGGCATCAGTACTACGTAACGTCCGGGTAAAGTAATATTACCCGTGAGCCTGGGGCCTTTTGTCCCCGTTGGCTCTTTCATTACTTGCACCAAAACTTTCTGCTGTGGTGTTAATAGTTCTGTAATAGCTGCTGCGGTACGCTTTAGCTTCAATGGCCCCAAGTCGGTGACGTGAATAAAACCGTTACGCTCTGGGTCGCCAATATTCACAAAAGCCGCATCTATCCCAGGCAATACGTTTTCTACTACTCCTAAGTAGATATCACCTATTTGGTGATGACCGGTAGCAACAACGAGTTCTTGTATTTGATCTTCAGAAAAGACAGCAGCAATTTGGTGCTGCTCCGCGATAATAATTTGTTTTGGCATTCAATTTCCTCAAAAATTGGCAGCACCAATAGGTCTGGAGGTTTTTTATACCTTTGTTGCCCTTGCAACCCTCAAAAGGCGCTACTGATGATAAAAATCGCAAACCTGATGTTCTAAGTTAAATAGCTATTGGCGCTCTTAAGAGCGTTTCCACGGCGGATTATTCCAGAACGGCTGCATATTTAAGTTATTAAATCAACCGTCTGTGGTTGATTTGTGATGCAATACTCTCAATCAAGAGAGTTTTGAGTTTAAAGTTCTCAATCCTGAGTGAGTTTTTAACTCAGGAAGCTTTTTTGAGAGTAACCTACTGAAGTCGTTAAGAAAAAGAAACTATTTCTATTTTCCATTCCTGGATTTATTCTTAGGGTTATACTCAGCAACGCCAGCTGCTACCCTACTTTTAAGCCGCGCTTTGCGCGTCTGATGAACGTCTGCAAATCGGCTTAAGCTACAGTGGTTGTTTACCCTACGGTAACACCAAGGGCGAACAACTCTAGAAGAGTAACGCGCTAGCTCTTGGGCAATACTGTGGATTAGACATTCAGCAGTTGTTGAAAAAGTATGGATTTAGAGAAGCTAACCCAGCCTGCTGTTAGTTACTGATTCACAAGGTAGCTATAGAGAGTGTGTGTTCTTTAATCTGCCTCAGTTTGTCTGGGATAAAATCCTAGAATTTGCACTCTAATATCTTCGCTTTCGCCCCCTGAACACCAGGGTAGTGAACCAGCTAATTTCAATGCAGCGCCAGAAAAATTCTCTTCACCCCATTCTAACGCAACCTTGCTAAAAATCAATTCCGACGATGTGCCATATTAGGACAACTACTAGCAAGCTGCCCTACAGGGATTATACCGCTAAAATTAGCCGATTGCGGTGGATGTGTAAGAGTTGAAATTCTCTACTAGCCACTATGCCTAGCATAAACAGGATTTGTTCAGGACGCAATAGAAAACCATCTTGGCGATAGCTACCTATATAACGGATAACAGATATAGATTCCGCAATGCCGTTGTGGGTTTCTACTAATTCCAGTTCAAATAAGCGATCGCGCAGATTTATTAACTGGCTCTTGCCTGACTTTGTTGTATGCTCGTACCAAAGTTCATCTTTTGCTTTGATGGTATCAATCCATTCTTGCCATTGTATAGGTGTTGTTTCTTCTAGTGCTGCTACGGTAATTAAATATTCTGCGGTTTCTAGTAGTTGGGTAGCTGCCGGAGTTTTTAAATCTATCTGCTCCACATTATATATAGGTATGTCTGTGGGCATTTCCCGAACCAGTTCTTCTCGAAAAATATTGATGTCCACTGGTACAGTTAACTCAAAATCCGCAATTTCACCACTACTAGTAGCTCCTAGAGCCAAAGCAGTTGCAACAGAAATTCGCGGCATTGGATGAAACCCACCAGTGAAAGCAATTGGTAAGCCTGCTCGTCGCACAACTCGGTCAAACAGACGAATTAAATCTAAGTGACTTACCAAAGCCATGTCACCCTGTTTTCCAAACCAAACTCGCAGCCTTTGCGCCTTAGTTGTGTTGGGGACAAACTCACCAGCAAATTGGGGGATAGCAGGTGATTCAATCACGACGTTATGGCCAAAATCGGTTCCACATACGCCACAGTGAGAACAACCTTCAAAAGAGCAGTCGGGGACAATTGCAGCTTTTAAGGCGCGTTGCAAGTCTTCTTTGAGCCACTTTTTATCAATCCCGGTATCAATATGATCCCAAGGTAGGGGAATGTCTAGGGAGTGAGGACTGAGGAATTGGCTATTTTCCGCATCTTCCGATTTGCTCTGCTCTTGTGCATGAAACAAATTCCATTCGCCATTTTCTACTTGGCGGTATTTCCAATCTAGATCGGCCCCGGCGATCGCATCTTCCCAAGCACTAAAAGCTCGATCTAAATTTTCATACCAGGAATCCATTCCTGCACCCAATTCCCAGGCGCGACGGACTACTTTGCTCAAATTGCGATCGCCTCGTCCCACAAAATCTTCCATTGCCGAAATGCGGACATCGGTAAAATTTACCTTTACTCCTTTCATCCGGCGGAATTCTTGCCGCAACAGGTTTTGTTTGCGCTTAAATTCAGTGGTAGAAACTGAGTGCCATTGAAAGGGTGTATGGGGCTTGGGTGTAAAGTTAGAAATTGTCAGGTTAAAGTTCAGGGGTTTTCTGCCTTTGCCCCGACATTCTCGCTGTAGCCAGCTGACTGTTTCTGCAATGCCCAAAACATCAACATCCGTCTCACCCGGCAAGCCAATCATAAAATACAACTTGATTTTATCCCAGCCTTGCTCCCAAGCGGTTTTCACTCCCCGCAACAATTCTTCATTCGTCAAACCTTTATTTACAATGTCTCGCATCCGCTGAGTTCCAGCTTCTGGAGCAAAAGTCAGTCCACCTTGCCGTGTACCTCCCAGGATATTGGCAATATTCTCATCAAATCTGTCTACCCGTTGGCTTGGTAGAGTCAGAGAAATATTTTCATTTTTTAAGCGATTTTTGATTTCCATCCCCACTACTGGTAGGGACAAATAATCAGAACAACTCAGAGATAATAGGGAAAACTCATTGTAACCAGTTGCCCGCATTCCCTGTTCAATTGCTTCTACAACCTTATCGGGTTCTACATCCCGTGCTGGCCGAGTTAGCATTCCTGGTTGACAGAAGCGACAGCCACGAGTGCAACCACGCCGAATCTCAATTGTCAAACGGTCATGCACCGTTTCTACATAAGGAACTAAGCCAATGGAATATGCTGGTATGGGAGTTGCAACCCGTCGCAGAATTCGTTTTGGCACGTCAGGGCGACAAGGGTGAACTGAGCCATCCTCTGCCATATCATAAAATCGGGGAACATATACACCTGGTATCTGTGCCAAATCCAGTAATATATCTTCCCTACTCAATCCTGCTTGTTTGCCTTCTTCCAACACCAAACCAATTTCTGGTAGTAGTTCTTCTCCATCTCCAAGGGCGATAAAGTCGAAAAAGTCAGCGTAAGGTTCAGGATTCGATGTTGCTGTTTGCCCACCAGCAAAAATCAATGGAAACTGGGATTGGAGATTCGTAAATTCTCCCCCTGCTTGTTGGCGTTCTCTCCACGTCAAGGGAATTCCAGCTAGATCCAACATTTCTAAGATATTAGTTGCACCCAGTTCGTAACTGAGGCTAAAACCTAAAATGTCAAATTCTGTGAGCGATCGCTTTGACTCTACCGCAAACAATGGCGTATTAGTTTCGCGTAGTTTGTCTGCCAGGTCTTTTCCTGGGAGGTAGGCGCGATCGCACAATTGACGTGGTTGGGCATTCAAGATGTTGTATAGGATAATATGCCCTAAATTAGATGCACCGACTTCATATACTTCTGGATAGGTTAAGACCCAGCGTATTGTTGTCTTATCCCAAGCTTTATGTACTGCTAAACGCTCATTACCAAGGTAACGCCCTGGTTTTAAAATATCGGATGTTATTAATTTCTCAACTGCAACAGCCACTGTGCTATCTTCTAGCTACCTTAATTACAGCTACCAAAGCCAACATTAGCATTGAATTTGGTCTTCTAGCATAATTTATCGTTGTAACTTATAACTCCTTTACATAAAGTCCACTTTTTAACCGAACCTTTGTGCTTTTAGGTTTATGTTGCAGTCAACTCAACTTCATCATCCAATATTTCAAAGACTTTATCGAGTTGCGTTAGTTCAAAAATAATTTTAATTGACGGAGCAACAGCGCAAAGTCGGAAACCCCTTTTTAAACTAAGAGCCAGCTTATGTATAGATAACAATGCCATCAACCCCGCGCTGTCTAACGATTCTACTGCTGCGAGGTCTACTACCAATATGGAAATATCATTTTGTGCCAACGCTGTGGTCATATCTCGTTCAAATTCCAAGGCATTTGTAGCATTCAAATACCCTTGAGGGCGAATGACTGCAATCTTGGGATAGTTAAGCACTGCTTGCATAGTTACATCCTATTGAGAATTAAGAATTGTTGAAGCGTCAAGCTAAAGATTATTTGAACATAAACTCTATTCTGTTGCATCGTCCTTATGTCTTAGCTCTCTTTGCTGAATCTTTATTTCTTTAGTATGTCTGTTTAAAGATTGTTATAATTCCAGGTTAAAATGTGTTTATATATACTTTTTTTTTATCTCAGTTCAAAAACAATCAACATAGACAGCCATAGAGCAAACAAATCATCAGTAACTATGCTGACAAACCTTGCGTAGTCTATAACTCAAGCTAATGTAGTCAAGCCTTAACGGTAAGTTAAATCTCCCACTTTAGCATTGCTCATGGCATACGCCAGAATCATAGAAAATTATCTATTTAACTAATTAAATGTGATCTATGTCACAAGTAAGTTAGTATTTAGATCGCTCTTTATACCTAGACTTATCTGGAATAATTAGTATCATATTAAAATTGGATTATTACTTATGAGAACTAAGTACGCTATTCGCAAATTAGTAGAAAAAGCTCTTGACATCAAAAAGCTAACTCCTGAGATAGAAAATGAAATCAACTCAGAACTGACGGAACTAGGTTACATTTCTGACGTTGACTATGAAGCTCTGGAATTATTAATGTCGGAGATGGATGCTGGTAGAATTAAGTTGGTTCCTAGCTTCGGATATTCCTAAATGCTTACGCATAGAGGTAGATAAAGTGAATTTGATTAATACTAAAGTAATCAAAATTCCAAGTAAATAAAATAAGTTTTAGTAAAGCTAGGGAGGATAATAGGGCGATATTATTGTTTGTGTTTTTCTATGAGTTTGATTATTTAAATAACTGAAGGCGGCGTAAACGGTGCTAATAACCCTCTACATTGTGCATTCGTAGTAAAAAACGCCATGTAGTTTGCTAAATATCTAGAAAAGATTCCTCCCTATCTGTTTGCTGAAATTGTCCACAAGCAGAATGAAGTTGTTGCGGAGGGAGTTGATATCATCAATATGTTGGCGCTCCAGATAAAAGCACTCCTAGTTATATATTTTGCCTCACGTCTATTGATATGCTTGCCATAGTTGGTGAATAAATTGATTAAGTTGCTGCTTGGCGGATGAATCAGGTTCGGTTTTTGGTTCTTTTGCTAAAACTTGACTCAACAAGCTGATTACTTCTGTGTCTAATGCTGGCCGAAATAAACTAGCAGGCCAAAGCAAGTCAGACGCATCTCGCAAATCGGTAATTAACGGCGATTCTTGAATGAAAGTAACCATTAATAAAGGACGTACCCAGCACAACTGACGGGAAACTACGAATTGAATCACTTCTGCATACAGATTCTTGTCGCCATGCTTTAAAGACACAATTTGTCCTGGTTGAAGAAAATCTAGGCTAATATCCATGATTATGGAGTTTGGGCTGCAAGAAGGATGATTTTGCAACTTCCTTAATCTTAAAAATGAAAATGCGCTAAGTTTAAGGAAGCTTCTGTAAGATTAGGGTAGCACTCTCACGGCAACTATGTCTCAGACATCTGCCTCACAAGTGGCTACGCAAAACTAAGTAGAGCGGTTTTTCTAGCATAGTATCTCAACAGAAATACTATAGAATAGGTAAATAACTGTTAAGCGATCGCTACACAGACATTTTGTAGTAGTGAATCAACAAGAAAAGAGCAAAGAGCCGTGTCAGTTGAAACTATTCAAAAGCCTTCCACAACCCGTAAGCTAGCGCCTCGGTATCGCGTTTTGCTCCATAATGACGACTACAACTCTATGGAGCATGTTGTACAGTCACTAATAGCCACTGTGCCAAGCCTTACCCAACCCCAGGCTGTTAGCATCATGATGGAAGCCCATACTAACGGGCTAGCTTTAGTAATTACTTGCGCTCTGGAACACGCTGAGTTCTATTGCGAAACCTTGATAAGTCACGGTTTAAGTAGCACAATTGAACCTGATGAATAGTCATTAGTCATTTGTCATTGGTCATTTGTCGAAATATAGAGTATTGACTGGTGATTGGTGACTTACTTGGTATGAAAAAAAACCTTGTCCGTTTAGCCGAACGCCCTGCCCCCATTAGGCTGGGCTGTTTTATTTTGACTTTATTGTTGCTATGGTTGCCATTGGCTACGCCAATATATTTACTAGTGCATGATTCAAACTTAGAAAGTATATTGACATTGGTATTGTTATATGCAATCTTTATTTTTCTCCTGAGACTATGGGGTAAATATGTCTACCAACAGCCTCAA
The DNA here is from genome assembly GCF_034530675.2 of Nostoc sp. DedVER02. Classification (NCBI taxonomy): domain Bacteria; kingdom Bacillati; phylum Cyanobacteriota; class Cyanophyceae; order Nostocales; family Nostocaceae; genus Nostoc; species Nostoc sp. DedVER02. The sequence continues at coordinate 347,067 of NZ_JAVRCP020000002.1, forward strand.
ATTCTGCGGCATTATGGCTTAGAATTTACGCGGCAAAACGGTGTGGATTTACTGCGTGGCTTGGCTCTGGGGATAATTAATATTCTGATACTTTTTGGGTTAGAAAGTTTGTTGGGTTGGTTGGTGTGGCAACAACCGAAAGTTTTTTTGCTGAAAGTTGTTTTTGAGGGTTTACTTGTTGGCTTAGGTGTTGGATTTGCTGAGGAGTTATTATTCCGAGGCTGGTTACTAAATGAATTACAACGAGATTACAGTCTGCATGTGGCGCTGTGGACAGATGCAATTGCCTTTGCTACATTGCACTTTATTAAACCCTTGGAGGCAATTATTCATACACTGCCGCAATTTCCAGCTTTAGTACTGCTGGGATTAACGCAGGTATGGGGAAAGCGTTGGCGGAGGGGACGCTTGGGTTTTCCAATTGGTTTACATGGTGGTTTAGTTTGGGGTTACTACATTATTAATGTGGGTAAATTAGTGAAATATTCTGGTGAAGTCCCTAATTGGGTAACTGGTGTGAATAATAATCCCCTGCAAGGAGTGATGGGGGTGTTGTTAATGAGTGTACTAGCTTTCTGGATACGGGGGCGAACAGTAAAAAATTAAAGATGCGTAATGAACTTGTAGAAAAATAAAATATTGGCTAAAAAGAAACTACATTAATATTCCATTTAGGCAAAGTGTCAGAGTGTAGCCAAAAGGCTTTTAGAGATTCAACATCAAATAAAGGTTTAGGGTTAAAAATAAAATGGATTGTACTCGTCTGGAATATATCAAAAATGTAAATGATGAGCGTGATATTTGGGCGTATAAAATCTATCCTGTTGGGGTATCAGCCACAGCACGTAACATTAAATATCCTCCCGTGGAAAGCTAGCCCATTCTTCATTACGGGCTGCATCAATTTCCTCTGTGGAAGGTGCTTTTCCCAAATCCGCACATAGTCCCCACAATGATTTGCGGAGAATGATAGATGATTGATCTGTTAACTCACGTTCTATATCAGGAGTGATTTGCTGGATCAAACGTACTTTGTCCACGGTTGAAAGTTGCTTGGCTAGTCTGATAACTTCTTTTAGGCTCACAAATTTTCACCTGCTTCATCTGCGAAAATTTTAACAATAGCTAAGAATATTGAATAAAAACAATAACCATAATTCACCTTACGCGATCGCACCTACGCCACATTTTTGACTGAGATAATTCCTTCACCACACCACTGAATCAGTAGCCATCTATCAAAATCTTTATCCAGTGCTGGCTTGAGACGGAAATTAAAAACCTCTTGCCATACCTCTACTCCATACTGGGATACAAAAATTGCCTCCAGTTCTTTGAACTGTTCCCATTACCGATTTGCGATCGCAGTCAACATGGGAATGATCGCGGTAATTGAGACTTGTGCCGCGACGGGTGTCATTGTGGGTAGCCCTCAAAAATACAAATAATCGGCATAGGTGGTTTTTTGGTGCAATCTTTACGCAAGCGTCTCAACCACAGTACCCACCACACAAGCTTTATTCAAGTTAACGCCGCTCAAATTTGCACCTTCTAACTCTGCACAGAGTAAATTAGCTCCCGTCAAATTCGCTCCCGCCAAATTCGCCCCTCGTAAATCAGCCTCTTCAAGATTTGCTTCACTCAACAATGTCCCTTGCAAATCAGCGCGACTCAAATCTGCACCTTTGAGATTTGCCCCAGTTAGGTTTGCACCGCGCAAGTCAGCACCGCGCAAGTCAACGCCTTGCAAGTTCACGTTCATTAAATTAGCACCACTCAAGAAAGCACCCACCAATGACACATCACTGAGTCTTGCTCCCATCAAGTTAGCGCCACGCAAGTTACTACCCCGCAAGTCAGCACCAGTTAAATCTGCTTGCATCAGATTTGCTCCCATCAAGTTCGCCCGCAAGTCAGTTTCTTGGAGGTTAGCCCCCATCAAATTCGCTCCCTCCAAATGCCCGCCTTCGAGTTTAGAACCAGCAAAATTAGCACCGACAAGGGTAGCGCCAGCAAGATTAATCCGGCTTAAATCCAGTCGGGAGAGTTCCTCGTCTTCTAAATTTGCCCCTGGAAGCTGTTTGAGTTTTCCTAATTTAATGGCTTCAATATTCATGTAAAGTAACTACCAATCTCTTCACTTATCTTGCTGTGGCTATCCCATTGGGAATCAAGTATCCAAATGCCGGCGCTGACTTTGGGTGTCATAATGGGTAAGTCGAGTCCCTGTTGTAAACCCATAACTAATAAAGTTAGGGTATCTACAAGTTTAGGGTCAAAGCGGGTAGATTGTTGCTGTCTGCACTCATCCAAAGCTTGAGTAAATATCTGTTCTCGGCTTTGATTTGACGATTTTCGCTCATTGACTCGCCACTGAAAATCTGCCAATAATGCCAAAATCCTCGACTCTAGGGGAATTTCATCTCCAGCTAAACCTGCTGGTTCCCCTGTGCCATTCCACCACTCGCTTTGATGAGTAATAATTTGAGCAACTGCTCTTAATCTTGGCATGGTTCGCAATACTTGCGCCCCCGGTACTAAGGGACAAGTTAAGGGACAACTTGGGGCATCTTCGTGGTAGCGTGTGGATATACTATCACTGAGTACGCTTTCTGCTTTCTGTAATGGATCTATGCGATGCAACAAAGCCGCCAAGCGCAATCTTTTAATTTGCCATGCGGGAAGATCCAAAAGCTGGCCGATCGCTTCAGCAAGAGCTACTACTTCCGTAGCTGCCATTGGATTGTTGACATCTGCCATATCCATCAGTTGCGCCATTCGCAAAAAGGCTTGGATTTCGTTGGAAACCAAGTTGCGATCTAGGGTTTGTTGGTGAGACGCTGTTGGGATGGATAAATTATCTTGCCCAGTCTGGAGGTAATCTACAACACGAGAGACAACTGCACCTAAATTTTGGGATCTGTCCATTGACGGGACAATTTGTTGTTTGTCGGCTGTGAGTTTTTCGGCCAGTTCTGGGTTGTATTTTTTGATGTGAGCGATCGCTATTTCTGCTGTCTCTTGCACTAACTCCGGCTCAAATGTCCACAAGCCATAGAATTTACGCTCTAAGTCTGATGTCGGTACTCCAGTGCTGCCATAATCAGCCTCGGATAATTCTTGACAAATTACCATTGCTGTGTACTTGGGTGACAAAATAATTAAGTGCCACTCCTGTGCGACTGGATCGCCTGCATCTAATCCTACTAAGTCTACATTAGATAACTGACTCGTGGGATGTTCAGCAAAGCCAGATTCAGAGGCGGCCATAATGGCAATTTGGCAGCTGCGCTGGGCGATGTCTGCATATCGATCAGCTTCTTGTAGATACCATTTCCCCTGTTGAAAGGCTGTGATGACTAAGGGTGTACCGTCGTCAGTTAAAATATGGTCTTCTAGAGCATGGCACAGGGCAACTAGGGTATTTTTGTAATAAACACCGAATCTAATTGGCCTGGTGGTATGACGATGGGCTGTTTCTAGCTTTTGTAAGATTGAACCTTCTAACATGGGATTTGGTAAAAATAACCGCAGAGGCACTGAGGAAGAAAGAGGGAGAAATTCAGAATTATGAATATTGTCACATCGTTGTGTTTTCTAGGATACACCTGCTAACTGTTTTTCTTTCGTCTCCATTGGTGCGGAAAGTGCTGCTTCTAAGTCGGCACAACCTAGTTTTTCCTCCAAGATGTTCATGACTTCGCGCCCGAAATCGTTGGGGTTTTGTTGCCAAGCTTGCAAGCAGACTTCGCCGAAGAATGAACCAAGGGGTTCAGGATTCCAAAGGAGCTTTTTGGCTGTCCACGGCATCAAACTCATCGGATCGTATCCTGGTTTGAGGATACCTTCTTTGAAAGCATACTCTTCTAAATGAGTATGAGGTTGTAGTCCAATAAAGAAGATAGCCGGTTCAACTTTATCAGCACCAAAAATCCGTTCTAGTTCCCGGTGGTAAGCAATGGTTTGGCGGATGGTTTCGGGACGTTCGTCAATGACGTTAAAGGAGTAGTTGACGGAAACTAAATCGTTAAAACCAGCTGCTTTTAAATCACGGCAGTTTTGCAAGACGGTTCGTAGGTTATACCCCATCCGCATTTTCCGCACAAGTTCTTGAGAACCACTGGTAATCCCGATTTCAAAATAGTTCATCCCGGTTTTCGCCATCAACTCGCACAACTGGGGTGTCAAATTGTCGGCTCTAATATATGCCGCCCAGTGGATATCTGTCATACCAGAATCGACGATTTTTTGCAATAGTTCTATGGCATCGTCGATAAATTTTCGGGCTGGGATGAATTGGGCATCGGTAAACCAAAAATTGCGAATGCCGCGATCGTATAATTGGCGCATCTCAGCAACTACTTCATCTGCTGGGTTGATGCGTACTTGTTTACCTTCGACAACCGTATAGACGCAATAACAACAGTTGTGAGGACAACCACGCTTCGTTTGTACACCTATATAAAAGTCTTCCTCTTGCAGGTAATAGTTAAATTCCGGCCAGATACTTTCGATATAGTCGTAGTTACAAGCTGTTTTTTCTAGTGGCGTGGGTTGTTCGTGAATTAACCGTTTCCGTGGTTGAGTTTCTCCCGCAACATAACAGCGTTCATCTCGAAAATCTTTACCACTTAAAAGTTTTTCTAGCAGGGTTTCGCCTTCACCCACAGAAATAATTGTCCCATTGGGTAAGCTTTTACCCAATTGTTCGTAAAATACGCTGACTGCACCACCACCTACAACTACACGGGCATTAGAATTATATTTTTGGGCACGCTTTAAACCGCGTTTAATTAAGCCCTGATTTCGCCATAACTCTACATAGTAAGCGATGAAGATTCTTAAACCGCCCAAGCCACCACGTAGTTTTAATAGAGGATTCTTAGCGTAGTAAAATTCAAAGGCGTTTTGCAGTGGGTTGCCACCACGCCCACCAACTGGGGCATAAATTTGAATATCCCGCCAAGAAAATACTAGCAGTGTCGGCTTAAATTCATCGATACAGCGATCCAGAGCAGAATTGTAATCTAAAGGTGGCACTGTTCCTAAATCAAAGATGCGCTGTTCAATATTAGGAAACTGCTTATGGACATGATCGCTTAGGTAGACAACCCCAATAGGAAAGATGGGGTTACAAGGAAGGCGAACGTAAAGAATTCGATTTTCCATCATCTGTGTTTTGACTTCCATCTTGCCAATCTTTGGAGAAAGCGAGAAAAACATCCAGTTTTAAAGTGTGTGCTTGTTTTATTTTGTTTTTATTATCGCGATCGCACTTGACATTTCACCTAATTGCTGATAACGAAAAACTCGTGTTAGCAATTGTAGGAAATGATAAAATTGCTATGCACAAAAAATACATAGAATCTTATAGATAGGCTTTATGAAGATATTTTGCATATAGCTTTACCATAACATTGACTTTATTCATTAAGCGATGATCCCAGCCTATAAATTCTGGAATAGATGAAACGACAAAACTCACTTCTTCGCTGGGCGAAAAGCAAAGGGAGCGTCATCTTATCTGCCTTAAGAGAATTCAAGCTTTGATATGACAAAAAAATATTAAAAGATTTTATACATAGTGTATAATTCCGAAAAAGGCATAAAAAATTACAAAATTTTTACAACTAAGAATATATCTTTAGACAGAAATAACCCACAAAGACTCAGTTGGTATTCACAGTTACAACAACTGGGGATCAGTGAGTGCTAGGCTTGGCTAGTGTAATGTAAAATTGTGGCGTAAAGCTCCTCAGCAGTTATGGCTCAAATATTAGATCCTCTACCACCTGAGCAATCAGGAAAAATTCTCTGCTGCTACATCAATGCCACGAGCAAAATACAGGTAGCTCGTATCTCCAATATTCTCAACTGGTACTTTGAAAGAGTTGTTTTCCCTGGACAACGTTTGGTTTTTGAAGCTCCACGAAAAGCTCAATTGGAGATTCATACAGGGATGATGGCAAGTGCAATTTTATCAGATAATATTCCGTGCGATCGCTTAATGCTCGAAGAACGCAGTACAGATGAGTTTGATACAGACTCATCAGATGGAGAAGACCCTATTAATACCAAATCATTGGTACAGCAAATTAATACAAAAACCGGAGATACTACAAAACCTTTACAAATGGCTAGTTTAGCATCTGTTGATTAAAAAAAAATTTAGCTAAATTTAAGGGTTGCTGAATTCGGCAGCCTTTTTTATTGGTCATTGGCATTGTTCTTCATCTCCCCACTCTCATCTACAATCATTCTTATGAATCTGCCTTCGTTTCTTTGGTTGTGGAAAATAGCGGCCTGGTCGATGGGGTTGTCCCTGCTGGCATATCTAATGTTAGCAATCACCGGCATTTGGATGTTTCGGGCGAGAACTTCGCAACAATTACCTTTTACGCCATTTCTGGGCGGAAATCGGGAGGTGCGATCGCTCCACTATTTAATGGGCATCAGCATGGTAAGTTTAGTGCTACTATTGCTAGCGATCGGGATTGTTGGCACATTAGGACACTTCGGTTCTTTAGGTCACTCGTCACACTTGGCATCTGGATTGATAGTGGTAGCATTAGTTTTACTGTCTGCTTTCAGCGCCACGCAAATTAGTGCTAGACGACCTTGGGCTAAACCCTTACACATCGGCGTAAATATTATTCTATTTGTAGGATTTATCTGGGTATCCCTTACTGGTTGGATTGTAGTGCAAAAGTATTTACCTTAAAAAATTACGAATTACGAATTGAACAGTCTAGCTAAGACATACACCTACCTTACAATGAAGAAAAACATTGTAATTGAGCCGTGACAGCAAATTCAGCCAATATCTCAGCTTCTGTCTTTCGTTTGTCTCCTTTGATTCGGATAACGTTGCTGAGTCTATACGTAGCACTCACAGTCCCATTACCATTTTTATCGCAGGTAACAGCCGCACCCGTACCTCCAATATTATTGTGGATAGGGATTAGCATCGGCTTAGTTGCCTTGTATGCAGTATTGACTGAACAAGTAATGTTAGATGAGCAGGGAATTCAGGTTGCTTACCCCGCCTGGGTTCCTCGCTTTTTTCGTAAAGGCTGGTTTTTACCTTGGTCAGAGGTGAAAGAATTAAAACCCCGCACCACTGGTCAAGGAGGCTTAGTTTATTACTTCCTCAGCCAGGATGGGAAAGCTTATTTACTACCAATGCGTGTATCTGGATTTGCCCGTTTCGTGCAAATTGTCCAAGCGAAGACAGGCATTGATACTACAGATGTTCGCCCTTTAGCACAGCCGTGGATGTACCTGATTTTACTAGTATTCACACTGCTGCTACTATTGGTCGATGGCTGGGCGATCGCTACAGCTTTAACTACTGCACAATTAACTTAAAATTGGGAATGGGGCATAGGGCATAGGGCATTGGTTATTTCTGCCCCATCTCCCTCATCTCCCTCATCTCCCCCATCTCCCTATCTACTCACTCCCCTTGAATCAGGCAACACTCAGGCTAGAGCAAGTTAATCTGTTTACAAAGCTGAAAACCCAACACCCAGGCAATCAGCAAGGATACCCCATATTGCAAGATATTGGCTTGGAAGTTTTTCAGGGCGATCGCATTGCCATTGTAGGGCCAGTAGGCGCTGGTAAAACTTCGTTATTACGCCTCCTCAACCGCCTAATTGAACCTACCAGTGGCAAAATCTATCTAGAAAATCAAGAATATCACCAAATTCCTGTCATCCAGCTACGGCAGATGGTTGTACTTGTATTGCAAGAGTCAAGGCTATTAGGGATGACAGTTCAGCAAACCTTGGCTTATCCTTTAGTTTTGCGTGGTTTGCCCAAACAGACAATTCAGCAACGAATCAGTTATTGGACAGAACAACTGCATATTCCCACTGAATGGTTAGGGCGAACTGAGGTACAACTTTCTGCGGGACAACGACAACTAGTAGCGATCGCTCGTGCCTTACTCATCCAGCCTAAAATACTATTATTAGATGAGCCAACCTCTGCCCTTGATGCTGGTACAGCTTCTCATCTAATGCAAGTCTTAACCCAGTTGAGTCAAACTCATCAAACCACGATTCTGATGGTAAATCACCAACTGGAACTTGCCCAGATGTTTTGCACTAGGTTATTACACTTACAACAAGGTCATTTATCCGCGAATCAAACAGTTTCTGAAATCGACTGGATTGAATTACGAGAAAGCCTAATTAAAGCAGAAACTCAAGACGATTTTGGATTTTAGATTTTGAATGAGTCAGGAAACAAAAGTCAAGAGGCGTTATCTTACCTTCCCAATTCCCAATGCCCAATTCCCATCAAACCTGACTACTACTAAGTGTCGAACGTTGATTATTAAATCTTTCTCTAGCTAACTTTGTTGTTTGTGATTGTGAAATATTGCTATTCAAAATTTCCATGTTAAAACGGTATCCAACATTGCGGATAGTTTGAATCAAGTTCGGTTGACGAGGGTCAAGTTCCACCTTTTTCCGCAGCGACAAAACGTGAGTATCAATGGTACGAGGGTTATCGATAGCATCAGGCCAAGCACGACGTAGCAATTCCGACCTACTCAGAGGTACTCCTCCAGCTTGAGCCAAAACGTACAGCAAACTGAATTCTTGAGGCGTTAAATCGATAAACTCCCCCTGAAAGCGGACACGACGCTGAACTAAATCGATTTGCAAAGTGCCATAATCCAAATAAGCTGGTGCAGTAGGTGTGCGTTTCCGACGAATCAGCGCCTCTACCCGTGCTAAAAACTCTTGCATCCCAAAAGGTTTGCTCAGGTAATCATCTGCACCCGCTTTTAAACCTGCGACAATATCACCTTCACTATTACGGGCAGATAGCATTAAGATTAAAGGCTGCTCCTGACGATGCAACCAACGACAAAATTCAATGCCATCGCCATCAGGCAAGTCTGCATCTAATACTACCAGTGTTGGTTGATGGCTTAAAAATACTTCCCTTGCTTGATAAATACTGGCAGCTTGATGTACGCGGTATTCTAGCTGTTGCAAGTGCCAACCCAACAACGACCTCAGATGGGGATTCCCCTCAATGATTTCTATACAAACCGAACCCACGGCGGCAAGACCCCTTAGCGTCTGATGACTTTCAAAGTAACAAGCCTGTCACTAAGGTTTTGTAGCCTTTGTTACTTCAATTGCTATTAGCTTTACATTTCCTCATAAGAAGCGTAGCAATATCTTTAATTTATGCCTTGCCGGAAGGCAATTAGAAATATTATTAAATTTTTATTAAATTTTTCAGCAGTGTTGTTATACTTATCAAAAATTCTCTCAGCTTAACATTCTGCTTTTACATGGTGTAATGTAGCAAATATCTAAAATTCAATCAGCTAAGAGTTAATGCAACAGCTTTTTAACCTGATGGTAGGAGATTTTTTCGCAAAAATTAGTGCCCGTATCCAAGAACATAACACCAATACAATTGGGCTATGGACATGAAAATTAGAAAAATAATTTACCAGGAAACCAGAATCAATGTTTTCTGGAATAGGATTAAAGTAGCGTGTAGCTGCTATGAGGGTACTACCCAAAGTAGATGTGTTGACTTTGAGTTGATGTCAAAGTGAAATTACACTTCACATTTGAGCGTGAATCATTTACAATTCTCATTCCAAGAGATTAATACAGCAGTTATGCTCCAAGACACACAAACCATCCGCTATTACCAAAGACTTACCGACGCCTTCGCCGAGTTATGGAATCGCGGTTATCGCACGGATGATATGCGGATGTATTTGGATGGATATCTAGCCGCATTGCGACAAAGTAACGTCATTGAACCTTATTTGATTCATCGTCTAGAAGAGGAGGCCAGCCGCTACTTGTACGATGGATCAAACTTTGCAGTGCCACAACCACAGCCCCAACCCGATTACTACTAAGTACCATTTATTTGGTAGTTGATAGTAACCGTTGATTACCGCAGATGATTATAGCATATTATCTGTATTGGTCAATGCTTTGCCGTGGTGTGAGATTTTGGAGATATTGTATTGATTAAACGCATCCCCTCAGCCCTATATTGGTTTTGCCAATGTGACTGAGGGGATTGTTGACTAAGTATGAAATCAAGCCAACAGATAGGATTACTATTTGATTTGTGAACTAAATTAGGTATTGTAGATTGTGTTAGAACGAAGTTCGTAACGCACTATTATCACAGGTTTGATGCCGTACTCTGCGGCTCACATCCTACGGATATTTTCTCCAAATTAAACCGGATTCCTATAGATAAATATTTTTGTCCGCAACCTATTAAAAAACCTTGAAAGAGGAGACATTATTTCTCTCCCCTTTCAAGGAAATTAAAACGGCATATTGCCTTGATTGCGTAAATAAGAACTAGGAAGCTAGTGCTACTTCTACCTTTTGTTGCAATTCACCTTTTTGGTACAGTTCAATCAAGATGTCAGAACCACCAACGAATTCACCATTGATATACACTTGGGGAATTGTTGGCCAGTTGGAGTATTCTTTAATTCCCTGACGGATTTCAGAGTCTGAGAGAACATCAACCGTCTCGAAAGGAACTCCCAAGGTATTGAGAATCTGCACAACGTTGTTGGAGAAACCACACTGGGGCATTAATTTGTTTCCCTTCATGAAAACTACAATCTTGTTCTGTTGTAGTAAGTTATCAATTTTGTCTTTGAGTTCTGGTGTCATGGTATTTGTGTTTCCTATGTTGCATTAATAGAGTAAGGAGTGAAGAGTGAGGAGTTAAAAATTCATAATTCATAACTCTTAACTTCTAACTTCTAACTCCTAACTTCAGGAACTTGCTGTTGCTTGCCAATTTTCGGGAGTGTATGTTTTTACTGCCAAGGCATGAATCGCTTCAGTTGACATAGCTTGACCCAACGCACCATAAACTAACTGGTGCTGTTGCACTAGTCCTTTACCTGCAAAGTGCGATGAAACTACTGTCACTTGATAGTGGTCGCCGCCACCAGTCAAGTCTTGCACCTGAACTTGTGCGTCTGGCAGTTCCGCCTTGATCATTGCCTCAACCTGCTGCGGACTAATCATCGCAATTCCTGAAAAAACTTACTTTTCTATTATTAACAGATATAGAGCAAAAGCCTGTGCCAACTTCAGATATTTGGCAAGACTAGGGATAAATACGCCTCTGAGGTAGATTTTTGAGAAGGCCGGGTCAAAGCTACGGCAGATAATCACATCCTAGCACTGGGGCGTTCCAAGGTGCTGCTCAAGGAGAGAAGGATTTGAAATAGGTGGGATATCAAGAAAAACACCTAACGCCAATTTAATTTATTTTTTTTGGGATGAGGAAGATGAACTACCACCTTCTCTTGGATAGGGAGAATCAACAAAACCCAACTCAAACAACTGTTTATAAGCTTTTTTGCCTAAATCCCGTGTTGGGTTTTGACTCTTAATTATTTGAACCAACAATGGCACAGCTAATTCTGGCTGATTTTGTGCCCGATGTACCAATGCTAGCTGAAAGGTGGCTTCATCCCGCTTTTGGGCTGTTAAGAGAGCTTTTTGACGCTGAGAATCAGAAACTCTATTGTCAATTCCCGAAAAGCTGGAGTTTAACTCTTGATAAAAATTAGATAGCTGATTATAAACCTGACGTGCTTCTTGGAGTTTCTTAGCAGCTAAAGGATAGTTTTGAGCAGAAACGGCTTGTTCTGCCTCTTTGACTAAGCGATCGCCACCATCAATGCTCAAAAGGCTGTTATTTTGGGTTATGGGGCGCAGGTTATTGGGAGCGTTAGGATCAATAGGTTGTGGGCTATTAGTGCCTGGTGACTGTGATACCTGAGCATTCACAGGTGATAGCACGCTAAGGACTGCTATGACTGATAAAAGGGTACGGTGCATCAAGGTAACAGAGGCAGCAGTGTTCATGGGAATCAATTAGTGCGACAACTATATAAAAAAGTTATGGAAACTTCGGGTATCTTAACTCTGTTTTGGTCTTGGACAAAGCGAAGTTACATCCTAAGTATCCCTGATTTAGGACTGAAAATTGCTTTAAGAGAGTTCCCATTGCCCCTGTATACTAACTAACTTAAATATAGGACTAGTATTTGATTTTTGAACAAATCTAAGTATAGTAGGGTGTGTTACGGCTTCCGTAACGCACCAGAAGCTTAGAATGGTGTGTTACGCTGTCGCTAACACACCCTACGTATCTTTTCAAAAATCAAATACTAGTCCTATAGTTGTAATGAGCGATACCTACAGTGGACTTGGTTAATAATGCATTAATTCCCCTGATATTCTTTCTCATCGGTTCACTAGCGACCAACTTGTAACTATCTAACTGAAGTAGTAAGAATGTTTCTGATCGATCAATTAAGTCGCTTGCAGAAAATTCTTAGCTATTTACTCAAAAAAATGCCAATTTGCCTGAATATCCCATCAAGAGTAGATAATCTATATATGTATACATCCTCAACGGTTGCAAAATACTACCAAATCTTTGGTAACTTATTCAGAATGTATATAGCAGTTAGCTAATTAGTGTGAAATTTTCAAAACGTGAAGTTTCTGAATCATGCACGGTTAACGCTCAATAGTTAAGAGGCAATCTTAGGACTCTTGCCCTTTGACGAGATCAAGAATTAGTAATTTCCGCAAATGCGTGATTAGTAATTTTTGTTTCTTGATGGCTTAATTGTTGCAATGCCTTTCCTAAATCAGTTGTGATGTTTTTGGCATCGTGTTTTATACAGCTACTCATGTAATCCGCTACTTTGATTGGGGAGCCAATGTCAATACTCACATCTGTGCCCCAATTGGGATAAGGTTGGCTGTAATTGATGCCTATGGGTATGATTCTAACTCCCAGCCCGGAATGACTAGATTCAGCACTCAAAGCAAGACGAGCAATTCCCGGTTTCAACTGGTGAACTTGGCCATCACGAAAAATATTACCTTCTGGAAAAATTACCAGGGTTTTTTTCTGCTGAAGTAACTCAACTCCATGTCGCAGTGTGCGGATTGACGGATGCTTAGAATTTACAGGAAACCCCCCCAAACGTTTGACAAACCAGCCTTGCAAACCTTGGCATTCGTCAGCTGTTACCATAAACCGCAGGTCTTGTTCTCTCCGACAATCAGCCGTAGCGTAGGGTACAAGTAATGCATCCCAACGCGCCCGATGTGTAGGCGCAAGGATAATAGGCCCAGTTATAGGGATATTTTTTTGTCCGGTTATTCTAATTTGTCCAAAGAATAATGGTAATAGGCAGTGACGACCTAATGAATATGCCAGAGGACTTAACCAAGGAGAAACCTTTGAGGTAGTACCAGCCACCTGATGATTTACTGGTGTGTGCTGGCAGGTATCGGATGAAGAGTGAAATTCCATCATGACGGATGCAGCTGATTGACGGGTAAAAATTTAACGAAAAGCCTGATTAGTTACACCGTAGATTCTCTTGCGTGACTTGTGTCGTACTAGATGGACAGTTTTACCTCTGTCCGTTAGTTTACCTTACGTCGCCTAGTAGCAAACCAAGCCTGTAATTGTTGACGACAAGCTGACTCTAGAATGCCTCCAATGACCTGGAGACAGTGATTAGATGCAGCACTATCGGGTATGTTAATAACTGTACGAATTGCGCCAGTTTTTGTATCGTCTACTCCATATACAAGTTGTCCTACACGCGCTTGCAAAATAGCACCCGCACACATTGGACACGGTTCAAGGGTTACGTAAAGAGTACATTCATTAAGATGCCAATTTTGTAAAGTTGTTGCAGCTGTTTTAAGAGCGAGAATTTCCGCATGGGCGGTAGGGTCTTTGTCGCGCTCTTTTCTATTTTCTCCTTGTGCCAGCAATTTGCCTGTTGAATCAATGATAACAGCACCTACTGGGACTTCACCTGCTTCACCGGCTGCTTTTGCTAATTCTAGGGCACAATTCATCCATTGTTGATGTATAAGATATTCTGCATATTTAGTTAACATATTTTTATCAATATAAAAATTTTAAAATTATGCTCGCTTTTGGACGGGCGAGATAGTTATAGCAACAGTCAAGGTGGTTAGGACATCAACAGATGATGAAACTTAGACACAAAAGGACTTTTCACCCAGTCCCCAGTCCCTTGCTATAACGGGAAATGGGTGGTTATAAACCGCGTCTACACAAACAAAACCCACCTCCACGGGTTAAAAAACCTTAATTTAGCCGTTAGTTTGCGGAGGCGGTCTACCCTGCGGGTTCGCCAATGGGGTACGTTTGTGGCTAATTTGATTACTAAATAGCGACTTGGGCTAAAAGGGGATCGAGTTGGCTTTGTGTGTCTAGTTGATAGAGGTCATCGCAGCCGCCAATGTGCTGGTTATTAATGAAAATTTGCGGTACGGTACGTCTTCCGTTAGCGCGTTCTGCCATTTTCGCTCTGGCTGCTTCGTCGCCGTCAATTTTGTATTCAGTGAAATTTACACCTTTCCACCACAGCAGCATTTTGGCTCGAATGCAGTAAGGGCAAGTTTGCCAGGTGTAAAGTTCGACGTTGGCTTTAACTAGCTCTGGATGGCGATTTAATAGGGGATTAAGAAAGTCCAGCATATTTATTTAAGCAAGGTTTTAACTATGTCTCTAGCCTAGAACATTGCTTACCGCATCGGCGCTGGAACCCACTTTTGGAAACCCTCTAAATGATTCCAGTAAGCCAAATATCCAGTTAATGCCCAAATTAAAGCTGCGACTATCAGCACTGCTACACCAATTAGCCGCCAGGTTCGGTTGGTTTTCCAATAGAGGGTTGGCGCTGCAAAAATACCACCTAAGCCGGTTAGAATAAAGCCGATTCCTGATAAAAGCGGTTGCTTTGTTAAATTCAAGTTGATAATGCGAATACCCACTACGATCGCAACTACGCCAGCAAAAAAGCCATAAATTGCTATTGTGAATAAATCCCAACCTTGAGCAAGGGAAACCGCAGCTGCAACAAATAATATTCCAAATAAAACACTTGTCTCACCGAAGGCTATGTTAAAGCTACCGATAACTGGCCAGGTGAAACTCATGTGTAAACCAGTTGTTAGTGCGATCGCACCTGTAATCCCAAAACCGGGAATCCACTGTCTCTGATTAGAACTATCTATACCACGATACACATAATCAGCTAGTAGAAATAACCCAGCTACCATATTGATCAACATGAGTGTGATGTAGTCTATAAACACGATTCACCTCTTAATTTGACAAGCTAACTACTCTGCGCCTCGTTTCTTGGTTTTGAGTGAATTCACCAGCTTTTTTTCTTTATTATTTTATACCTAAAGATAAACACTGAAGAAAAGCAATGTTGTATACATAAACTGCTACCCATTTGTGCAAGTTCTTAACTTAGTTACTTTTAAACACGCTTTATACTGGAGTAGTTAGGAGTAAAAAATAAGGATGTGTTAACTGGCACTTTTGTAACCAGTTAGCAGTAAAACTTAACTTTCTTCCACGTGTATCCGCCCTTTGGTAGACTTGAAAACTGAAATGGCCAGATAAAGCGGCGGAAATTCAAGCAGTTGAGAGGGCAGACTCTGTGGAAAATACACTTGGGTTAGAGATTATTGAAGTAGTAGAGCAAGCCGCGATCGCATCCGCAAAGTGGATGGGTAAAGGCGAAAAAAACATCGCTGACCAGGTAGCTGTGGAAGCTATGCGGGAACGGATGAATAAAATCTATATGCGCGGTCGCATTGTGATTGGAGAAGGCGAACGTGACGACGCGCCTATGTTATACATCGGAGAAGAAGTTGGTATTTGTACTCAACCAAATGCCGAAGCTCTGTGTAACCCTGATGAACTAGTTGAAATTGATATCGCCGTTGACCCCTGTGAAGGTACGAACTTGGTAGCTTATGGACAACCTGGTTCGATGGCTGTCTTGGCAATTTCTGAAAAGGGTGGATTATTTGCTGCTCCTGACTTTTACATGAAAAAGTTAGCAGCACCTCCCGCAGCTAAGGGCAAGGTAGACATCAACAAGTCAGCAACAGAAAACCTGAAGATTCTCTCTGAGTGTCTAGAGCGCTCGATTGAAGAACTCGTAGTCGTGGTAATGAAGCGCGAACGCCACAACGATTTAATTAAAGAAATCCGTGAGGCTGGAGCGAGAGTCGCCCTAATTTCAGATGGTGATGTGGGTGCAGCTATCAGCTGTGGTTTTGCTGGAACTAATATCCACGCGCTGATGGGTATCGGTGCGGCTCCTGAAGGTGTAATCTCGGCAGCAGCAATGCGTGCTTTGGGTGGACACTTCCAAGGTCAACTGATCTACGATCCCGCAGTAGTGAAAACAGGTCTGATTGGAGAAAGCAGAGAAGCCAACATTGATCGCTTAAAGTCTATGAATATCAATGACCCCGATAAGGTCTATGATGCTCATGAACTAGCATCTGGTCAAACTGTTCTGTTCGCTGCTTGCGGCATTACCAGTGGTAATCTCATGGAAGGTGTACGTTTCTTCAGCGGTGGAGCAAGAACTCAAAGCTTGGTAATTTCCAACCAATCGAATACGGCTCGATTTGTTGATACAATTCACATGTTTGGTAAACCCAAGACTCTCCAACTGAACTAATTTTTAGGGAATGGGGAATGGTAAAAGTAGGGGCGAAGCATTTGGAGATAAATCTTTCTATATAAGGGAAAAGTAGTCACCCAAATGTTTCATTCTTACAGTAGTTAGTAGTTAGTAGTTAGTGATTATTTGTTGTTTGTTGCTAGTAAAAACTACCAATCAATAAACAACAATTCCCCATTCCCTATTGTCACTCAATGCCCTATTTTCAAACTACCAACTAGTAACTACGATTTAGCAAATGAATATAGCAGTGGTGGGGTTAAGCCATAAAACAGCCCCAGTAGAAGTCCGGGAAAAACTAAGCATTCCAGAACCACAAATTGAAAGTGCGATCGCTCAACTGGCCAGCTATCCTCATATTGATGAAGTTGCAATTCTTAGCACTTGTAACCGCCTGGAAATTTATATTGTTAGCAGTGAAGCAGACCAAGGTATTCGAGAAATAACGCAGTTTCTTGCAGAATATAGTAAATTGCCCGTGCTTTCTCTGCGACAGCATTTATTTATGTTGCTACATGATGATGCAGTGATGCACGTTATGCGCGTAGCAGGTGGTTTAGATAGTTTGGTACTCGGAGAAGGTCAAATTCTGGCTCAGGTGAAAACAACGCACAAACTGGGACAGCAATATAACGGTATAAAAACCATTTTGAATCGATTATTTAAACAAGCGCTAACAGCAGGTAAGCGAGTTCGGACTGAAACTAGTATTGGTACTGGCGCTGTCTCTATTAGTTCGGCAGCTGTGGAATTAGCACAGATAAAAGTGGCAAATTTAGCTGCTTGTCGAGTGGTAATTCTGGGCGCTGGTAAAATGTCACGGCTGCTGGTGCAACATCTAATTTCTAAAGGTGCGGTGGAAATTAGTATTGTAAATCGCTCTCGTGAACGTGCAGAGGAATTAACGAAGCAGTTCCCTCAGCAACCGATCCAAATTCATCCGCTATCGGAAATGATGACTGTAATTGCCAATAGCGATTTAGTATTTACAAGTACTTCTGCAACAGAGCCAATACTTGACCGTGCCAAATTGGAAATGGTTTTAGAAGTTCAGCGTTCTTTAATGTTATTTGATATCTCTGTGCCGCGTAACGTTCATGCAGATGTAAATGAACTGGAAAATGTGCAGGCGTTTAATGTGGATGATTTGAAAGCTGTAGTAGCGCAAAACTACGAAAGCCGTCGGAAGATTGCACAAGAAGCCGAGCGACTTTTAGAGGAAGAAGTAGAAGCTTTTGATATTTGGTGGCGCAGTTTAGAAACTGTTACCACTATTAGCTGTCTGCGAAATAAAGTCGAAACCATCCGCGAACAAGAGTTAGAAAAAGCTTTGTCGAGATTGGGTTCGGAATTCGCTGAAAAACATCAAGAGGTAATTGAAGCATTAACGCGGGGAATTGTCAATAAAATTTTACACGACCCGATGGTACAGTTGCGATCGCAGCAAGATGTGGAAGCCAGAAGGCGCTGTATGCAAACTCTACAAATGCTGTTCAACCTAGATGCAGAGGAACAGTTTAGTTAAACTGAACAACAAAATCCCCGATTTCTATGAGAAGTTGGGGATCTTAGCTTTTAAATTAGATATACTTCTAATTAGACATCTATCTAATTAGAAGTTAGTTATGCAACCAGATCAATTTAATATCTTACTGCGCTTTTTCAAGGCATTAGCGGATGATAGCCGATTGAAGATCGTAGGTATCCTGGCAAATCAGGAGTGCAGCGTCGAAGAATTGGCGGCGCTACTGCAACTCAAGGAACCGACGGTATCCCATCATTTAGCGAAACTTAAAGAGCTAAATTTGGTGACAATGCGCCCGGAGGGGAATAGCCATCTGTATCAATTAGATAGCGAGGCTTTGCAAAGCATCAGTAAGGAAATTTTCACACCTGAAAAAATAGCATCTTTGATTGAAGATGTGGATACTGAGGCTTGGGAAAACAAAGTATTGAAAAACTATTTTGAGGACGATTACCTCAAAGAAATTCCTGCTAGTCGCAAAAAGCGTCTAGTTATTCTCAAGTGGTTAGCAAACCAGTTTGATGTCGGAGTCAACTATCCTGAACGCCTGGTAAATGACATTCTTAAACGTTACCATCCTGACTGCGCTACCCTGCGACGGGAATTCATTGCTTGCCAGTTAATGCAGCGAGAGAATGGGGTTTATTGGCGTACAACATAAATATGAAAGATGAATAAGTAACCGCACAATCAATCATAGGTCGTATATTTATGCAATTAGAAACACAAAAATTCTATTACACACCTGAAGAGTATTTAGAAATTGAAGAAAAAGCGGAATATAAAAGCGAATACCGTGATGGAGAGATTGTACCGATGACGGGTGGCACTACAAATCATAATAAAATTGCTTTGAATTTAGCTGCATCCTTAAAAATTGGTTTAAGGCGTAAAAATTATGATGTTTATATTGGTGATGTGCGTTTATGGATACCTCGTTATCGGCAGCATACATATCCTGATGTGATGGTGATTGAGGGACAACCTATTTATACAGGAACCAGCACAACAACGGTTATGAACCCGATGTTAATTGCTGAAGTTTTATCTAAATCAACTAAAAATTATGACCAAGGCGATAAGTTTCTTTATTATCGCTCTATTCCCGAATTCAAGGAATATATTTTAATTGACCAATATCAGTATCATGTGATGCAATATGTAAAAACTGCGGAAAGTCAATGGTCATTCACTGAACTTGAACATGAATCTGCAATTTTATCACTGCAAACGGTTGATTTTCAAATTGAATTGCGCGACCTTTATGAGCAAGTAAATTTTGCAGAAAATAACGAAGATTAAAAAATAAAGCTCTGATTCACCCCGAATGCTGATTCAGTCAAAAAAAATTAACTTAAAATTGTTTAGTGAGTAGCTACCAAAGTTCTTCACTAAATTTGTGTTTCTTCCTCGGTAAAGATAGGAGGCCACAATTCAGTAACCAGCAATTCCCAACCGGGAAAAAGTTCTGGTATGGTTAAAATATCGCCATTTTCTAAAACTGTCGGTTCGCCTGTAGAGCGATAAATTGTAACTGTCTCTTTATCAGGATCGATCAGAATCCCGACGATCGCTCCTAATTCTATAAATTTTAAAATCTTAGCTACTATAAGTTTAATTTGATCGCTCTGAGATTTAATTTCTACCACCAAGTCAGGGACAAGTTCTCCAAAGTAACGAGGACTTTGGAGAAGTCGGGAAGCGCGAACAAAGGAAACATCAGGTGCTTTGAGGTTTGTATCTGGCATGATGAAACCGCCAGCAGAATCAAATACTCTTCCCCAACGACGAGGATTTATCCAGGCAAAAAGAAAGGCAATGAGACGACTACTGATTTCGCTGGATACAATATCTGACGGGCCCATTATTGAAATTTTCCCATTTTCGAGTTCCAGCTGGTAATCTAAACCTGCTTCGTTAAAAGCGGTTTGAACTTGCTCTAAATCTTTGACTGTCATTATTGACATAGATTTTTTCGACTACAGAACGTGAGCCAAATTTCCGAATATTTGATGCCTGTGTGCGACTTTTTGACTTTGGACAAGTAACAGTATTCATTTACTTTTATTTGTTATAAGTCAAATCATTAAGTATAGCCCTTCCTAAGCAACTGAGATACACTCAAATCTTTTGTACCAAGCTTAGTAGCTTTAAAAACGTACCTCACCAGATCGGGAACCACTATATATGACATAAACAGAAAGCTAATCGCACTCTATTTTCCCAAATATGCCTCTAAAACTTTAGGATTGCTTTGAATTTCTGCTGGTGTACCGTCAGCCAAATTCTGCCCTTCGGCAAGTACCCAAACGCGATCGCACAAGGACATAATCACATCCATATTGTGTTCGATAATCAGAAAAGTCATCCCATCTTGGCGGTTCCAAGTGAGAATGCGATCGCAAATATCATCAATCAGTTTCGGATTCACCCCAGCAGCTGGTTCATCCAACAAAATTAACTTGGGATTAGTCATCAGCGCCCGTCCCATTTCCAGCAGCTTACGTTGTCCACCAGATAAGCAACCAGCGTAATCGTGTGCTTTTTTTGCCAAGCCTACTGATTCTAACAGGAACATTGCCCGCTCTTGCAGTTGCTTTTCTTCTTTAGCGACAATGTGCGGCTGCAACTGTACTTGCCAAAAATTCTCACCTGTTTGTTTTTGCGCTGCCAGCAGCATATTTTCTAACACCGACAACCGTGAGAGAGTCCGTGCAACCTGAAAGGTGCGGATTACTCCCTGCTGGGCGATTTGATATGGTTGCAAATTGTGAATCGGTTCGCCGTCAAAAATCACTCGTCCTTTATCTGGGCGGATGAAGTTTGAAAGTAAGTTAAAGAAAGTCGTTTTACCAGCACCATTAGGGCCAATCAAGCCCGTAATGCTGCCTTTAGCAACTTCAATTTTCGCCTCATTAACTGCTTTGATTCCACCAAAGCTTTTAGAAAGTCCAGTGGCTACCAAAAGGGGAAGTGGTGGTGACTGGTTATTTACCAAGGGTAAGTTCCTCCTTTTTCCCTAGAATACCTTGAGGTCGCCAAATCATCAGTATCATCAGAATTAATCCGATTACCACGATCCGAAATGCACCCAAACGAGCTTCATCAAGGGGGATGATTCTGGGTAAGACTTCTCGCGTTAGTGCATCGTAAGCAAAGTAAATTACTGCACCTAAGATTGTGCCAACATTATTTCCAGAACCCCCTAAAATGACCATGATCCAAGTGTCAAAGGTAAGCTGCGGTTGGAAGTTATCGGGGTAAATGGCGGCCAGTTGCCAAGCAAAGAAAGCACCAGCGATACCTGCGATCGCACCCCCTAACATTAATGATTGTAATTTATACCAAAAGACATTTTTTCCCAGCGCCTTGGGAATTTCTTCATCTTCACGGATGGCTTTGAGAATTCTACCCCAAGGCGATCGCACCAAAATTTCTAAACGCCAGTATACAAGTGCTAAAACTAACAGCAACACCAGCATTAAACCCGCTTTTGGGTTGTAATTATACAGTCCGATTACCCCAGAAATATAAATCGCTGCCGCCAAAGCTGCTAACACAATTCCCACAACTAAGCGGGATATAAATTCTTGTTTACTAGTTGTCCTTTTCCCTAAATCAGTAGTCCGAGATATTTGGGTGGTACGAATCCATCGCCACAATGAAAAGAAAGTTACAGCAGCTAGTAGCGTTAACAACCCAATCATTACTAATCTGACAAACAAATTCGGCTCGGTAGATAGTGGTATGGGATAACTTTGCACCCCAAATGCCCCAGAAACCCAGGTATCACCCACAGGTAATTCTTGGTTATTTACCACCAGACGAATTAATTCGCCTGTACCGATGGTGACAATTCCTAGATAATCTTCGCGTAAGCGTAGAGTTGCAAAACCAATTATCAAACCCAACAAGGCGGCGACAATAGCCCCAGCCACTGCTGATATTAGTAGGGGTACGCCCTTTAAGTTTAATAATACGGTTGTATATGCTCCCAGAGTCATGAAAGCAATATGACCAAAGTTAATTAACCCCGTAAAGCCCCACTGTAAATTGAGTCCTAAACCGAATAGAGCAAAAAGTGCTGTAGAAATTGCTAAGAAAATTAGATAGTCAACCATTTTAATTTGGGAATTGGGAATTGGGAATTGGAAATTGGGAATTGGGAATTGGGAATTGGGCATTGGGAATTGGAAATTGGGAATTGGAAATTGGAAATTGGGAATTGGAAATTGGAAATTGAGTATAGTTATTCTCCTTGTCCCCCTGCTCCCCTGCTCCCTGCCCCCCTGCCCCCTGCCCCCCTGCCCCCCTGCCCCCTGCTCCCTGCCCCCTGCCCCCTGCCCCCCATCCTCTTCACTGGGCGAATAAATTTTAGCCTAGCTTGAGCATAGTGCTACATTGCCGTTAACCTTTGCTAATTTTGTGGGAATACTATTTATTGTTGGTGTTTGCTGGTAGGGAATAGTTGACGTATGAATTTGCTGCGGCTTAGAATGCATCACTTAATTGAGCAGTTAGGCGATGACGATTTGCAAGACATTTGGAACGTTCTCGAAGCTTTACATTATGACTTTTATATGCTCAAAGCTATACAAAAAGTCAAGCGATCGCAGCAACCGTGGGATATCTTAACTCATGAAGAAGCGATACGACTGTTGATGTTTTTCTGATTCAGCAGCGCCGAGTCCTTAGTACTGCCTCTTTACTCAGCACTCACTACTCAGCACTATTTTTTAAGGTAACGCCTAGTGAGTCTAGAAATGCGCTATGCAAGGTCTTTTTTACTAGACCTGAAAAATTTAGAACCTGCCGCCTACGAGCGGGTGCATGATTTTGTCTTTATTGAGTTAGCCCAAAAGTGGCAACTGAGCGATTTAAAAGAACTGCGACAGCTTGATAATGAGGGCATTTTTCACCGTTTTACCCTAGATAATTACCTGATTGGTATAGAAATTAGGGGTGAAATTGTGAAATTTCTGCGTGTCATCCCTATGCCAGATGTTTAAAGTCAAGAGTCAAGGGAACACTGAAAACTGTAAACTGTATAAGGCTAGGCAGGGATCGCTATAACCTTCCATTAAACTGGTTTTTGAAAAACACTTTATTTGAGATTTCCCTATGGATGCTAGGGCACTTTGGCAACGATACCAAAACTGGTTATATTTCCACGAGGGATTAGGACTGTACTTAGATATAAGTCGAATTCGGTTCGATGATCCCTTTGTGGAATCGTTGCAGCCGAAGTTTGACAAGGCGTTTGCGGATATGGCTCAACTGGAGAAGGGTGCGATCGCAAATCCCGACGAGAATCGCATGGTTGGACACTACTGGCTGCGAAATCCTGATTTAGCGCCAACTCCAGAACTTACACAAGAAATTGTCCAAACCCTAGAACAAATTGAAGCCTTTGCGGAAAAAGTCCAAACAGGTGCTATTCATCCTCCTAGAGCAAGCCGCTTCACGGATATTATCTCCATTGGCATTGGTGGTTCCGCTCTCGGCCCCCAATTCGTCGCGGAAGCTCTTGCTCCTGATTTCCCGCCCCTGAAAATTCACTTTATCGATAATAACGATCCGGCAGGTATCGATCGCGTTATCAATCATCTACGAAATAGCCTCGCCAGCACTTTGGTATTGGTGATTTCCAAATCTGGGGGAACGCCGGAACCCCGCAACGGCATGATTGAAGTTAAAAAAGCCTACGCCGGACACAATTTGGAATTTGCTCAATACGCGGTAGCAATTACCAGCGTTGATAGCAACCTCGATAAACTAGCCAAAGAGGAAGGTTGGCTAGCCAGATTTCCCATGTATGACTGGGTAGGAGGACGCACCTCAGAAATGTCTGCTGTGGGACTAGTACCAGCCGCATTGCAGGGCATTGATGTTCGCGCCATGCTAGATGGTGCAAAAGAAATGGATGACGCTACCCGCGTCCCAGATGTGAAAAATAACCCAGCAGCCTTGCTTGCTTTGTCTTGGTACTTTACAGGCAATGGAAAGGGCGAAAAAGATATGGTTGTCCTACCTTACAAGGACAGCTTATTTTTATTCAGCCGCTATTTGCAACAGCTGGTGATGGAATCCTTGGGCAAGGAAAAAGACTTAGATGGTAAGGTTGTCCATCAAGGCATCGCCGTTTATGGCAACAAAGGCTCAACAGATCAACACGCTTACGTCCAGCAGTTGCGTGAAGGTGTAGCGAATTTCTTTGCTACCTTCGTCGAAGTGTTGGAAGATCGTCAAGGGCCATCCACTGAAATAGATCCGGGAGTTACATCAGGCGATTATCTTTCCGGTTTTCTCCAAGGAACCCGACAAGCGCTTTATGAAAATCACCGCGATTCGATTACAGTTACCATTCCCCAAGTTAACCCCCGAACTGTAGGGGCATTAATAGCTTTGTATGAACGTGCTGTTGGTTTATACGCTAGCTTGGTCAACATCAACGCCTACCATCAACCAGGCGTAGAAGCTGGCAAAAAAGCTGCTGCCTCCATTCTCGATTTGCAAACACGAGTGGTAGCAGTGCTACAAAAAGAAAAAGCTCCTATTTCTCTTGAAGAACTCGCAAAGAAAGCAGGTGCATCAGAGCAAGTTGAGGCAATTTATAAAATTTTGCGTCATATCCATGCCAATCAGCGAGGTGTGGTTTTGCAAGGCGATCTTCACAAACCCGACAGTTTAACCGTTTCTGCTAGCTGATAGCTCTAGTCTACACATCACAATTTTGTACATAATTGTTGTATCAGCAACAATTTTTTATTGTGAAGCATCCTAGATAGAAGTTTTATCTTCCGTCTAGGATGCTTCACTGTATGATTCGTAATTCATAATTAAGTTAAATTTAATTTTGTGAATTTTGACGCAGCTATATCTATAATGCTCAGATCCCCGGCTTCTTTAAGAAGTCGGGGATCTTTTTGTTCGTGACTCCTGCACGGATTACTATATACATCATTACGAATTATGTTAGCGCAGCATTAGCGAGTACATGAGCGTCATTACTACTTACCAAGAGGCGTTGATTAAAATAGCTCTTGGGTAAGAAACAACGATCGAGTAAAAAAGGATTGCTGGTATCTCCAGATAATAGATTACCCAGCTTTTCTCGATGACAAAATGGTGGCACAATTCCCCACTCTTCTGCTAGCCAAATCCAGTATCCTATGTCAATTCTGCCGTAATTTGAACCTGTGAGAATCTCTCCAACACTGTTGTTGATAGATACTATTTCTGGCGATGATTTAATTTCAATTAATAGCCAACCTAACTCTTCTACAGAAAAGGAATAGCCATGATCGGCAGCTATATTGACGAAATGCTGCGGATCTTTAGCAATGAGCAATTCTTCTTTGAGAGATGGCGTTTTTTGTGCAAAATCAAAAAGATCCCAAATCTGTCTTCTAGTAACTAGAAACCACGCAAGTTCTTCTGCCATCAAACTGTAACCGTTTTCCTTTGCTAGCTTAAGAAACGGATCAATGCTATCGGTTTCGGCTAGTTGACTTTTCAATTGGAAAGTTTGCTCTACTAGTGACAAAAAATCAATAATCTTTTGCCATGTAAGTCTATCAAATTTTTTGTTAAGTTTTATTTTTTCTTGCCAGTAAATATATTTATCTTCTTTAAGAAAGAAATTCCAAATTTGATAATACATGGATCATCTCACCTAAGTTTTAAACTTACTACAGTGAATTATTAATGAACACCAGTGTAGTCAGTATAATGTGTTTCTTCGACAGTACCAAATCTCTGATCTAATGTAAATCAAGTCACACAGTGGGTAAGTATAAAATTTTTGTAAGGTTTGTCACTATAAATAAAAGATACTGAGAAAAAAATGAAGATAGCGATCGCTGCGGTGGGTTGTGCGATCGCACTTTATTGCTTCTCATAAAATAAACTTAAGTCAATAGATAGTATTAATTATTCATAAATGAATTAACCGCAAAATAACTTGCACTTCAATTATTTTGAAACGAACCGCAATCGCGCAGCATCTCGTTAGAGAAGGACGCAAAGAACGCGAAGGTAAGAAAAGAAATATATTTTGCTATTTTTAGTTAATAGGTAAATCGCGCAGGAAGTAAAAGCGATCGCTATTCCAATCACTGCCTTTTATTCGTCCTAAATAGCCTGTTAATGGTGAAGAAAGTTCTATCAGTAAATCGTGAACTACTTCATCATTTAGCCGGGGATTATGAGTAGCATTGTAATGAACACGAATTTCTGTAACGGTGAAACTCGGATGGGTAGCTTTTGCAGTTTCGTTGTCTTGTTCAGAGAGTTGTTTGACTGCTGTGATTATCTGCGATCGCAATTTAATCTCTCTCTCAGCTTTATCAATATATTCATCAATTTTATAGTCAATTTGCCCAGGTTCTAGATATTGCTGTAATTCTACTAAATTAATAGCACCTGGATATTTTGCTTTTAATTCAACGAGTTTTTGTAAAGTCATAGCATTTATAATACTTACTTCCCATTCTTTAGCAGCTTTTAGTGTATCTGTCGATGGATTACCAGGGCCAATTACTAACTTAGCTGAAGTTAATACTTGAGTTTTACCTAAATGCATTCCACCAAGTTTGAGTAATTCCTCAACAGTACGACTCGGAATAAGCTTACCTGCCTTACATTCACAAACAATAGGGTAAGGTTTTGAACAATATAAATCTAAGCCTCCAGCACCACCCTTGAAAGCACTTTCAACTTTGAAGCCTAAAAACTCCAGGCTTTGACGTGCGATG
Source organism: Nostoc sp. DedVER02 (assembly GCF_034530675.2). Classification (NCBI taxonomy): domain Bacteria; kingdom Bacillati; phylum Cyanobacteriota; class Cyanophyceae; order Nostocales; family Nostocaceae; genus Nostoc; species Nostoc sp. DedVER02. The sequence goes on from NZ_JAVRCP020000002.1 coordinate 373,945, forward strand.
TTTTCAAAATCTGTACCAGCTTGGTAGTTGCTTTTTTTCTCATCTTGTTCGATACTGCGATCGCCCAATGATGCAATATTATTTATCCAAACTAAATTTGCATTGGGTTGCTTAATTAGCTTGTCACTACTCCAACCCAAAAATACTTTGATATCGTCGTCTAATTGTTTGGCGGCTGGTTGGCTAATGCTTAGGGATGCGATCGCACTCTGCAATTCTTCTAATTCAGGATGCACTGAGGGTTCTAGCTTTTCTAACTGGCGTTTGCGTTGGGCGAAGGTGCGATCGTTTAATACTGGGTTAACTTCAGAAACCGTTAGAGAATTAGGTAAACTAACAAATTTCCCTAGCTTTTCCTGAATATTGGTACTAACTAATATTTCTTGTAACTCAGGTAACTGATAGACACGCAAGTAAGCCAAGAAAAGATACTGTTGCTTTTGTAGTATCTCCTTCAATACTTTTGGTGTCCATATTGTTAACTTAGACAAAATATCTAATGGCTTAGTCTCATCTAAAATTTGGCAAAGTTCACATTTAGCCCAAGCTTTAATTGAAGCTGAAGAGTCAGCAGGATAGAGTGCAAATCTCTGCCCAGGACGAATAAACATCTTGGGTAAAGCTGCCATTGTTCGCCCCTGTATTAAGGCTTCAATATCAGGCACAGGTAAACATAGCCCTGTTGGAATTGAAAACTGCTGATTCATTTCTAATTAGCTATAGGTTTAGTTCGATGTAATCGGCAGTAGCAACGCTTTGAGGAATACTAATAGGTAATCCATCATCAGTTAAATTAGTAGGTTCTTGTCCAGAAGGATCGCTAAGTATTTCTCGAATCAAAGGATTGTTGATTGCTAGTTGCTTCTGCTCAATAAAATCAAATACCTCTTCTTCTGTAAGTTCGTAACTATCTTTTTTATACCAAACAAAATAGATAGCTAATAGAGGTTTAATATCTTGGCTTTGCAAGCTTACCCACTCTCCACCCTTTTCTTTCAACAGTATTCTTAAACGTTCTCTAGCTAATCCTGCACCTGAATTAATCTTTTTTGAACGAACCAAACAACCGCGAGTTAGATCAAACCTTCTGTAGTCAATTAATCGATTCAATGCTGCACCAATAAACTTGCCGTCTTGCTGAACTACAGTTACTCCAATTCTCACTTTTCTATTTTTGTCAACAATTCTGAAATCTATATAGCCATCATCTGCTGCACTAGCTGTTATTTCTTCAATATCTTCAATTGTTACTCCCTCTACAGTTTCACCAATTAAACTATTGAAAGCCAGCCAAAGAGCATTAGCAATTGTTGCTTCTTCTTCTATTAATGAATCAATAGAAGCTTCAACATTTGCTAGTTCATTATCGAAGTATAGTTGAACTGGATGGGTTGTTGGATCATCAATAATAGGCCCATTAGGTACAAAATTATCTGCACACCATTTCAAAACTGACCTAACTGTAGGTCTTTCTTTACCAATTTCCCGGAGTTTATTTTCATCAAATGGATACAGAGGATGAGGAGGTATCTGTTTATTTTCCTGATAAAACTCTTGTAACCATTGGCTAACTATAGCTATAACATCATCAGGATTTAAAAAATTTAGTCGAATTGGTAGTCTATCAACTTGATTACTGACTAATCTATCCATAACAGCTTCAGATTGTGGTAAAAGCCTGATTTGATCTTCCCAAGTCTCACGATACATTGCCAGCAGAAAAATACCTTTTTTCAGGCTGTTATACATATCCTTAACTAGATTTGCAATAACTTGGGCTGTTGTAAAACCAGAGTCTGAAACCTCCAAATTATCTAATTCATCAAAGCAAATAACTGGAATTCTGTAATCGCTAATTATATCTAAAATTTGGCGGACAGTATTCAGTGCCTCAACCTCTCTATCCTCATTTTTAAGATTTGGTAGCCCCATTGCTTCAGCTTGATTCTGTGTTAGTTCTAAGCCCGATAGCCAATAATTTGCGTAATTAGCATGGGGTGTAGAAAGTGTCCACAAAATTGCTTTTACCATGTAAGGATTAGTTATTTGAGGCTTGATTCCCAGAATAAGTTCTGTTAAGCTTTCAAGGAATTTAGTAGAGTATTGATTTAACCAATTAGGGTATTGATTAATATATTGCTGTGGTGTATAGTTCCATGATTTTGTTTCATTAATTAAAGCTGCTGCAATTTCTTGCCACTGCATAACTTTTTGACTACCAAAAGCTCTAAGGCTAGAAGCAACACTTTGCAAAAATTGGGACTTAATTTGATTCAAGTTATCATACTTACTCATATAAACAAATAAGCTGCTATTTTCTGCCTCTAGACGGTGGCGAATCCGACTCATAATATGGCTTTTCCCAGCCCCTTTTTCAGATGCTATCGTAATACCTACAGTTTCACATTGTCCTTTAGAAATTTTTTCAATTGCTTCAAAAACGGCATCAGAAGCATGAGCATTAATTGAAGGTACATCAGGAAAGCTTTTGCCCCATATTTGTTGTGGCCTGACAACAATATGCCCTGCAAATGGGTTTTGACTTCTAATTAGTTCGTCAATGGTAGATGTATTAGTAACCATGATTTTGTGTAGTTAGTGTGTGACGAGTCGAAACAAAGTAGTTTAAGGTTATAAACGTATTGCATAGCAGCGTAGTCCATTAAGCTGGGTACTAATAGAGTCCTCTATTTTGTCGCTTGAATTATCTTCTATAGTTCCGCCTTGTAGTTGGAAAATGTCGTCGGCTTGCGTTTCTAGCAGCCAATCATTAAACTCTGTACGACTCACACGATCGCCAATTCCTCTCCTAATGCGATAAATTGGCACTAGATTATTAAAGTTGTACTCATAGTTCAGCTTGTCGTAGACTTCCAACGCCACTGACTTAAACTCGTCATAAGAAGCGATCGCACCTTTCCCATTAACTGGTACATCTGCACCACTTACCGCAACATCAATCTGACTAATCCACTTCACCAACGCATTCGCCGCCCAAGTTCCGACAATCGTCCCTTCAAACTTAAACTCGCCACTTCTCAAACCCTTACCCAACACCTGTAAACCCTTGGGAGATGTCAGAGAATATCCTCTTTTGGAGATTGCGATCGCACCCTGATTCTGCAACTCTTCAAATAAAGCCTGATAATCTGCCGCCTTCTGGCTTTTGGATACAATTCGCTTAGTGAGTTGACCCTTCTTAACTTCCTGCTGCGTTCCTCCCAAATCCCACAAAGCCAAAAGGACACGAGTGCTAGTTTGGGCTGTATTTTTTGATGTCATAAGTAATCTATTTTTTGGCAAAGATCATCATAGTAGCTGTATCTTTCTAATTTATTTATCCAGAAAAAATAACCGAGAAATTGCTGAATGTTTCGGTGTTTCAGCTAAATTGATTAATTAAAAATCAACAATATATTTCTTTGGGATGAATGCAGTTTCTCTCAAAGGCAGGATGGAAGACTTGAGAAAACCGATCATCATAAAAGTGAAACGCTGTAGCTGGTGCAGTTACGAATTAAGTGAAATATGTTTTTTCAATCCCAGGTGAAATAACAGGATTTCCAACTTGGTTTTTGCAACAGCGAGGCTTTTAGCAAATACAGGTGATGAAGAAATCCAATGAACACAATATTTAAAGAACGTAAAATAGTTTCGCGTCTATTTGCAGTGCTACTTTCGGCATTGCTAATGGTACCCTTGCTGAGTAGCTGCGGAGGCGGTTCCCAAAAAGCTTCAGCACCACCACCTGTTGATGATACCCTTGGTAGAACAGTCAGCGAACGCCAAACCGAAGCTAAGAAGGGATTGGGTACAGGACAAAAAGTTGCACTTTTGGCCGGTGCTGCGGGACTTTATTACCTCTACAATCAACATAAGAATGCTTCACAAGAAGGAGCGCAAGGTAAATACTATCTTTCCAAAAACGGGCGTGTATATTACCGTGATGCTGAACATCGCGCTCACTGGGTTACTCCACCAACAGAAGGAATTCGAGTACCCGAATCTGAAGCACAAAAGTATCGGCAATTCCAAGGCTATAACGGCAGTACCACAGGTCGCGATCTAACTGGTATAACTTCATCCGCAGCACCAGCACTCTAGATCGGCGAAGCGTGTGTAAATAAGAAAGCGGGTTTCCCCGAAGGATAACGCCGATCGCGCACGTCGGAAACACGAACTTAAATCAGGAGACAGATCATGGTAGATGACTTTTTGCGAAAGGCGAAGGATCTTTTCTTTGGAGGAAACAGCGATCAATCTGAAGATGCTGAATATCGCAATGCCCGTCCAGCTAGCGAAGACCCCTACGGCGATCCCGCAGACCCAGCATCTTACGGTAACGTGACTCCAGCCAGTCAAGATCCCTACGGCGACCCCGCAGATATCTCGTCTTACGGCAACGTTATTCCAGCCAGTCAAGACCCCTATGGCGATCCCGCAGATATCTCGTCTTACGGCAACGTTCGCCCAGCTAGTGAAGACCCTTACGGCGATCCCGCAGACCAAGGGGACTTTGGTAACGTCCGTCCAGCCAGCGAAGACCCCTACGGCGACCCCGCAGACGAGGATTACCGCCGTTAACCCCAAAGCTAACCTCTGAGTAAGCTTCCCTACTAGGGAATAAATGGCAAGAATTCAAAGCCTCTTGCCTAAAAGAGGAAAGGTTTGGAACTGAGGTTGTCTAGATCGGTGAAAAATAATAGGTTTTGGAATAACTAATAAAAAAGGCATTAGGATTTGAACCTAGTGCCTTTTGTTTTTGCTATATTTCAAAGTTGCAAGCCTTTCCATCTCTGAGTCGGAAAGGGGCGATTTTACGTAGTAAAACCAGAGAGAGGTTTCTTAATTACGAATTACGTTAGCGTAGCGGTAGCGAGTCCGCGAGCGTCATTACGAATTACGAATTACACCCAAAATTTTATGCGATCGCTCAATATTTTGACGCACAGATTGAGCCGAAGTATGTAAACCCTCTTTTTCTTCATCAGTAAGTGTCAATTCCAAAACACTCTCAATTCCACCGCATCCCAACCGACAGGGAACACCAATCACAACATCTTCTAAACCGTATTCACCTTGCAGATACGCCGCCACAGGCAACAACCGCGACTGATTCAATAAAATCGATTCTACCATCACGCTAGTAGCCGATGCTGGAGCAAAAAAAGCACCACCAGTTTGCATCAATTCCACAATTTCTGCACCACCATTGCGGGTTCTTTCTACCAAGCGTTCAATTGTGGCTGTATCCAGCAATTCAGTGATGGGAATGCCGTTAACGGTAGCATAACGAGACAAGGGAACCATCAAATCGCCGTGGCTACCCAATACCATCGCTTTGACATCGGCGGGCAAAACACCCAATTCTAGGGCAATGAAGGCTTCAAAACGGGCGGAATCTAACACGCCAGCCATGCCCATAATGCGATCGCGTGGTAAACCAGTTGCTTGCCAAGCCAAATAAGTCATCACATCCAACGGATTAGTGACAACAATAAAAATAGCATTAGGAGAATGAGCGATCGCCTCCTTTGCCGCTTCCACCACAATCTTGGCATTAGTTCTCAGCAAGTCATCTCGACTCATCCCTGGTTTGCGGGGAAGCCCTGCCGTAATCACCACAATTTGAGAACCAGATGTATCAGCATAATTATTTGTGCCGATAATCTGGCGATTATGTATTTCAATTCCCCTAGCTTCCATCAAATCTAGCGCCAAGCCCTGGGGCATTCCCGCGATAATATCTAGTAAAACTACATCTGCCAGATTTTTCTCTGCAATGCGTTGAGCTAAAGTACTACCAACCCTACCCGCACCAACGATGGTGACACGGGGTAAATTGCATACAATTTGGGAGTTAGGGGAAGAAAACATAATTATTAAAGTGCGATTTTATCAACAAGAATCCAGAGTCAGAATAAATGCTAAATTCTGAATTCTGACTCCTGAATTTTTCCTTATTATTTAAATTCTTCCAGTTGATCTACACGTAACCAAACATTTGGTGTCGGCACTTTCCCGAACTTAATCAGGGCGTAATCACCTTTGATATCTACAATTTCGCCCTTGCTGTCAAACAAATAAGAAGGAAAGCGAGTATCACTAGCTTTTGCTTCTAGACTGTTTTCCAGTTTTTCGCGGATAGCGCGAACCATATCTCCCTTTTTAACTGCCATGAATTCCCCTCTCAAATTTCTAGATTGTTTTATCTGCATTTTAGGAGAATTCCGAATTAGAAGTAAAAATTCCTCCTTGTACAGACGCGATTAATCGCGTCTCTCCCCTTTCTCCACTCCCCTTAGCGTTTGACACTCAGAGCAAAAATGACTAGATCGCCCAGCTAGCCTAATCCGTTGAATTGGCATACCACAAACTCGACATGGTTCCCCAGCGCGGTTATAAACCCAGGCAACACCACCATAATTACCGTTGACACCCTGAACACTTAAGAAATTACTAAATGTTGTACCACCAGCCTGAATGCTGGTTTCTAAAACTTGAATTATGGCTGTTCGCAAACGCTCAATTTGCTTTAGCTGCAAATCTATACACAAAGTTTCAGGTAAAATTCCACTCTTAAACAGCGCTTCATCGGCATAAATGTTCCCTAATCCCGCTACCACCGATTGATCCAGTAACGCAGTCTTAATCGGACGGCGGCGATTTTTGAGTTTGCTTGCTAAATACTCGACAGTAAATTCCGGTGAAAATGGATCTGCTGCCAGTGTTGCCAAACCAGTGATAATACTTTCTACAGCAACACCAGGCGGAACCCACCAAATTTTACCGAAGGTGCGCTGATCGACAAAGCGTAATTCTTGTTGATCCCCAAAGAATAATCTAACCCGCGTGTGCTTATGTAATGGTTCATCTCGATGCACCCATAGTAATTGACCGGTCATTCGCAGATGAACTCCTAGCCAACTGGTTGAGTCAGGGGAAGAAAGTTCAGCGAGGAGATATTTACCGCGACGATGCCAAGTTGCGATCGCCCTCTTTTCAATTCCATCAACAAACTCACCAACAGAAAACGGGTAGGCGATGGTGCGATCGAGCAACACATCTCCACCCGTAATTTCTTGATTAAGGGTCAATTGATTTAGACCCTTGCGGACTGTTTCAACTTCAGGCAGTTCAGGCATTCAAACTGATTAAGCAGGCAATTTTGATTTACTTGGGGGTTTAAGAAAGAAGATATGGAGTAGTAACTTACCACATCCGTAGCTTGCTCGTATTATTACTCAAGAGAAACCGTAAATACCCGCAGGGCGGCTCTCATTGATTAAGGTAGGCTAGGGTGAAGAATGAATGAACTGAAATTTTCAGATTTCATACTTCAGACTTAAGACTACCCTTCATCATCGCATCAAACAACCCCCTTGTAGCTTTGCTGCTATTTTTTAGCTGGTTTAGCCTTTGGTGCTTCAACCTCGACTAATTCATCTTGGGCAAAGTTGTTGGTATTGATACCAGCGTAATTGACCTTCTCAAAGCGGACAATTACAGGGTATTTGATGCCGCTTTGGTCAATGGAAGCCACAGTTCCTAGATCCTGAAACCAGTAGGATTCAGGGCGGAGAATACGTACTTTAGAACCACGTTGAACCATGATTATTTTCCCTTTTAGTTATCAATCGCCAATCTAGAGGGCTAATTGATTTCACTCTACAACCTCAAGGTTGCAGCATGAGTCTTTGTTAAGTTATTTGTCTGAATTTGGGCATTGGGTATTGGGAATTGGGCATTGGGCATTGGGAATTGGAAAGAATTAAAAATTACTTCTTTCCCCTCTGCTCCTACTCAGCACTCAGCACTTCCCTAGCAGATCCTAAATTGAAAAAGGTATCAAACCCTACTTGACAAGGTAAACGTTATAGCGTACCTTCATTCGCAAACAGTATTTTTGTACAAACTTTATGTTTTACTCAATATGAACACGCTCCCCTCGTTACCTCTGCCGATTCGCAGATCGTTATCTATATAGGTAATATCTAACCAGCCTTGTTGTTGATCGCTCTTAATTGGAAAATCAATCGCCGGAAATTTTCTACCTTCTTCAATTTGTTGGATAAAAGTTACCGGAGAATTGTATTCTATTAAACGTTGTAAGCCGATAATAGAACGCTCAAATTTCACTTGGACACGCCGACCTGAAACTGGCTCAAATTTAGCAGCAACGCTGACTAATCCTTCCAAATAAGGTAGGCCATAAATCTCAGCTATGTTGTAAACGCTGGTAGTCTCTACCCGAATACACTGATAGATTTGACCCAATTTGCAAAAAGGTAGACGATCTAAATTTAAAAGAGCCTTGCTAGTGGTGTATAGTAATCGCCAATTACCATCTAGCAAATTACCAGCTTCTACCGGACGGGGTGTAGGATTAAAGTCTTCTAAATTGGCGATCGCTGCTAAGATAGCCTGTTTCTGGGCTTCAGTCGCTAGTAAACCGCGATTAGTAAGCGCGATCGCATCCATGAGAGCCGCCTTTCCTATCATCGCCTGTCACCTCTAAAATCACTCACTTTCCATCAGCATAAACAAGATATTCATCACATATATGTAGAGCCATGAAAATTACTAAGAATCGCTTGACCGAAAATGCAAAGGATACAAGCCCCTGAGTTTATTTATGGGGATTATTAATTTTGAATTTTGAATTTTGAATTCGGAGCGAAGCGACGTGACTTAAGCCTTATGCCTATTAAATAAAAAATTTCTATCTCAATGCGGATTTATTCACAAAAGGGTTGAAAAGATAACTAAATAAATCCGTGTCAAGTGATAGACTCTAAATGTCAACTTACCTAAACTTTTTCTTGTCTTCTTTGATATGTTGAACTCTCCATTACGTGAAGAACCCCGTAACCAACGAGCCCATGTCATCCCCCTAAAGCCAGAGTCCTCTTTATTGGATTGGCTGGAAAATAAAGGTCGGATTGTAACACGTGACGTTCAAGAACCGGATTTTCAAGATGGCGAAGAAGAAATAGACTCCCTAATGGGTGTAGAAGATGGGATTGGCTACGACCTTGATGATGATGATGACGATATAGGAATCGCCGAGGATTAGCCTCTTGAGGCTAGGGACTTGGTAGTATCCCTAGCTATTAGTATTCAATTTTAATAAGTGTGGAGTGAAGGGAAACTTCTGTGGACGCTAAATTATCTCCTGAGCAAGGACTAAATATTTCTGGAATCGCTCTAGCCTCTTTATTAGCCGTTGGGTTAGGTACAACAGCATTTTTCTTGGATTCGATGGCCAACAGGCTCCCCTGGCAAAGTATGTCCTTAACCCTGCCACTGCTGTTGTGTGCCCTGGGTTCAGGTGTGGTTGGCTTTTGGGTAATACCTTTACTCCAAGCACTCAAAACTGGACAAATAATCCGCGAAGATGGCCCCCAAGCCCATCTAAAAAAGGCAGGCACGCCCACAATGGGAGGTATCTTTTTTATTCCTGTTGGTGTGATTATTGCCTGCATCTTGTCTAACTTTGCAACAGATGTCCTTGCAGTTTCAGCTTTGACACTCAGCTACGGATTTATTGGCTGGCTTGACGATTGGCAGATTCTGCGCCGGAAATCAAATAAAGGTATATCTCCCGGAACAAAACTAGCTTTGCAAGTCGGTTTTGCGGCAGTGTTTTGTCTTTGGCTGATGTTTAATCAACCTTCTAATATTACAAATATTGCTTTACCTTGGGTCAGCTTCACACTACCATTAGGATTTCTATTTTGGCCTCTAGCTGGTTTTGTGCTAGTTGCAGAAAGTAATGCGACTAATTTAACAGATGGTATTGATGGCTTGGCAGCAGGAACAGTAGCGATCGCACTTTTGGCATTAGGAGCCTTAATCGCACCTACAGCACCAGGATTGATGGTTTTCTGTGCGGCTTTAAGTGGTGGTTGCTTAGGTTTCTTGGCTCATAATCGTAACCCAGCCCGCGTTTTTATGGGAGACACCGGTTCCCTGGCGCTGGGAGGAGCATTAGCTGCTGTAGCACTATTGACAAACACCTTAGTAGCACTGTTTATTCTCAGTGGTATCTTCTTTGTAGAAACCCTTTCGGTGATGGCACAAGTAAGTTATTACAAAGCCACCAAAGGCCCCGATGGTAAAGGCAAACGTCTCTTGAAAATGGCCCCCTTACACCATCATTTAGAACTCACTGGCTGGTCAGAATTGCAAGTGGTTGGAGTATTTTATGTCATCGCGGCTATTTTGGCTGCCATCTGTTTGGCGTAGGCGCAGCCCAACACAGGCATCGCTTTATTCTGAATCATGTTTTGAGAAAATAGTCGAATACCAAAAAACAACTCCCTGAATATCAGGGAGTTGTTTTTTTATGGGGAAATGAATGCTTTATCCAGAACCCTGTATTGATTCTTTCTTCAAATTGGTATTAGTTAAAAAGATTAACTTTTTGATAATTTCTGAATAATTATTTATTAACCTTATAAATCCTAAATTAATTGTGAAACAGAAAATGGCTGAAAAGCTTAAAGTTGATAATTTTTATCTCAGTCTTTTCTCAATAAATTTTTCTGTTCTTTACAGAATCTATATAATCGCATAAAACAATTGTTATACCTTTTATTTCTATGTAACTTCACGATGGCTAGTATAAAAACATACAAATTTTTAACCTTGTATTCTGGATGAAACATAGTCATGATTATTAACGGTACTTCCGGTCAAGATGAATTGTACGCCAAAAAAGATGACCAAGTTTTTGGTTTTGAGGGAGATGATATTCTAGATGCTTCCAATGGCGAAGGGAATAATTTGCTTGATGGTGGATCTGGAAGCGATCGCCTTTTCAGCAACAATTACGATACATTAAGGGGTGGTATCGGAGCAGATGAGTTATTTGCTGTAGGTACTTTTGGCTTTAACATCCTTCAAGGAGGAGAAGACGACGATCGCCTTTTTGTAGTTGCAGGTAGCAACAACAAACTTGATGGTGGCTCAGGAAACGATCGGCTCACTGTTTCTGATGGCACTGGCTACAACACACTATTGGGCGGACTTGGCAATGATATCCTCGATGTATCCAATAAAACAGGCAATAATGAGCTTTATGGTGGTGAAAATGATGATGTTTTGATTGGGGGATTAGCTAGCGATCGCTTATTTGGTGGATCTGGTGATGATTCACTATTTGGTGGTCAAAAAGGCAGCCAACTAACAGGAGGTACTGGACAAGACCGCTTTTTTATCGCTAGTGCAGCGGTTCCAGACGTGCCTGTTGAAGTATTAGATTTTACTCGGGGTGAAGATAAAGTTTTAATTAAAGGAATTCCCGAAGTTGAGGAATTCTCAGATATAAAATTAGAGCAAATCGGACTCGATACATCCATCAAAGTTAATATCAATGGTGAGTTGAAAGAGTTCGGCATTTTAAGAAATGTTCAAGCTAATACTCTGACACCAGATGACTTTGGCTTTCAAGTTGGAATTTTTTCAATTAGTGATGCTTCAGCAGTAGAAGGAAATGTTATTACCTTCACCATCAACCGCACAGAATATACTCAAGCTGAAGAAAGCGTAACTGTATCTACATCTTTGACAGCAGAAGATACCGCCAGCGCCACTGACTTTGCAACAAAAACAGAGACGATCGTTTTTGAAGCAGGAGCAACCCAAAAAAGCTTCACAGTTCAAACAACTCCAGATTTCCTGTTCGAGGGAAATGAAACTTTTACTGTTAGTTTGAGCAATCCCACAAACAACGGAATTATTGATTCTACTAATAATACGGCTAAAGGAACTATCAACGATGACGATCCAAATCCTTTAGTTATCATTACCCAAACTGACGACAGTACAAATGTCAGCGAAGGTGGTGCAACTGATAGCTATTCTGTAGTACTTGCTAGCCAGCCAACTGCTGATGTCATCATTGCGATCGATGGTGGTAAGCAAATCGAAACCAGTCCCAAGACTCTTACCTTTAGCACACAGAACTGGAATGTAGCGCAACAAGTGACAGTAACGGCTGTAGATAATGAAGTAGTAGAGGGTACTCGGATCAAGACTATCCAGCATACAGCGACAAGTACCGATGCTGATTATGATGGCATTACCATTAACCCTGTAAACCTTAACATCACAGACAACGATATCCCACTATCAAAAAGTGCTGACAATGATATCTTCACCATCAAAGGTAATGGTGAGAAAGCAAGACTCTCTGTTGAATTGATAAACCACAGTTCTAATCAGCTTTATGAACTGGCAGCATTTACCGTAGACGATCAACAAGGAAAGATAGGTGATATTCTCCCTGATGCCACTGGTTACAATGAAGCCGCTTTGCAACGAGCTAAGGTTATTTTTTCTTCACTGGCTAATATTCCCAATGGATTTAATGGTGACTTAACAAGTCTTTTGGAATTTAACTCTGGCGAACAACTGAGATTTTACTTGGTACGCGACAGCACTACTGATAGTATCTTGGCAGGACAAGCTGCTATAACCAATGCACTATTTTTTGACCCAACCAATGTTCAAATCGCAAGCTTGAGCGATGGTAGTTTTTCCCTAGCTTTGAAAAACCAAGATTTGGTAGTCAGAATTAAAACTACAGATCAACAATTACCTTTAGGTGCAAGTTTCCAAGGCAAATATCAAGGTGAACTGATTGATTTACGGGGTGTTACACAATCGGTAAAAGCTGAGTTTACAGTTCATAGAGAAGCTGCATTCAATAATTTTGTCGGCTTCTACAAAGTTGCTGATGAGAATGGTGGTATTGATACTAATGATGATGGCGTAGCAGATATTCTTGTTGGACAAACTGGTTACACTGAAGCCGCCGTGCGCGGGCGTGTTGCAGGTATTGACTTGACAGTAAACAACCAAGGTACAGCTTCTTACACCGGCACTTTCGGGGCTGATTCGCTGTTTGCATCATTTATTATTGTGGATGGTAAACCCGATGTATTTCTTGATAATAATGTCAATAATAATCCCGCAGTTTATTTCCCATTTTTGGGCGCTAATACAGATAAGACAGATCACATTCAGCTGCTAGGAAATAACACCTTTGGTTTTGAAGATTTAGCTAATGGTGGTGATAAAGACTACAACGATGTGATTGTGCAAGTGAATTTCAGCGTCAACGCTGTTTAATAAGTTAAAGAACATCTAAATTATACAATCAGATTAAATCAAATTCTTGTGGAATGAGCATCTTGCCTGTCTTAATCATGAAAGTTAAATATGGAATAGTTTAGCATTTCACAAAATACTTGATACAATTACGTAGGTAAAGCAACGAAACTAAGTTTTAGGTGGGATTTCAAGACTTATGTGTACATTAGACCTCTTGCAAAAGTTCTTTTTGCAAGAGGTGGGAAAAGGGAAAAGGTTAAAGGGGAAAGGGAAAATAACAAATTTTTCCCCCTTTCCCCTTCACCTTTTCCCGACTTTTGCAAGAAGTCTATTGTAGAAATCCCACCTTATAAAACTTAATTACTTTAGCGACACGAGAAAGCGTCATTACGAATTACAAAATTATTTTAATCGTACCTATTTACATACTCTATAACCCGATTCTTCCCTGCTCGCTTTGCCTCAAGCATCGCTTGATTTGCCCGATTTAAAAAATCCTTAACTGTAATTCCTGGTTCTGATACAGCTATTCCAAAAGAAGCGGTGATACCTTCAAGAATTTGCTCGCCGTCCCTCAATTGCATTTGTTCGACATCTAACCTTAGTTGTTCTACTCGCTTCCTGAGATTTTCCAGTGTCATATTAGGCATTATAATGACAAATTCTTCACCACCCCATCTGCAAGGGATATCAAAAGAACGAATAGATTTTAACAGCAGTTTTGCTAATCCCTTAATAACAAGATTGGCAGTCAAATGCCCATAGCGCGAGTTATAATATTTGAAGTTATCGATATCTAGAAAAATAACACTAAGAGGTTGTCCCGACCGTTCAGCCTCCGCTAGTCTTTGTTCCAGTATAGTTTCCATATAGCTTTGATTAAATAATTGGGTCATCCCATCCCGCAAATTATCATGGGTAAGACGTTGTTTTATCGATAGATTATTTAGTGCAAAGCCTAATGTTCTAGCAATGATCTCAGTAGTTTGTTGCTCTTCTAGACTGATTTGTTCAAGTGCATAAATGTGTAAAATGCCAACTACTTCTCCTTGTCCAAACAATGGATAACACAAATGTGCGCCGCTTACAGGCTGGATTAAATGACCGCACACCAGCCCTGAGTTATCAGAAGATAAAAGGTTAAATTTACCTCTCCGCAATGCCCAACATTCAGATTGTGAAAATATTTCTTTACTGGTTTTGATGGTTTCATCTCCCCAAATACTATTCATCTGAACATAATTTTTAGAATTAGAAATTATACAGATACAACCACTCATATTAGGAAACAGCTTGGAACAGGTTAAAGCAACTGCTTGATAAACCTCATCCTTAGACTCACAGCAATAAAGCATATCTGCCATATCTGAGAGATATATAAGTTCTCGCTTTTTGGCTTCTAATTTTAGTGTTTTTTCTTCTAGTTGATGATTTAAATCGGTGAGCGATCGCTGTGCTTCTATAGATTCTGTAATATCGATACTGATTCCACCGATGCGGCGATCGCCTGTTGTGCCATCGCTAAACGGAAACTTAAACGATAGCCAGTAACACGGCTGATCGTGATCAGATACCTTTATTTCTTCAATCAGCTTTAAGGGGCGTTGAGTCTTTAAAACGACCCGATCGTTTTCCATTACTTGCCGTCCCTCTTCTGGATCTGGCAAAAATTCACTATCGGTTTTCCCCAACCATTCTTGTGAATCTACCGAAAATCTAGACTGTATTTCCTGGTTGTAGTAAAGTATTCTAGATTGCTCATCTTTGATATAGGCTCCAAAAGGGCCTTGATCTAGGAAAAGCCGTTGCATCTGCTGGCTGCGTTGAAGTTCGCGCGTATCTTCTTGATATTTGGCGATCGCCTCTACAATTTGATAAGCGGTTGGCATAAGGCAGAGTAAAGCAGACAAGGAAATAAACGCCATTACATCAAGCACGACTAAGTGCAACAGCGACATTACTGAATGTGTTTCAAAGACCGCAAAAAGGTGATGAAATCCGCAAAATAATACAAATCCACCTGATAAGAGAAAGGCTAGCCAAAACTTAGAAGGGATAGTTGCCTTAGTTTTGGCAAAGAAAACCCCTATTACTATGGGAATGCCAAAGTAGGAAAATGCAGTGATACCGTGAGCAATTATGCAATTCCAGTAAATAGGCTGCATTGCTGACCTGATATGAATATTTAATCCGTTTAACTATAATTCTGGTTAATCTCAATATGTAAGTGTAAAAAGGATGATTTCAGTGCCTTATAACTTAGTTTTATATAGGAATCATATTTCTAAAAAATCTAAGTATTTTTAGCGTGTGTTAGGCGTAAGCCGTAACCACCATTCTTAAGCCTTTGGTGCCGTACTCTCAGGGCTAACGCAACGCCAGTGACACTCCTGCGTCGCTAACCCTCAAGTCGGGAAACCCGCCCATGCGACTGGCTCCCCTACGTATCTTTTCAAAAATCAAATAGTAGTCCTATAGTAGCTCCCTGAAAGGTTGTTTATTTCAATCCCTTACAAAGCTGACTTACTAAGTGAGTAAGTTCGGGCACAATCAGTTTTTCCATCGCCAGCCGCACAGCATTGCTGGAACCAGGAAGCGAGAAGATTAATTTATTTTGATAAACACCCGCAACAGCGCGAGAAGCGATCGCCCGCGAACCAATTTCTTGATAACTTAAAAAACGAAATAACTCACCAAATCCCGGCAAAGTTTTCTCCAATAACTTCTCAATGGCATCATAAGTAGTATCTCTTGGCGCAATACCTGTGCCACCATTAAAAATTACAGCATCTAAATTTGAGCTTGTAGCCAAATTTTCTATCTGCTCTTGAATCTGTGTTGGTTCATCTTTGATAATCGTGTAAGCTCCGACAGCATAGTTAGCAGCAACAAGTAACTGCTGAATTAGCTGGCCACTTTTGTCTGTTTCAAAAGTGCGTGTATCGCTAACAGTAACCACAGCACAAGTTACCGTAATTCTAGACGAGTCTGGGTGGGGTTGTGGCATTATGGTCAGTCATGAACTTTTGATCGTGGATAATTGGGCATGGCAAATGGCGCATGGGCATGACAATAATTACCTATGCCCAATGCCCAATGCCCTATGCCCTATGCCTCATTTTTGCTGAGTCCAAGATCGTTTTCTTCAGCATACCGTTCCATAAAGCGCATAAAACGCTCCCATTCTTGGGCAGATTTCATTACGTAAAGTGCTTCTAATGCTTCTGGTTTCCCGTTGATAAATTTAGCCTTCACTTCACGGGTAATTATTTCGCCTTCTTCGTCACTCAAGTACATCCCGGTAATATCTTCGGTGCTACCTTGATCTAAAATCTTCGGATTCGTAAAAATAAACGTGGCTGTACCACTGTCACCAGTGCGCGATCGCGTCAAACGTACCTCTGGAATTACCTCTTCGTCAAGACCTCTAGAAAACTGGATTTTCGCCATGATGAATGAATTTAAACTTTTGTGATGGTTAATTTAATATTCTCTCATCAATTAGAACACCACGGTCTAGAGGCTACTGTTATTATTTTTTTGGTATATATACTTAGATTACTTGTTCTTGCAGTAACAAATTTTATTTTTTGTTCTAGCTACTGTTATGTTGCATCACGTGGTAGTGACAAGACAGCAGGCAAAACTGGCACATCTTGACAATGAACTAAATAAAATTGAGTTTGCATTGCAATCATAGAATTTATGTAAATATACAGTTATTTGCCATATAAAAATAAGCATTTTCTAACCCAGAAAACAAGAGAAATATAGATATCCAGTTAATTGGTGTTGATTTATACTATTTCAAATTTTTGTAGTCGTTATACTCATAACTTAGGTTCTACCTGGGAATTAGGAAGTGGCTTTGCCACTTCTTTTTATTTATCTACTAACACAGTAAAAAATAAATTAAAAGTTAAAAGTAATTTGTTGAACTTTTAACTTTTATTAGCTTTTATATCATGTTTGTTTAATTGACCTTGAAGAAGAATTCAGCTATTCTAAATCGGCTAAACCTTAGCCATACGCTAACAGGAGCAGTTTCTTCTCAACTCCTGTCATAATCAAGACACTCTCTACGAGACGCTAGCGCGAACGCGCACTCGCTCTAAGCGTACTCCTGCAAAGAAGCAAGGTATGCGTAGCGTCTCTAATAGTTGCCATGTCGTAGGTTTTACGCTGCGCTATCCGCTACTTGTACAAAATTCATTCTGTTAGCGGATAGCTAAGGTTTAGCCCATTCTGACTTCTGACTCCTGAATTCTGTTTCGATAAAATAATTAGCCTGTTAAGTTATGGCTTGATAGCCTCGAGGATATCTCAGAGAATTCCGGTCGTAGAGACATGATATTAGTCATTATTCATTGTATCTTGCCATCTCTCCCGCTTGGGCTTGCTCTCAATATCACGCGATCGCGCATCTTGCCAAGTCCTCCACATTAGGGATTGCTGTTTTTCAACATGGTTAATAAACTGCATGATTGACTGATCCGCTTTAATTGGGGTTTTCAAATCAAACTGAATTGTTTGGACAACCTTAATATCACCCATGAGAAAAAGCTTCCCAGCAATCTTGGTTAGCCACAAAACAACTCGATTGCATAACCCACCAAAAACCCCTTTACGTTTCTTAGTCATCAATAGAATTTGACCTTCAGCTTTTCCGCCTTCGTGGAGGCGAACTGCAAACATGGCATGGATGTGAAAAAAATCGGGGCCAAATGTCAAAATGTTAATGCTACCATACCAATAGCAAATACTGTAAGTTAGGGCATTTTTGTAGAAAAGACGGATGAACTTAATAAAAGATGAATTATCTTTGATGGGTGTAATATTACTGAAGATAATTGCATTCTCATTGAGTTCCTGTTTTTCAAAAATAACTTCTATTGGTAGTTTATGAACTGTATTGAGGTGTTGAGCATCGATAGCGTTAATCATCACCACATTGGGGTGACAATTCACTAAAAAATGAGAATGGATGGTGACATCACATTCTTTTTGTTCTAACTCTGGAACAAAAGGTAAAGGTTGTTGTGGTATTTCTCCAGTCCAAACCCAAATCATGCCGTACTTCTCAGCAGTAGGCCAAGTTTGTAACTTTAGAGAAGGCGGTGTATCTAAACATGGAATATCAATACACATTCCCTCAGCATCAAACTTCCAGTGGTGGAAAAAACAACGGAGTGCATTACCTTCAACTTTGCCTTCAGCAAGGTGAGCGCCCATGTGAGGACAGTAGGCATCAAATGTAGCGACTCTTTGATCTTTACCACGGTAAATTACTAGTTCTCTGCCCAAAATCTTGACAGGTTTTACTTCACCAACCCGCAGATTTCGAGATGGTATTACCCAATACCATCCTTCAATAAAACGCTCTGGATTATTAAAAATTTTAGGTTTACGAGTTGAGCCAGAAGTCTGCGAGTTGAAATTCATTTTTATAGTTTCACTTGAGGTGAAGCAGTTAATCTAGAAGTAACATAGAATTTTTTAAAAAACAGTTACTTTCAGTACTATGGTCAACAGCTACCCAATAAATAGATAAAAATCAACAAGCATAAATTTAATTGAATTCTATTAAAAATATTAAAAATATCCGAACTAGATATAAGCTTGCGTAAGCTAGTATCTATTTTTAATAGAAATAAAAACTTAGTAAAATTTTTAATTGAATAAAACTTTAAAATAACGATATTAATATTTTGCCGAACTCTCAAACAGCTTAATTGCCACTAAAATATGTGATAATAATTACAAGAGTTGGAAAAATCTGCCGTGTTAACTCAAGATAAAAAACTGCTTTTAATTGGTCAGGTAACAGATATAAGTGGAATCCCCATTAGGACAATTCGCTATTATGAAAGTTTAGGTTTACTCAAGTCATCAAGACGAACCGAGGGAGGCTTCCGCCAGTTTTCATTGGATGTGCTGACTCGTCTAGCGTTTATTAAAAGGGCGCAAAATCTTGGTCTTAGCTTAGAAGAAATAGGAAATATTCTTCAGGTTTATGACCAAGGACAAGCTCCCTGTGGTGAAATTAAAGAAAAGCTTGAAGACAAGCTCTTGCAAATCGATCGCCAAATCGATCAGTTGTTAACTTTACGCTCTGAAATTAACGGATTACTTTCAGGTTGGAAGAATATCAACAACCACCATGAAAATACAATTTGTCCGATTATTCAAAATAGCTCTGAGTGCTAACGTGTTAAAAAAACTTGAGTTCGACTGGTCATTTAGTAATCACCTAATTGGCGTAAAAAGAGATTGGCATCAGGATTCAGGACTTTTATAGATGAGAAACCACCATAACTCTAGTCCAATCAAAGCTAAACCAGCGATCGCAACACCGACTTTCAAGCCCAAAGGTTGCTCTATGTGGTTAAATTGGCTGTGTTGCTCTGACGAGTGGACTGACATTTCTGCTAATGTTACACCTGATGTTGCAGTGAGAAGCACTAAAGCTGTAAGGCTTCCCCAAAGCAGTTTTTTACTGAACATTTCTAAATTAACCTGCGATTATGAGATAGTTTTTGGTTGAAAGTTACGCAATCTGAGAGCATTACTAACAACAGATAGCGACGAAAGAGCCATCGCACCCCCAGCGATAATTGGATTGAGTAACCAACCAAAAATGGGGAATAAAATTCCAGCCGCAATGGGAATACCAATGACGTTGTAAATAAAGGCAAAGAAGAGATTCTGCTTAATATTGTTCATGGTGGCACGGCTGAGTTGAATAGCTGTCACAATCCCTTGCAAATCTCCAGAAATTAGGGTGATATCGCTAGCTGCGATCGCAACATCTGTTCCCGTACCAATAGCAATTCCTACATCAGCCTGTGCTAAGGCTGGCGCATCATTTATACCATCGCCTACCATTGCCACAAGGGATTGGCGATTGGGTACTGGAGATTGGGTATTGGGAAGAATTTTCCCTAGTCCCCAGTCCCCAGTCTCCAGCCCCCCTTTCTGAAGAGATTGGATAATCGCCGCCTTTTGATCTGGACGCACTTCGGCAAAGATTCGCTGGATGCCAACTTGCTGTGCGATCGCATCAGCCGTTTTCCGATTGTCACCAGTGAGCATGACTACTTCTAAACCTAACTTCTGCAAGGCTTTTACCACTGTTGTAGATGAAGGTTTTAGGGCATCGGCAATACCCATAATTCCTTGTAGTTCTCCATCTACAGCCATCAAAATAACTGTTTTACCAGCCGCTTCCCACACATCTTTATACTGCTGGAGGGCAGTAACGTTAATTCCCAATTCTGTTAACCAACGTTGTGTACCAATTTGCACAAGCTGATTTGAAACAACTGCTTGCACACCACTACCTGCATTAGCTATGAAGTTCTGTGCATCTGTTAAACTCACTTCTTGAGACTGAGCATATTTCACCACTGCTTCAGCTAAAGGATGTTCAGAATTACGTTCCACCGTTGCTGCTAACTGTAAAAGCTTGATTTCATTACCATTAGCTGTACCGTGAACAGTCACAAAGTCTGTAACCGTAGGTTTCCCTTGAGTTAAAGTGCCGGTTTTATCTAAGACGATAGTTTGAATTTTATGTGCTAATTCTAAGCTGTCAGCACCTTTAATTAAGATCCCATTTTCTGCACCTTTGCCCGTCCCCACCATTACAGATGTAGGGGTAGCTAAACCCAAAGCACAAGGACAAGCGATAATTAGTACACCCACCGTTGTTATTGTTGCTAGGGTGAGATTACCAGTAAAGTTAAACCAAATGATAAAAGTGGCGATCGCAACAGCAATCACAGCTGGTACAAACCATCCTGTCACTTGATCTGCCAAGCGCTGAATTGGGGCTTTAGAACCTTGTGCTTGTTGCACTAATTTAACAATTTGAGCCAAAAACGTATCATTTCCGACTCGTGTCACCCGAAACTGAAATGCACCCGCACCGTTAATTGTCGCCCCAATTACCTCATCTCCTGGCTGCTTTTTAACTGGCAAACTTTCACCAGTCACCATTGCTTCATCTACCGTCGAAGCGCCTGCAATGACTTCACCATCTACCGGAATTTTCTCACCAGGACGCACTAAAATTACATCGTTGATTCTAACTTCGGCGATGGGAACATCAATTTCCACACCATCACGGATAACTCTGGCATCTCTAGCTTGCAATCCGATGAGTTTGCGGATGGCTTCAGAAGTTTCTCCCCTAGCGCGATTTTCTAACAATCGCCCCAACAAAATTAAGGTAATAACGATCGCGGCGACTTCATAATAAATATGAGGTATCAAGCCCTGAGCAATAAAAAATTTTGGGAAAACAGTAACAAACAAAGAATATAGATAGGCTGCACTTGTACCCAAAGCAATCAGCGTGTCCATCGTTGCCGTATGGCGCTTGAGAGATTTCCAGCCATTGCGGTAAAAAGATCCACCACACCAAAATATGACGGGTGTTGTCAGCACTAACTGTAGCCAAGGATTTTGCAAGAAACTAGGAATTAAGGGGAAGTTTAACCCAGTCATCATAGGCAACGACCCCAAAAATAAGAAAATGCTGATTACACCTCCCACAACTACCTTGAGGAAAAGTTCGCGTTGTAATGCCTGCCTACTTGCTTTTTCAGCATCATCTTCTTCAGAGAGCAATTCTGACTGAAGTGAATAGGAAGAGTATCCCGCAGTTGCGATCGCAGCTTGGATTTTCTCTAAATTGGCAAAAGAGCGATCGTACCTAATAGTGGCTTGTTCTGCTCCAAAGTTAACGTTGCAGTCAACCACCCCAGGTACAGAGCGAATGGCCTTTTCGACGTTGTTGGCGCAACCAGCGCAACTCATGCCTCGAAGTTTGAGTGTGAGAGTATCCATATTGAGGATTGGGGATTGGGGATTGGGGACTGGAACTGGAGATTGAGGACTTGGAAATAGGGGAAAAGGTTAGAGGGCAAATGGATAGTTCTTTCTTTTGCTCAGTACCCAATACCCAGTACCCAGTCCCCAGTCTCAATCACTTAAGCAACTGGATAGCCAGCAGCAGCTAACGCTTCTTTGATTACTGTTTCTGATGCTTGAGTTTCTACACTTACAAGCTTGGTCGTTGGATCAGCCTGAACGCTAGCATTAGCATCGACTGCCTGAAGTGCTTTGGTGATGGTGCTGGCACAAACAGAACAAGACATGTTAGGAACTGTGAGTTGGAGAGTCATAGATTTACGGGATAATAATGAACAACCTAGCCAAACCAAGCTGGATGACTGAGGAACAACCATCAACAGTCAGAAATAACTGGAAAGAGAGTCGCCTTGAATTCATACTAGACTCTCTAGCTGGCTGGAGAGTCTAGAGAATTTTAAAAGTTTTTAGCTAAAGTTCAATTTTCTTTACAGATGTAGTATATAAATCGCCAAAAATACGAAATACTACAAGATGCTTGTTTTCTCATACAAGCTTGTGTTATCAAAGCTATATAATCAGTTGTTTTCCCCATAATTCTGGGAAAATGACCCTCTGCACCAGTTGAGACGCGGCTGCTGAACCTAAGTCTCCCACTCTCTTCATAACAAAGAGTCTTTTTTAAGGCTCTATTTGGAGTTTTCATGCAGCCAAAAAATTTAAAACGTCTCCTGCGTGCTTTAGAGCGCCAGGGTTTGGATGTAAGTTACAGCAATCGTACTTATTCTGTGCGTTTAGTTAATTCTCCTGATGCACCTGTAGCAGAAGTGCTACTACCAGAAGGCTTCCCCGTTGAAGCTAAGGCGCTGAAGCAGTTAGCAGATTTGGCAAGCGTCCGCCACCCATCTGGTGGATGCGTTTGTCGTGCTTGTGCAACGCCTGACTTTCACCCAGGTGATGCGGGTGTTGCCATTGGTTCAATTGTGGAAACCGTTGGTCAGGTTATCCCTGGTGCTGTCGGTTCTGACATCAATTGTGGAATGCGCCTGCATGTTGTTGATTTGACAATTGACGAATTCCTGGCAAAGCGCGACCAATTCGTAGAAAAAATGAAGGGCGATTACTTCTTTGGTACGCGAGATGTGACAATGACTGCTGAAGCAATGCGATCGCTATTTCAATATGGAGTTCCCGGTTGGCTGGACACCATGCTAGACAAGCCTACAGGCAGTGTAATCAAATCTGATTTGGAACAACTTGCCCAAGAGAGCGATGGCTCCGCCAACGCCAGAGGCGAACGCATCTTCTTAGGTGGTTCAATGGATGGTAACTGGAAACTTGCGCCTGAAGAATTGGTTCCCGATACCGGATTGGTACGCGATGGCGGATTAGCAACCATTGGCGGGGGCAATCATTTTGTAGAAGTGCAGCGAGTTGATAAAGTTGAAAATCGCACCCTTGCCCACGCTTGGGGAGTGCGCGAGGGACAACTAGCTTTTATGATTCACTCTGGTTCCCGAAACGTGGGTAAGTATATTGGGGGAATGTGGCGAGATAAAGCTAAAGCGATTTGGCAAAAAGGTCTAAAATACCCTGATACTCAGATTTTTCCTCTCTCTAACCATTCTCACCCCGAATTAGTCACCAGTTACTTACAAGCTGAAGCCACTGCTGCTAACTATGCTTTTATCAACCGTTTGCTATTAGCGGAACTGCTACGTCTGCGTTTACGGGAAGTATACAAAGATGTGGAAGCACCTCTAGTTTATGACTTACCGCATAACATCACCTTGCCAGAAGGTAAAGGATGGGTAACACGCAAGGGCGCTTGTCCCGCACATGCAGGACAACCAGTGATTATTCCTGGTTCAATGGGTGCTGATTCTTATTTAATGGTAGGTAGAGGCAATCCAGCATTTTGCAATTCGGCTTCACATGGGGCGGGAAGACTTCATTCTCGCTTTGACCTAAGCCGCAAAGGTGCATCCCAAAGTGAGTCAGAATTGGGATTAACCGGGATAGACTGCATTACCTTGCGTGAAGAACGCCGCATTGAAGAAGCACCCGCCGCCTATAAACCGATTCAGTCTGTAATTGATGTACAGGTTGAGGCAGAAATGATTGATGTTGTGGCGCGATTGAGTCCCGTATTGACGTTTAAGGCGTAGCCCTTAAATAGAAAGCCCCTGGTCAACGCCAGGGGTATCCATCTTTATTCCCTAATATTAGAATCGCACTTGTGAAGTTGTGCCAAATCCGTACTAATGCAATTACTGCATAAAGTTAATGACATTTTTGCAATCAGCTAGTTAGACAGAGAAAAAAGTTTAGTCTCTAGTCTTCCAGTAAGCTTCTCAACATCCAAGCTGTCTTTTCGTGTACTTGCATCCGTTGAGTTAATAAATCAGCGGTAGGTTCGTCGTTAACTTCCTCTACCACAGGGAAAATAGACCGTGCAGTTCTGACTACGGCTTCTTGTCCTTCCACTAATAAGCGGATCATTTCCACAGCTTTAGGAACTCCAGGAGTTTCTGGGATCGAACTCAGTTTGGCATATTCGCTGTAGGTTCCTGGTGCAGGATAGCCAAGCGCTCTAATTCTTTCGGCTATTAGATCAACTGCTAAGGCTAATTCTGTATACTGGGTTTCAAACATCAAATGTAGGGTTTGGAACATCGGCCCCGTGACATTCCAATGGAAATTATGGGTTTTCAGATACAGTGTATAAGTATCAGCCAACAGACGAGATAAACCCTCAGCAATTTTAGCCCTACTCGCCTCGTCAATGCCGATATTTACATTTTTTACTGTTACATTCGATGACATAATTTTCTCCTAATTAAGTTATATGTAATTGGGAATGGGAAATTGGGAATTGGGCATTGGGCATTGAGCATTGGGCATTGGGCATTCATTAGTTCTTTATTCTTTCTCCCCCTGCTTCCCCATGCCCCATTCCCCATTCCCCATGCCCATTATCTATGCCAAGTGCATCTTTAAAACGCTGCGGGGTGCTTTACGAACTCTGGCTAAAACGGTTTCTTTGCCTAAACGCTGGCAAGCCTCATACCGATGACACCCAGAAAAGCCATAATATTGTCCATCTACTTCTAGGACATCAATAGGTTCTTGCTGCCCAATCTCCGCAATCGATTCCATTAAGGCTTGCACTTTATTTGGATCGTTTGCACGGGGCAATGGCCGTTTTATCTGATTTAATGGAATTTCTTGAACTCTAACCATAAGAGTTTATCCAACTAGTTCTGTTTTGTGTCTCTAAATAAATCATAGTCGTTATGACTTTGTTTTGCAACGTGTATTTTGGGCAAAACTGGTAATGGTATCATTGGAGCGCTCATGCGACAAAAAGACCGTGCTGCAAAGCAATTGGAAAATCAGATCCAACGCCGCATTAGGGGGCAGATGACGCTTGATTACTCACTACCGCTCCGCTATCTATCCATGAAATTTTCGCTTTGGCGTTTTTCCCGCACTGTGCTGACAACATTTTGTCTCTTGGGACTGACTGCTGCATCAGGGCCTGAGAGCAATATCCAGGGCATGGAGTTGAAAATTGGGATTGTGCAGCGATTTGGCTCAGAACCCAAAGCCAGACTGCAACTAGAACCGACAAAAGGCGATCGCTTAAAGCTAAAATTTAAAACGGGCAACAAGCAGCAAATCCTGGTGACAAAGAATCCTGTAAAGCTGGAAACAGTTATGCAAGCTTTACGCCAGCCAGATGTTGAAGAAATAGTAGTATTAGGCACATATCGTACTTTTGAAACTGCGGAAGACAGTGCTAGTAAATGGCGTTCTCAGGGAATAGAAGTGGAAATTGCCCAGCCAGAACGCTGGCAAGTTTGGGCTAAACGAGATGTTTATAGCACTCCTTTACTACGCCGCTTGCTATTGCAGAACATCCAAGCTTCTACCAAAGAAAAAGTATATCTTGACACTAAAGTTTTAAAACAAGTGCCGCAAGTTAGTTGGGTGGTGGATGGTAAACGCTATAGCCCAGATAATTTGGAAATCAGCACTGATAAAAACTTGATTCGGGTGAATAAAACCGAAAAATCAGAAAATGCTCGTCTTTATGCTGGGCAATTGAATTTGCAGCCAAATGCTTACGGCACATACACTCTAGTTAACCAAGTACCCTTAGAAACTTATTTACGTGGGGTTGTGCCTTACGAAATAGGTACAGATGCACCAAAGGCGGCGCTAGAAGCCCAAGCAATTCTCGCCCGGACTTATGCTTTAAGAAATTTACGCAGGTTTGCCGCAGATAATTATCAGTTATGTGCTGATACTCACTGCCAAGTTTATTATGGGCTAAATGGAGCAGCTGCCAAAACAGACAAAGCGATCGCTTCCACCAGGGGTAAGGTAGTAACTTATAAAAACGAACTAGTAGATGCCCTGTATTCTTCTACCACAGGTGGCGTTACTGCTTCCTTCAGTGATGTCTGGAATGGCGACGATCGTCCCTATTTGCGCCCCGTATTAGATGCTGCGACTAATTTTTGGGACTTGTCTAAGCAAAGTTTGGCAGATGAAAAGAACTTCCAGAAATTTATTAATCTCCAACAAGGATTTAATGAGAGTAAGTGGGATGCGTTTCGTTGGAACAAGGAAACCCGTTTGGAGGATATTATCAAGGACTTGCAGAAATTTTTGCAGGTGAAAAACAGTCCCCATGCCAAATTTAAGACAATTCAGGCTATGGCAGTGGTGAAGCGAAGCGAGAGCGGACGCATCTTGGAACTCGCAGTTAAAACTGATAAAAGTACCTTTATTCTCCACAAAGACGAAGTTCGTAGTGCCTTTGCTGCTCCTACAAGTACGCTTTTTTACCTACAACCTCTCAATAAGGGCAAGGCAGAACTGTGGGGATACGCTTTTATTGGTGGTGGATTGGGACATGGAGTTGGCTTGAGTCAAACTGGCGCTCAAAATTTAGCAAAAATAGGTTGGTCAAGTCCTAAAATTCTCCAATTTTACTATCCTGGTACTCAGATTCAAATTATCAACAAAGAGTTAACAATTCAAAATTCAAAATGACGCTCTCTACGAGACGTTAAAAGCATAGCTTGCAACTCTTACAGAGTATGCGGACTCGCTCATAGCGTTGCCATGCCATAGGCTTTACGCTGCGCTAACAAAATTCAAAATTAAAGACATTTTCAGACAAACGCAAGAGCGTCTCCAAGAGTTGAGGAGTAACAAACTCAGCAACGTAAAGGGTTAAAATTCCCTGACTTTAACTTATCCCCTACATCTACCAAGATGTGGGGGATCATTTTGGAGGTATTAAGATAAATAGGGTGTGACCTATTGACTTAGTTGGCGTGAGGATATCTTGATTATGGTAACACAGTATAAAAATATGCTCAAATGTCTGTTTAAGTATTGATAAACGGGTCTTAAACATATATATATTGAGCATTTTGACAACTATCAACACTGTAACTATTCAATTTAGGTATTTATATGTTTCTAGTAACTGGAGCAACGGGAGGAATTGGTCGCAGAGTTGTGCGACTCCTACGGCAACGAGAACAGTCTGTGCGGGCATTTGTCCGCCTTACCTCGCGCTACAGCGAGTTAGAACACCGGGGTGCAGAAATCTTTATTGGTGATTTACTGCGGGAAAAAGATATTGAAAAAGCTAGTCGGGGTGTGAAGTATATTATCAGTGCCCACGGTTCTGATAGCGATGCTCTATCCTTAGATTACAGCGCCAATATTGAACTGATTGACCAAGCAAAAGCCAATGGCGTAGAGCATTTCGTCTTCATTTCCGTATTAGGAGCCGATCGTGGATATGAAGATGCTCCTGTGTTCAAAGCTAAACGAGCAGTAGAGCGATATTTGTCAGCTAGTGGTTTGAATTACACAATTTTACGCCCATCTGGATTAGCATCTAACTTGCTGCCACTGGTAGAACGATTTCGGGAAACGGGATTATATCTGCTGGTTGGCGATCGCAAAAACCGTAGCTCAATTGTCAGTACCGATGATTTAGCAAGGATAATAGTAGATTCTGTGACAATTACAGGCGCTCGTAACCAGATTTTACCAGTGGGAGGCCCGGAGATTTTATTACGAGAAGATATTCCCCGAATTTTTGGTCGGATTTTCGCCAAAGAGCCAGTAATAATTAACTCACCACTATTTTTTATTGACGGGTTACAAGGTGCATTGGGTTTATTTAATCCCCAAATCCAAAAAGCGTTGGGAACTTATCGCACATTGCTAGCAAATGAATTTTTCTGTACAAAAGATGAAATTGCCAATTTAGAAGCAATTTTTGACTTTAAATTGGAGACATTAGAAAACTTTTTGCGGCGCTATTTAGCAGTTTGAATTAAACGTCATTGGTCATTGGTCATTAGTCACTGGTAATTGGTCATTAGCCATTAGTGAATAACTAAGGACAAAGAACAAATGACAAATGACAAATAACAAATAACAAAGGATAAAAATATATGGTAAATGCTGCTCAAGCACGTCAGACAAAAGAGCGATTCGCCCAGCCAGAGGAACAACTCACTTATGAATTGGGGAAGGCGGTACAGGAATTACCACCCCTGTATACGAGATTATTAGCGGGAACAATGAGCTTTATTGTATTTGGGGCGATCGCTTGGGCGTATTTCTCGCAAATCGATGAAGTAGCAACAGCACCAGGGGAATTAATTGCTTCCAGCCAGGTAAGACCGGTGACATCTTTGGGTGGGGGGTCAATTGTCGCTGTTAAAGTACAAGAAGGCGATCGCGTTGCTAAAGGTCAAGTTCTAATTCAAAAAGATCCAGACTTGCAAAAAAGCGACGTTTCCCGCCTAGCCAAATCTACTAGATTGATTCAAGACGATTTGCAACGTTTGGATGCAGAACGTGTTGGCGGTAAAACTACTGGGACAAAACTACAAGATGAACTTTTAACCTCCCGTCTGCAAGACTATCAAGCGCGTCAAGCAGGGGCGGAAGCAGAAGCAAATCGTCAAATCGCACTTATTAATCAAGCCAAAGTTCGCTTGACTCGATTGCAAGACAACTTAGTTAATGCTAAAAGCAGCTTTGCGAATGCTCAAACCAACCTTGTCAACGCAGATAGTATCCGAATTAAAATTGAAAGTAATTTGGCTCTCGCCGAAGAAAGAGAAAAAAGCTTACGCACCTTAATTACTCCCGGTGCTGTACCTCGTGTTGATTACTTGGATGCTCAAGAAAAATTAACTCGTGCAAAGACAGAAATTACCAGAGCGCAAGATGAAGTGACTAACGCGCAAAATAAAATAACAGAAGCTCAAGATAAAGTCACATCATTAGAAAAAGATGTTGCTGCCCAAGCCCAAGAAATTCGCCAAGCAGAACAAGCTTATAATGCCGCCCGCAGTCAGGCCCAGCGCATAGCATCAGAACGCCAAAGTGAAATTTTGACGCAGTTTAACAAGCGTAAAGAAGAACTGACAACTGTTCAAGGTCAATTAGAACAGGCTAGGAAACAGCAAGCTTTAGAAACGATTGAGGCTCCTGTTGCTGGTACGATTTACAGAGTCAAAGCTACTAAGGGGCCAGTCCAATCTGGTGAAGAATTAGTATCAATTTTGCCAGAAGGGGAAGAAATGCTGCTAGAGGTGAAAGTTCTCAACCGCGATATTGGGTTTATTCGTCAAGGAATGAGGGCAAAAGTTAAAATGGCGACTTTCCCCTTCCAGGAATTTGGTATTGTAGAGGGCGAAGTTATGCAAGTCAGTCCCAATGCAATTGTTGATAAAGAATTGGGCTTGGTTTTCCCTACAAGAATTAAGCTAAATAAACATTCAGTTAATGTACGTGGTCAAGAGGTGGAATTTACTCCGGGTATGTCTGCTACAGGTGAAATTGTCACTCGTAAAAAGTCAATTTTGACATTCATTACTGAGCCTGTGACACGGCGCTTCAACGAAGCATTTTCGGTTAGGTAAGTTTGTAGCCTATCTTATTTTTGATAGCTATTTCACTTTAAACTTGATAGAAATAGATTAGGAGGTTAATACAGATGTGTTAACCTTCTAAAAATCGTTATGATTTTCAACCAAGACCAAAGTATTTTCTATACTGCTCAATTTGTTTTTGAAATCCCTTCAATAGTTGGTCAAAATCAATATTATTTCCATCTTCATTATTGCTATCCATATTGATGATGTTCAGGATATTTTCATAATTTTGGGATTGCGACCATAATTTTAGATTGGCTAATCCATTATTTTCCTCAGATGGTGTGAAATATTTTTCCATTTCTGCGATTGTCTCACCTATTAGAGGAACGACATCAGAATTATTTAAACTTGTGATAGTTTCTGGTGTCAAATATTTTGCCGTTTCTGTGATTGCCTCACCTATTAGAGAAACAACATCAGAATTATTTAAACTAGTGGTAGTTTCTGGTGTCAGATATTTTGCTGTTTCTGTGATTGCTTTGCCTATTAGAGAAACGACATTAGAATTATTTAAACTAGAACTTGTCTGTGATGTTAGATAATTTTGCGTCTGTCCATAGATGCGTAACAGGTTATTGTTAGATGTCACCTGGCTCGCTAGAGAACTGACATTAGAAATATTTAAATTAGAGTTTGTACTTTGTGTTTTATTTGCTGTGTCTGCGTAGCCTGCTGTAGAAATCACCTGATTTGCCAGAGAGCTAACATTAGAAACATTTAAACTAGAGTTTGTGCTTTGTGTACTATTTCCAGCTGTTTCTGTGACAATTTGACGGACTTGGCTATCAGTCAAACTGGGGTTAGCACTAAGCATCAGGGCAACTATACCAGCAACGTGGGGAGCAGCCATAGATGTACCGCTATAAGTGGCATACTGATTGTTTGGAACTGATGAATAAACCTTGACTCCTGGAGCGGTGACATAAGAGATTTCATTGGTTCCAGAGCGGTTAGAGAAGTCGGCCATTTTATTATTTTTGTCTACTGCTCCAACAGCAATTCCTGACTTTGATGCATAGCGGGCGGGATAGTCTGGTGATGAGTCACCATCATTACCTGCTGCCATGACGACAATTACTCCTTTGCTGCTGGCATAGTTAATGGCTGACTCTAGAGTACTATTGTCAGATCCGCCACCTAAACTGAGATTAATTACATTAGCTCCATTATCCGCAGCGTAGCGGATACCTTTAGCTATGGAACTATAGGAACCAGA
The DNA here is from genome assembly GCF_034530675.2 of Nostoc sp. DedVER02. Lineage (NCBI taxonomy): Bacteria > Bacillati > Cyanobacteriota > Cyanophyceae > Nostocales > Nostocaceae > Nostoc > Nostoc sp. DedVER02. Next base: position 405,142 of record NZ_JAVRCP020000002.1, read on the forward strand.
GCCAGAATCGTCCAAAACTTTGACGGGCATAATTTTGGCATTGTATGCAATACCAGTGACACCGTAGTTATTATTTTCTCCTGCGATCGTGCCGGAAACATGAGTACCATGACCGTTTTTATCTAAGGTGTTGTTGTTTTTATCCGCAAAGTTCCAGCCGTAAGTATCATCAATATAGCCATTACCATCATCATCTATACCGTTACCTGCAATTTCCTTGGTATTCGTCCAGATATTATTTTTTAAATCCTCGTGGTTGTAGTCAACCCCAGTATCTACAACAGCAACCACAACGCCTTTACCTGTATATCCGTGTGCCCAAACTTCTGGTGCTTTAACAAGGTCTGCTCCCCAATTATTGCCACCAAGATCGGCAACATCAGCAAAGGTATTCTGATTAGTAGCTTTAGCCACTGCTGCTGCTCCATTAATTAGGCCATAGCCATTAGTGGAGTTATAACTTTCCGTTCTAAAAGTATTAGTAGTCGTATCAGTGTTATTTTCGGAACCACGGTTATTTAGCAACTGCACATCAGAGTCGGCTGAACTGTAGCTACTACGTCCACTTAAATTGAGGCTAGAGGCATCTTTAGTATTAAATGTATCTAATGAAGAAGTTGAAGTGGAATTTAAATTTTTATTAGTAGAAAAAAAATTGTTATTAGTATTAGCATTGAGCATAAGTGTTTTTTCTCAATATTGGCAATGGTTTTTACCAGTTTATTCACTCATGAAAATTTTCATGGGTGAATAAGCTGTATTGTTAATAATTACTATGAAATCTAATAATAAAATGCTAATTTTATTACCAAAAAAATATGATGATAATCAGGATTTTTGTGAAGAGCTACACTGATTTTCACGTATTTTAAAATCTACCTAATTATAAATAAGAGGCGGAATGAGCAGCATTTGCTGCTCATTCCGCCTCCTATAAAAATTCTATTTTACTTTTGATAAACGACACTTAAGGGATTGTTCTATGCCAAGCTATTTGCTGCTGTCGTTGTGAGAATTTGACGCACTTGGGCATCAGTTAGACCTTTCTTAGCACTTAGCATTAGCGCAACTACACCCGCAACATGAGGAGCCGCCATAGATGTTCCGTCTTTAGAACCATACTTATTACCCGGAAGTGTCGAATAAATACCAATTCCTAGATCTCCATCACCTTCAAAGTATGCTCCAGGCGCTGTAACGTATGCGAGTGGAGTTGTTCCAGCGCGGTGAGAGAAGTCGGTAAGTGTCCGATCGTAGAACACTGCTCCAACCGCAAGTCCCCACTGGGTAGCATAGTGGGCAGGATAGTCTGGTTCTGATTTACCATCATTACCTGCTGCCATAACTGTAATTGCGCCTTTGCTGGCAGCATATTGAATGGCTGACTGTTCATCGCTGCTCGCAGAACCACCTAAGCTGAGGTTAATGACATTAGCTCCATTATCCACTGCGTAACGAATACCTTTGGCGATCGCACTATTAGTACCTTGACCATCGCTATTCATAACTTTCACCGGCATAATCTTGGCATTATAGGCAATACCAGTGACACCAAAGCTATTTTTCACTCCAGCAATAGTGCCAGCAACATGAGTACCATGACCGTTGTCATCTAATGGATTGTTATTGTTGCCGACGAAGTTCCAACCGTTGACATCATCAATGTAGCCATTACCATCATCATCTTTGCCGTTGCCAGCAATTTCCTTGGTATTTTTCCAGATATTAGCGTTCAAGTCAGGGTGATTGTAATCTACCCCACTATCTATCACAGCTACAATAACGCCCTGACCAGTGTATCCCTTTGCCCAAACTTCTGGTGCTTTAATTGCATCGGCTCCCCAATTATCACCACCTAAGTCAGGCACATCAGCAAACGTACTCTGACCTAAAGCTTTTGCTACTGCGGCGGCGGCATTTACTAAGCCATAACCTGTAGTGGAGTTAAATCCGCCACCATTGACAGGATTCAAGGTAATTGGTGTGTTAATGTAAACGCCGTTGTTACCTTCGTTGCTTTCAACGACATTTCCTAGCCCATCGGCTTTAAATATCAGGTAGTATTTCCCAGCACTAATAGTAGGAGCAAGCGTAATAGATGTGGAGCGAGAAGTAACGGCAGAAGGTGCCAGAGTCGAACTACCCTCAATTTCTGTACCTAAGCTGATATCATCATCGTTACCAAATGTTGTATCTCGTGAAAGATAAAAACTTGTCTTACTCCCTCCAGCACTGCCATTACCTTGGTTTTTCAGTTGATAATTAACTAGGAGTGTAGTACCGATAGCAGCACTAGTAGCAGCAGACGTAGCATTTTGTATTACTAAGTCTGGTGCAGTAATTGCGATCGCTTTGGCAACGACATTGTTATTTTCATTGCTTTCTCTCAACGATCCAAAACCATCAGCTTGGTATAGAAGATAGTAGCTACCGGGAGTAATAGTGCTGGAAAGGTACAGGGATGCAGACTCGGAAATTACAGCAGAGGGAGCAATGTCAGAGATACCGATAATATCCGAACCGAGCGAAATGTCCTCAGTACTGAGGCTGGTATCTTTAGAAAGATAAAAGCGTATGGTGTTAACACCAGCTTTACCATTACCTTGATTTTTCACCTGATAGCTTAGTTGGATTGTTGTACCAATGTTGGCGCTAGCAGGAGCCGAAGGATTTTGTATTAATAGGTCTGGTGCCGCAATCGTAATTGCTTTGGCCGTAACGTTGTTGTTTTCATTACTTTCAAAAATCTCGCCATTGCCATCGGCTTGTAAGAGCAGGTAGTAATTTCCAAAAGTAATATTACTGCTGAGTATTAAAGAATAGGACTCTGAACTATATTTACCTTCGCCTAATCCAGAGTAGAAGTAGCTTCGGGAATAGCTTAAGTATGTGTCATCGCCGCTCAAGGTCGTATCTTTAGAAAGATAAAACTTCGTTGTACTAGAACCAGCACTAGCAGTACCTTGATTGGCTAGTTGATAATTGACTGTGATTAAGCTACCGGGGTCAACAAGACTAGGAGCCGAAATATTTTGGATAATTAGGTCTGGTTTAGGGCCATTAATAGCGATCGCTTTGCTGACAATGTTATTAGTTTCGTTGCTTTCGCCAACATTGCCATTAGCATCAGCTTTATACAACAGATAATAGTTACCTGCGGCGATCGCATTGTTAATGATGGCTGATGCTGTTTCTGAGCTAGTAGCACCTGCGGCAACAGCGTTAACGCCATCGGAGCCGACCAACACATCATCATTACTAAAAGCATTATCCTTAGATATATAAAACTTGGTGGTAGTTGCAACAGCACCACCAACACCTTGATTTTTTACCTGATAGCTCAGTTGAATGGTGCTACCAACGGCTGTTGTACTGGGAGATACAGCGTTTTGTATTATTAAGTCTGCTTGGGTAATAGCGATCGCTTTACTAGCAAAGTTATTGGTTTCATTGCTCTCAAGTGCATTTCCTGCACCATCAGCTTGATAGAGTAAGTAATAGTTACCTGTGGCGATCGCATTGTTAATGATCACTGATGCTGTTTCTGAGCTAGTAGCACCTGCGGCAATAGCGTTAACGCCATCGGAGCCTAACAATACATCGTCATTACTAAAGGCATTATCCTTGGATATATAAAACTTGGTGCTAGTTGCAACAGCACCACCAACACCTTGATTCTTGATCTGATAGCTTAGTTGAATAGTGCTACCAACTGATGCTGTACTAGGGGCTGAGGTATTTTGAACTATCAGGTCTGATTTTTGAGTTGGAGTAATGGTGATTACTCCGGCAATACCGTTGTTAGTTTCATTGCTTTCAGCAACATTTCCATCACCATCGGCGATGTATGCTAAGTAATAATTCCCGGCAGTGATGTTACTGCCAATATTGAGTGTGGTTGACTCGGAACTATAACTACCCGCAGCAATGCCGCTAACGTAGTCATAGCCCAAGTACACATCTTCATTTCCGATATTCAAATCTTGGGAGAGATAAAACTTGGTGTTGCTAGCAACAGCACTGGCATTGCCTTGGTTTTTGATTTGATAGTTCAGTTGAATGCTACTTCCAGCCACCGACGAACTGGGATTAGAAATATTTTGTACTACTAGGTCTGGTTTAGTAATATTAATTACGTCAGCAACAGCGTTGTTGTTTTCGTTGCTTTCGGCAACATAGTTATAGCCATCGGCTTGATACACCAGATAATAGCTACCTGCAGCGACGCTATTGCTGATGGTGAGTGTGGTTGACTCTGGACTGTAGTAACCAAATGGAAGACTGGCTACATAGTCATCGCCTAAGAATATATCTTCACTCCCTAGATTCAGATCCTTAGACAGATAGAACTTGGTGTAGCTATAACCAGCACTGGCATTACCTTGGTTCTCAATTTGATAGCTTAATTGAATGGTACTGCCAGCTGCGGCAGAACTGGGAGCGGAAACGGTACGTGCTATCAGGTCTGGTTGAATAGCTGCGATCGCTTGATTAGCATTCTTGTTACTTGCACTACTCTTAAAACTATTTATGCTACTCAAACTGGAGCCAGATTCATTATTAGGATTATCAAAAATATTAGATTTTTCTGATGATACAAGACTGGCTTTTATTGCAGAATTTTCATTAATAGAGTTACGGTCTTTGGTAAAAAACATTAGTACTTTCACTTCGTATAGTCAAGTAGATTCGCACCAAAATAAGTACTCAATTCCTTGGTATATAAGGAATTGAGTCGTAAGACATTTCTTTGTAAGACAGGTGCTACAAATATACTTAACTATAAGATCGCGTAATTAGCAAGTAAGATTACAGTTTTCTGCATACTTAAGAAATTCAAAAGGCGAATGGAGCATAACTCCATTCGCCAAAGACTATCTTTAAACCATTTTTAAGGCATCAAGTAAGCACAAGCTAGCTTGTTAAAGGTATTAAATGTTTGCTTGTTGCCGTTGATATAGTGACCAATACAAACCCTTTTGTTGCAATAACTCTGAGTGAGTACCACGTTCGGCAATTACGCCTTGCTCTAATACCAAAATCAAATCTGCGCGTTTGAGAGGGGCAAAGCGATGAGCAATGAGAAACACGGTACGGTTAGCGGAAACTTTTTGCAGGTTTTGTAGGACTTGTTGTTCAGTTTCACTATCCAAAGCGCTGGTAGCTTCATCTAAAACTAAAATCGGCGCTTGGGAAAGAAATAACCTTGCTAGGGCAATACGTTGCCTTTGTCCGCCAGATAAAGCTGTACCGCGTTCACCGACATTGGTTTCATAACCGTAGGGTAATTGACTGATGAAGTCGTGGGCTACTGCTAGTCTTGCCGCCTCTACCACTTGTTCTGAGGTAATGTCAGGGCTACCGAGAGTGATATTTTCCAAAATGGAACCGTTGAATAAAAAGTCTTCTTGGAGAACTACACTAACTTGTTGCCGCAGTGAAGCTAAATCGGCACTTTTAATATCAAAACCATCAATAAGGATACGTCCTGATTCAATTTGATAGAGGCGTTGCAATAGTTTAGATAGGGTACTTTTACCAGAACCGCTACGTCCGACAATGCCAACAAATTGCCCTGGTTCGGCATTGAAGGAGATTCCCCGCAGAATTGCTTCGAAGTTCGGGCGGTAGCGGAAAAATACTTGCTCGAAGGTGACTTGTCCTTTTAGGGGTGGTAAAACTAGACCGGTTCCGAGTTCGGCTTCTGGGGAGACGTTGAGAATATCACCGATGCGATCTACAGAAAGTAGCACTTGTTGGAGGGTTTGCCATAACTGTACTAAGCGCAAAAGTGGGCCTGTAACTCTGCCAGATAGCATTTGAAAGGCAACTAGTTGTCCAATTGTGAGCTTTTGTTCGATGACTAATTTGGCTCCAAACCAAAGAATCAGCATGGTGGAAAAATTGGTGAGGAAGTCACCGATATTGCTGCTGATATTGGAGGTAGTAGAAGCTTTAAAACCAGTGCGGATGAAGCGAGCAAATAAGCCTTCCCAGCGATCGCGGGTGACTGGTTCTGCTGCATGGGCTTTAACTGAATGAATGCCGGTGATTGTCTCTACTAGAAAGGATTGACTATCAGCACTCCGGTTAAAGGTTTCGTTCAGCCAGTTACGCAGAATTGGTGTTGCAACTATCGTCAAAGTCGCAAACAGTGGCAGTACTGCTAAAGCCACAAAGGTAAGGGGGATATTATAGTAAAACATCAATGCTAGGTAAACCACAGCAAAGATGCTATCTAGAATCACAGTTAATGCTGTACCTGTGAGAAACTGACGAATTTGTTCGAGTTCCTGGACTCGTGCTACTGTATCTCCGACGCGCCGCGACTCAAAATAAGCCAAAGGCAGACGCATTAGATGGCGAAATAGCTGTGCTGATAAACTTAAATCCAGACGACGGGCTGTATGGGTAAAGATGAATAGTCGCAGGATGCCAAGTACAGACTCAAAGATGGCTACGCATAAAAGTGCGATCGCCATCACATCGAGAGTCGGCAAACTCCCCTGCACCATCACTTTATCGATGACGACTTGGGTAATTAGCGGTGTTGTTAACCCCAAAAGCTGCAAGGTAAAAGATGCTAATAATACCTCTGTTAGCAATCCTTTATATTTCCAAACTGCTGGAGTAAACCAACTGAGGTTAAATTTTTCTTGCTGGGATATGAGTTCTACTTGCCACAACCGTCCATCCCAAGATGCCTCAACTATGGACTGTGGTAAGCTTTCACAAAGGCGATCGGGATTTAGAGGGTTAGCGATAATTAAGCGATCGCCTTTAACTCCATAAGCTACCACCCAAGATGGACTTTGGGGTGAGTCAGAACTCCACAACAGTAAAGCTGGAAATGATAGCTGTCGCAACTCACCCCAACTCACTTGTAAGCGCCGCAACACTAGCCCTAACTTTTCTCCTGCCTCTACAACTTGTTTTGGGCGTTGTCCTCTAAGTTGACGCTGCACCCATTCCAGTTGCACAGAGTTTTCTAGCTGTTGCGCCACCATTGTCAAACAAGCAGCAGCAGTGTTCCAGCTAGCAACAAAGGGATAATTTGAGACGATTAAATTGGCGGCTGGGAGTCGTTTTTGCGGTTGGAGGCTGTGAGGGCTAGAAGTCCCGTCTGAGGCTGATATTACTGAAGGATTGGAAGAGAAGGAAAAAGTCTCCCTCTCGGACTCCATATCCACTGGTAAGACTTGCCAAAATTCCCGAATTTGTGGGTTAGAAAATTCTGCCCACAACGCTGAATCCCAATACACTACTACTACTTCTTTGCTAGCAGCTACAGCTTTAAAATCCGCAGACATTTTTTGTAAATCACCAAACCAATCCCCCACATCTAGGGCGGCCAAAGGTTTGCCAACTCCCTCTTCTCGTAAGCGAACTTTTCCAGCCACAATTAAGAACTGGTAACGACCAACATCGTTTGACCAAATTTTTTCTCCCAAACGATACTGACGAGTTTGGCACTCATTTTCTAATTGGGATTGTTGTTCGGGAGTCAGCCAGCATAGTGGTGGCTGACTCCAAGGCAAAGAAGCTAGCACTTTTAATCGTAAAGATTCATTATCCAGAATTTTTAACTCACTTGTAACTTGACTGTCAGTTTTTGAATTTTCTCTGCTAGCCATTTTTCAAATAACTCATTTTGTAATGCTTGCTTGAGTTGAGTATCTTCTAAAGACGCTGGCAGAAATTGTTCTACTCGAAACAAACCATAAGGTCCTTCTCCTTGGGGAGAGTCTTTGCCAACGATTTCTATTGGGCCTATTAATTGTCCAGGAGTTGCCACATCTATAGCTGCCCGTAATATATCCGGCATACTTCCTCGGCTGACTATTCCCATCATGCCGTTCACAATTCGGTCATCTGAAAGTGAATATTCTTTAGCTAGTTGCTCAAAACTACCTCCTTCTTCAATTTGGGTTTGGAGTTCGTCTGCCAATTCTCGATTATCAACAACTATCCGAGAAAGTACTACCCGATCCAAAAAGATTTTGCGTTCAATAAAATATTCTTGGATTTTTGATTCCGTGACTACAGCTTTCAGTTTTTCTAACTTGTAACCAAAAGTAACCGATGTGTGAAAGGTGGCGTAATCTGTGTTATTGGTCTTTAACCATTCTTGAAAACTTTGGGGGTCAGTGAGTTGATTTTTTAGTCTAAAGTCAATAATGGCCTGTTCGGTTATTGCTGTACCAATTTCAATATCGTCTCGGGTTCGGATTTCTTCCTCAATTACGTACTGGCGGAGAATATCCCCAATGAACTGCCCCAATTTTCCAGAGGCTTGCAGGTACTTTACAGCTTCCTCAATAGAAATTATTTGGTCATTAATTGTCAAAAATGATAAAGATTCCATGAATTAATTATGTAAAAATGGTGAAACACTTAGTAAGAATTTTAAATTAAATCATATATAGATTGTTTGGTCATTGATGAATAAAGAAGATAAAGTTTCCATGAAATAATTACATCTAAATGGTCAAAAAATTATCTAGCTAGTAAATACAATAATTTTCCATGATTATGTTTACAGTCTAGCGGGGGCAAAACAGGATTGAAAATATCATCGGTAGTGCAGTAACAAAGCAGATTGCATCTTTTCTACTACTGCCCCGCTACCGCTAACAAAAAAGAGGAACTGTTTTGCCCAATCCCCAATTCCCAATGCCCAATTCCCAATTCTCAATCTAAATGATATTTACCCATGCCCAGGAAAGTAGCACAGCCGCGATCGCACCGATTAATGTATTAAAAATATTTACTACTTCATTGGTCAGCCAAGTATACTTAGATTGCAGTGTTGCGCCTATTACACTTTCTAAGTTAGTGGCAATAAATGCTGCCAGTACACACCAAGCGACACCTAATAGATCGATTAAACCAACTCCCCAACCAACAAATGCGATCGCAACAGAAGCGACAATCCCAGCTAAAGTCCCCTCTAAGCTTACCGCTCCTTCTGTACCGCGAGGCACTGGTTTGAGTGTAGTAATCAGATAGGTACTTTTACCATAAGCTTTACCAACTTCACTGGCAGTAGTATCAGCCAGTTTAGTACTGAAACTCGCTACATAGGCTAACAATAATAGGGATTGGGGATTGGGGACTAGGAATTGGGGACTAGGTACAAGAAATCCTGAATTGATTATCCCTACTCCCAAGGCACATAGCGCGCCTGTCAAAGCGGAACCCCAGACATTCTCTGGCCCCCTTGCCCCAGAACGCTTTTCGGCAATTCCTTCAGCCTCTTTTTGCGCCATCCCGATGCGGGTAACGCCAGAACCAACCAGAAAATAGAACATTACTACTACATATCCTTGCCAGCCTAGAGTTACCCAAATTAGGATGGCTAGAAACCAGGCATGAAACGATCCAGCAGGGGTAAGCAGCTTTTTCGGAGCAATCCAAGCTAAACCCAATAGAATTGTGTTTAATACTACTGCCACCAACCAGGGATTAACAGAATCAATTAAGGATGACATCAGCAATTAATCATGAGTAATTTTGTCTGAACATCAACAGAATAACGAATTTGTCATACTTAGTGCTTAATTTCTGAAACTTCTTTAACTAAAGTAATATGTTTGTATTATTAATTAAATTGTATCTCCATTGCCCTCAAACTAAATGAAAAACTACAACCAACGTCTTACATATACACTGCAATATTGATTTAAGAACATGGATTAAACAAAATACAAAACTTTTGTTTAGTGAGGTAGACTCTTCGAATAAAAGATTCCCAGCATTTCATCATGGATGGTGCGTTAAGTTGCCAACACACTATCCACAATAAAGTTATAAGCAATTAAATCTACGTTCTTGAGTGTGTGCCCATACAAACATAAATTAGTATACCTGCATAAGTGAGAAGAGTCACCTGAAAAGTTAAGTGTAAATTATATAAATATAGAGCAAATTCCTGAGCTACAAGGTGCAGTGGTTAAAGTGGTACTCAGTCGCTAGTTTTAGTTATAAAGATAAAGGATATAAATTGTTGTCAATTAAAACTGTGATCAACTTGACCACAATTAAAACTTAACAGAATCAATTGTAGACAGCATCAACTACTAACATTTTTTCCACAAGCTATGAGCCAAACTTTATTCCATCTTGCTTTCCCTGTGACTGACATTGCCCAAACAAAAGCCTATTATGTGGATGGCTTGGGCTGCATTCCTGGTCGTGAAAACCATCACGCGCTGATTCTCAATCTCTATGGTCATCAATTAGTGGCTCATGTTACCAAAGAACCTTTGATACCGCAACACAGTATCTATCCTAGACACTTTGGGCTAATTTTTACCCAAGAGCGTGATTGGCAAGAATTATTAAAAAGGGCACAACAACAACAGCTACTTTTTCGTGAAGAAACTAAAAATCGCTTTGTTGGTTCTCCTCTTGAGCATCGCACTTTCTTTTTAGAAGATCCCTTTTATAACCTAATGGAATTCAAGTATTATCGTCACTCAGAGGCAGTTTTTGGGAGTTACGAACATACGCAAATTGGGGATAGGACTTAAGGGATTAGGAATTGGGAATGACGCTTGATAGCGTTCGCGCAGCGTCTCGTAGAGAGGAACGAGCGTCCGTAGGAGCGTCTAACTTGCTAACGTAATTCGTAATTTAAAGATGAATAAAGCTAGCGTGGTAAGCATTGTGGCTATTAATTGGATGCTTTCTTAAGGAAGGGCTGCTTAATAGGCTTTGTTAAAGCTGCTTTTACTGCTGCTAAACTCCTTGAGTCGGTCAGCATCCAAGGGTGTAGGGCTACTGGTACTATTACTTGGCTTCCTACGGGCATTTGTGAACTATTGGCTGGGACAATCATCAAATCATAAGGTGTCCAGATAGATGTAAAATCTAGTTGCTCCAATATTGCAGCATCAGAATTTAAATCTTTGAGAAAAATGCTGTCGGGGCGCATTTGTACACAACCAGGACGCTTAGAACCATAAGCAACTACGGTTCCATGATGGGGTGAAGAGATGGTGATAAACCTCTGCACGCGCTTAATTCCTCCCAATCGCTGGATATAGTAACGGCTGACAATTCCTCCCATACTGAAGCCGATTAAATCTAGGGTTTGTTCTGGTGCAAAGGTGGCTGTAACATAATCGGCTACCTGCTTTGCCAATTCATCAAGACCCACATCACCATTATTAGGAACCAAATCCAGGGAATATACAGACCATCCCTGTAATGCTAAGTGCCCTGCCATTTTATAGAAAACTAACCCCGTATCGTCAATGCCGTGTACCAATAGCACGGGATTGCGCTGCTGATTTTCAGTATTCATCTCTCAAATTTGGCTGAATAAAGTCTGTAGAAAATGTAACCAAGTACTGTTGGTATTTGCCAAAAGTCTATGACACTCCTCCTACTGGTTAAACGTAAACTGCTGGCTTTTTGTCTAATCAATAATTTTCAAGCCAAGAAGTGTTAATTTTTATAAAGCTTGCTTTCAGAATCTTGCTCTTAGTTACAGTAAAATTTAATAATTAGTTCTCGGTGTATAAGGGTCGCAAGTGCTTGCATAAAGAACATTTGCCCTATAGTTTTACTACAATGTTGATTAAGCACAAACCTATAAGGGTTGTCACCGAAACAAGGTGACGCAAAGCAGAAAATGTAACATTTTTTCGTAATTTTTAACAATTACGGTCGAGTTCCAAGATAATAACAGGCAGGAGTAATTGTAATGGATTTTATCAAAAAGTTATTTTCAGGTATTCTCAGTTTTATAACTGGGCTGTTACCAGGGAAGAAAAAAAGCAACGGCTACTTCTTAGAATTGGACGAAGCCAAAGATGCTGCCAAAGATGTTGCTAAAGAAGTAGCATCGAACGCGAAGAAAGTAGCAGAAACAGTTACATCGAATGCTAAGAAAGTAACGACAGCAATTGCATCAGAAGCTCCAACCCAATCCAAGCCAGATTCATTGAACGGAACAAAAACCGCTGCACAGAAGGATAAGGCAAAATCAGCTAAAAATCCCAAACCAGCTGATGTTACCCTAGTCCAGACTGCTGAGGGTCTTAAAGTTGAACCGGGCAAAAATGAAAAAGCCGCAGCAGCTAAAGTCCTCAAAGAGGAGCCAAAAGAAACTACCTTTGCGCCTAAATATCTCGCTCCTTCAGCGACTAGCTCTAATGGTCGTCGTCGTCCTGGGGCGAATATGAGCGCTTACTTAGACATGGCACGTCAGGTTAAAACCCCTGGTTAAATCACAGAGACGCGAAATTTCGCGTCTCTATACTACTGATAAGTTAAGTGTAAATACGCAATATCAAAACAAGTTTACCAGTTGTAGATGGGGGAACTCTCCAAAGTAGGAGCGATCGCTTAATTTCCTCCACTACAACTGCATCTTTTTGGGTTGAAGCTTCTTCGTCCAACATTATCCCTGCTACCCGACCTTTGTTGACTGTAAACTCAAAGACAATTTCACCACCAAAGCCTGGGGGTAAATTTGTTTGTTCTAAGTGTTGGATTAAGTCAGCAATTGCCGTTTCATCCAAGCCAGTCACGCTGATGACCTCTAACTGCCCAGAGATGGGTGCTGCTTATCTCATTTTCGTTACCAATGTAGCCATCGGTTAGAAGTACAACACTGCGTAATCTTTCAGCTGGTGAGGAGAGATTGATGGATGTACGAATGCCACTGAGCATTTCTGTACCGCCATTAGCTCATAAATTGTTTTATCTATCTAACAAACACCAGCCCACTATATAAATGAAAAGCTGAGTCCCAATTACTCTGTTCCCTGCGAAACAAATGGACATGAGACTTGATATTACTCAGCATTTCTGTTTGATCTAACGTTGTATCTGCAAATGACGTGAAATCTGACCAGATTTTAACTTGAGGTATTTGCTGGTCAATCCAACTTGATAAACTATTCCAATTAATTCTGATTGTATTTTGGCTAGCTTGGGGAATGATTTCTAAACCTTGCTGGAATTCATAACCGTTATCATCAAATCGGAGAATGCAACGTCTACCTGGTATGTGTAAATCACAAAACTGAGCATAGTCTTGTGTTTGAGTTTTCCATTCCAGTTTCCGGTGGGCATCAATATCTACAACTTGTTCAAAAATAGGTAATAATCCCACTACTTTTGCTGTGACTTCTGACCAGTCAAAGGTGAGAGAACCGAGTTGATTTGTGTCATTACGGCAAACAACAGTAGCTTGGGAAGTAGATTCTTGAAAATGTTTGACTTGATAAACTTGGATTTGCTGAATTTGAGCTATTGTTGCCCAAAAGCAAGGAATACCAGCCTGCTGTAACTGTTTACCGTAAAATTGTAGTTCTCCTACTTGACCAGTGCGGTACAACCTCCAGCCACGACTTGGTAGTACTAGCCTTGCAGTGTAGGGGTCTAGCTGCATAATTTGGGCGAATTTTCGAGCAGCTTCTGTTTTTAGTTCGTTACTGAGTGGCTCTAAAACTAATACGCCAAGTTCGGTGTTATTAGGTTCAGCTTTTGCTTGAGAAATGGCTCTTTGTCTTTCTTCAAGCTCAATTTCTTGTAGTCGTCGCAAACCTTGACGTGCTAGCGCCACTATTTTGGTATTTGTCGTATCTCGCAGCAGTTGTCGATAAACTTTTTCCGCATCCTGATACTTTTTGGATACTTCATGCAACCGCCCAAGATAAAATCGCACCCAAGGATTGTCTGGTGATTCTTTTTGCAGCTGTTTGAGTAATTTAGCAGCTGTTTGATAATCTTTATGGTCAAAGGCGATCGCAACTTGCTCAATCATCACTTATAAATAGACGCTAGAGTGATGTCTCGCGCAAAATTACTTTTGCGCGAGCTATAAATCAATACAGTTCAAAGACGCGATAAATCGCCGTCTCTACAAGTGTTTTAGTCTTATCTGAACTGTATTGAGCTATAAATCATTTATACTTCACAACTTGCGGTAATCAAGGATAATGCTACTACTGGGGCTGTAACTGCTCTCAGGATGCGGCGACCAAGGGAAACAGGTTGAAATCCAACTGCGATCGCATTCTCAATTTCTTGTGTTGTCCATCCCCCTTCTGGCCCGGTAGCAATGACAATTGTCATTTGTCCTACCCTGCGGGAAGCCGCAGAAGCGTCTATGTCCTTTGTCATTTGTCCTTTGGGCTGTAAGCAATCTTTTAAATGGGGAAACTCACCACGCGCTTCACAGATATATTGCTGGCTATTTGCAAATGACAAATGACTAATGACTAATGACAAACCCGTATTAAAAGCAACAGGCTCTAAAATTGTTGGTACAAAAGAGCGTTCTGATTGTTCGGCGGCTTCCGCAGCGATACGCCGCCAGCGTTCGAGCTTTTGAGGGCTAGGATGAAGTAAGGTGCGATCGCTCAATACTGGTGCAATACAAGTTACTCCCAACTCTGTACAACACCGTACCACTTCATCAAATCCATTGCCTTTGGGTAACGCCACCATCAACGTAATTGATACAGGTAATTCTGTTTCTACCAAAAGCGCTTCTAAAACCTCCGCCTGCTCCCCTGCAAGCTGCGCCAACCACCATTTTCCCTTACCATCCATTGCAATAAAGCGATCGCCTTCACGCAAGCGCAACACGCGCCCCAAGTAATGTTGCTGTTCTTTGGTGAGCAAAATTTGTTCTTGTTGAAATTGGGAGGGTGCGATCGCAATTCTTTGCAGTTGAGACATAGGAGTTGAAAATTTCAAGAATATCAAATCGTAAGGATTCAGCACCCAGGAGTCAGGAGCCAGAATTTATCAGGAATCTAGAATGATTGGTATATTTAGTCATCAA